>NZ_CH724168.1:2023454-2323454 GCF_000153285.1 Synechococcus sp. WH 7805 | reverse complement strand
TAAACCCAACCATGGCCTGCTGCAGCGGTTGGGGCAGCTCCGTCTGAAAACTCACAACACTGGATTCAACTGAAACAGTCGACACAGCAACCGGGCTGTCAACAGTGGTCGCAACGTTGTCGATTACCTGCATCCAATTCCATTCGAATGACACTAGTTCTCCACATGAACGACACCCTGTCAAGGCATCGCGTTTTAACGAATCTCAGCAGCTCTCTTGATGAGACTTGAGCAACAGAGTGCTTTCCCAGCCAGCGATTCCCACGATCGAGACACGGCGAACCAACAACGCTCATCGTCAACCCGAAAGAACAAATTCTCAGGTGTTTTCCACAAGTCAAGACCACAACGCCATTTTCTCGGATCCTCCTGTGGAAAACCCCTGAGAGACGGTGGGAAAGCCTCGGGGAAATCAGTGGAATCCCCATTGATCAGCTCAGCTGATCAATGGGGATGTCCCACAGGGATCTCAGAGTCGCAGCCGCCGCAGCTGCCGCAGGAGCTGGCCAGAAGACCTCCACCCCCCGACTCTCGGAGTTGGCAGAGCTGAGAATCAACCGCAACGACCATGCATGGCAATCCCCCTCAAGACACCCCCACCAGGGATTGCGATCAAGCTCGAGCGTGATCTCCTCCTCCGCCATCAGCTGTCCCTGCAGCGCAGCATGGTTGTCGACAAGGTCTGAAATCAGAGAGGCCAACGCGCCGGCCTCATCTTCAGTGAGCTCTACTGCCCAGGTATCACCACCAATCAAAACGCTGAAGGGACAGCGCTGAGGATCCCTGGCCAGCCTCCAGCCAGAACCCTCCTGTTGAATCATCCCGGAAGGAGATCGGGCTGATCCTGCTCATCACTGAGCTCAACGATGGCCCGCTGTACAGGCTTCACGCTGGATTCTTCGAGCAACCCATCGAAATCGTCAAAACGACGCTGCTTGGCACGAAACGCAATGCGAACCGTGGTCAGGTAGCGGTTGCTGGACTGACGGATCAGGCTTTCTCCTCTCTTGGCGAGATCCTGATGGTCAACACCTGCCGTGAGCATGCCCTTTCCCTGTTAATCGCCAATTCTAAGTGAACATGTCGCTGTGAAATGGAATATGCATCGGGTAGCAGCGCTGAGGTCTGCCCGGCACACGCAGCACGATCTGACGCCCGAGTCCCATGGCCACAAGCGGACGACGCAGATGACTGAGCAATGCACTCACCTCTTCGAGATGACCGGCGTCAACACACTCCACGCGGATGGTGCCCCAGCTACGGGACATACGACAGTCCCGCAGGGGTTCCAGCTCTGCCTCAATCTCTGGATCTTCCCGATAAAAGGAGAACACCAGTCGACGCAACCGATCCATTACTAATCCCCGTAGCCTCGTCGTTCTTCCAACCTGCCCATGGGGATGGCGAAACCCCTCGCTGGCGAACAAAACCTTTATCTTTCCCAACGCGGAACCCTGGCGATCGATCTGGGGAACACCACCACCGTGGTGGCATTTCAAGCCTGCGATAGCCCTCACATCCAACTGCTCGACCTCGCGCCGATCAGCCGCGAATCAGGGGCAGTCCCTTCCATGCTCTGGCTTGAAGATCGCGAATCCACCGGTGCTCTCGTGGGGCGCCAAGTGATTGAAAGTGGTCTCGGCCACCGCGATGCCCCCCAGCTTCACCGGGACTTCAAGCGCTTAATTGGCCAACCGGCTCCGCCAGAATGGCGCCAGCGGCTTAGTCCTGATCAGGCGGGGGCTCGCCTGCTTCAAGAAATTTGCAAGCGTATTCCCCAGGATCTGACCATCGAGCGCCTCGTGCTCACCGCACCGGTCGAGACCGACGCGCCTTACCGGCAGTGGCTGTTGGATGCCTGTGCTCCGCTGCGGATTCCTGAAATCGCACTGGTGGATGAACCGACGGCGGCAGCCCTCGGTGCTGGGTTACCCGCTGGAGCGAAAATGCTCGTTGTTGACCTTGGTGGTGGCACGCTCGATCTGTCGCTGGTGGCTCTGGAAGGAGGCGAAGGTCGCGCCGCCCCCCTGGCGCAGCTTCTGCGATTCCGGAGCCGAAACCTCAGAGAAAGCCGCCAGACCCTCCGCCAGGCACGTGTTCTCGGCAAAGCTGGTATCAATCTGGGAGGGAGAGATCTCGACCGATGGATCCTTGACGCGCTCCAGCCGCAAGGCCTCCCATCCAGTGGGAATGGTTTAACCGCGCTTCTCGATGCGGCAGAACGGCTCAAATGCCGGCTTTCAAGCACCGAGATCAACGACGACGAAGAGCTGACGGAACTAGCCAGCAGTCCAGAGCTGGCGACCCCCACGCCCCTGCGGATGAACCGCAGGCGGTTGAGTGAACTGTTGAAGGAACGCGGACTGTTTGAACTCCTGGAGGATCTTCTTCAACGGACCCTGCGCGCTGCCGAGGTTCACGGCTGTCGCCGCAGCGACCTTCACGCTGTTGTGGTGGTGGGTGGAGGTGCACATCTTCCTCAGCTAAGGACATGGCTCACCGCCGTTATGAGCCCAATCCCACTTCGCACGCCTCCTCCGATGGAAGCTGTTGCCAGCGGAGCCCTAAGCCTCACACCAGGCGTGCAGATCCTCGATCTTCTGCAAAGGGGCATCTCATTGCGCTGCTGGGACCGGCGCAGCAACCGACATCACTGGCATCCGCTCTTTATGGCAGGCCAGCCCTGGCCATCCAGCCAACCCTTTGAGCTGGTGTTGAGTGCCAGTGCTGTCGATCAAACCACCATCGAGTTCGTGCTCGGAGAGCCTCAGCTGGACACGCGCCATGAAGTGAGACTGATCGATGGACTTCCCCAGGTTGTCGAACGCAACCCTGGAGCAGCAGAGGTCAGAGCATGCCCGTCACCTCACTACAAGCTCATGCTCAACCCTCCGGCTCAGCCTGGAGAGGATTGCCTGAAACTGCGCTTTCGCATCGATGAGCATGCCGATCTGATCATGGAGGGTGAAGATTTACGCACTGGCTCCCATCTGAACTCGATCAACCTTGGAACCATTCGGTGATACGAAAAGGGCGAAGATCGAAGCACTGGCTCCCATCTGAACTCGATCAACCTTGGACTTCTGCGCCAATGCGACAAGATGGGTTGACTCAAAAATGATTGTTCCTTGGCGCTCAGACGCCCCCTACCCCGCTTCTGGCTAATCGCCACGCTGGGTTGTGTGGCCATTCTCTGTGGCACTGCGTATTGGTGGGAGCGACAACTTCCGCAACGTCTCAGGGACGCTGCCAAAGCTGGCGACCTGGAAGCTTGCCTGCGCTACGGAGAACAATTGGCTGCGTTGCGCTGGTTAGGAAATGAGGCCCCATTGGAACAGGCTGTCTGCAGACGGCGCCAGGCACAGATCATGTGGAACGCCGGAGACACAAGCAAGGCACTGGAACTTCAAGCGCAACTTGTGAATTCAACAGTCGGCACCAAAGCCCAGCAAGCTGCCGATCGCAAGCAGCTTCAGGATTGGCGCCGTGAGGTGCGTGACAAGGCTTTGTCCCAGTTCCGTGCCGGAGACCTCGACAAGGCATTAGCCACCCTGTCAATTTTGGAGGCCAGGGGGCAACGGACTGGGGCCCAACTCAGCGACAGCTTGAAAGAGACCTGGAATCGCAATCGCATCGATCACGAGCGACTGCAGGAGCGTGTGCGGCGGCGGCAATGGTGGGAAGCCTTGAGTGCGCTGAATCAACTGGACCATCCCTGGTGGCAGCGCCATGCCCTGCCGCTCCGACGTCAGATAGAGACTGCTATCAAAGATCTTCGCGATCAGCAAAGTCATACCAGTCACGGTGATCTGCCAGATCACACCGTGGACACGGAGCGTTTGAACGCTGCCGTTGAACAACGCATTGGCGAGGGCATGGATCCCTGGAGCGCTTTCGTTGCAGGGTGTTCAGATCTAGGCGGTGTCCTCGTGGAGGAAGGGCCTGAAAGCCTCTGCAAAGCGAAGGGGCCGTGAGACAATTCGCCCCATTGGATTCGTGACTTCATGCAGCCTGGTGACAAGGTCGTCGTCGCCTCATCAGTGGTGGTCTACAACCATCCGGAACATCGGGGCACATCCTTCGATCTCCAGGGCAGTGAGGGAGAGGTGGTGACCGTGCTGACGGAATGGAAAGGGCGCCCGATCAGCCCGACCCTTCCTGTGATCGTGGCCTTCGGTCGCTACAAGGCCCATTTCCGCAGTGACGAACTTCAGGTTGCGTCCTGAGATCTGCGCAGGAAAACCCCCTCTTCACCATCCACGTCGAGCAGACGCAGTTCGATCGTTTCACTGCGACGCGTTTGAACCATTCGCCCGCAGAAATCAGGCTGGATGGGCAGTTCTCGATGCCCGCGATCCACCAGCACCAACAGCAGAACTCTGCGGGGCCGTCCCCAGGCCTGAATGGCTTCAAGGGCAGCCCTCACCGTGCGACCGGTAAAAATCACGTCATCAACGAGCACCACCTCACGCCCCTCAACACTCACGGGAAGGTCTGTGCCTGTCATCGGTCGCATAGCGACCCGCTCCAGATCGTCCCTGTGAAAAGTGGGATCCAGGGTTCCCCTTGCCACTGGGCGGCCGACCTGCTCTTCCAGCGAACGCGCTAAGACCGAGGCCAGCTGCACTCCACGGGTGGGGATCCCAAGAAGGACAAGATCATCAAGCCCTCCAACGCTCTCAAGCACTTGAGAGGCGAGGCGCATCAACGTTCTCCTCAGTTCATCGGAAGAGAGAATCTCGATTCGTTCGCCCTGAGTGCCCAACCCCATGGCTTAAGCCCCTCTAAGAGAGTCGATTTTATGCAGTTTTCACAGCGCAGAGTCCGAGAAAGCTGACCTTTCCGCTGGGTACGGTTCACCTCGGGGAGGATCTAGAGGTAGCTTGTGATTCTGGAGATGTTCTTAAGAAGGGAGTATCGCTGAGTGAACGCTGTTGATCGCCTGGCTGGACATCACAAACAGAGGTTGTCTGTTGCCCCTGTGGTCCTGGCGATCCTGGATGGTTGGGGAGATTGTGACGGCAGCGACTTCAACGCCATCCGATCCGCAGAAACTCCTGTGATGGATGCACTGAAGCATGCATACCCGAACACGTTGATCCAGGCCAGCGGCTCCCACGTGGGACTGCCTGACGGGCAAATGGGAAATTCCGAGGTCGGCCACTTGACCATCGGTGCGGGGCGAATCATCCGTCAGGAACTCGTGCGCATCGGAGATACGGTTCGCACCAATCAACTTCCAGCAGTGCCAGCACTCAGATCTCTGGCTGAGCGCTTGCGTGAGTCCGGTCGAACCCTTCACTTGTTCGGGCTCTGTTCCGATGGAGGCGTCCATAGCCACGTTGATCACCTCTGCGGCCTTCTGCGCTGGGCTGCAGCAGAAGGTATTCAGACCGTGGCTATTCATGCAATCACGGATGGACGGGACACTCCTAGACAGAGCGCACCGCGTTATATCCACGCGATTGAAGAAGCCATGCAGGCAAGCGGAATCGGTGAGATTGTCAGTCTTTGTGGTCGTTACTGGGCCATGGACCGCGACCAACGCTGGGAGAGAACCTCACGCGCCCATAGCCTGCTGACCGACCCGGAATTTCCTGTCAGCACGGAATCCCCCACCGCTGTGCTTGAGGCAAGTTACGCCGCTGGAACTACCGATGAGTTCCTCGAGCCGACGCGACTAAGCGCTTGCCATGTCCAGGAGGGGGATTCGCTACTGATGTTCAATTTCCGGCCCGACCGCGCCCGTCAGATCATTCAGAGCCTCACCCTTGAAGACTTTGAGGGCTTTTCTCGTCCACACCATCCAAAGCTAGATGTCGTCACCTTTACCCAGTACGAAAGCGGGCTACCGGTGAAGGTCGCCTTCCCTCCAGAATCCCTCGACGACCTTCTCGGCCAGGTGGTTGCTGCCGACGGGCTCAAGCAGTACCGCACGGCAGAGACCGAGAAATATCCCCATGTGACTTACTTCATGAATGGCGGCATCGAGCAGCCCCTCGAAGGTGAAGACCGCCATCTGGTTCCATCTCCGCGTGTCGCCACCTACGACCAGGCTCCAGCCATGGCAGCGGAAACACTCACAGACAGTTGCATTGCCGCGATCGAAAAGGGTGTCTATTCCCTGGTGGTCATCAACTATGCCAATCCCGACATGGTGGGGCACACAGGAGTCATGGAGGCTGCCACCAAGGCGATCGAGACCGTGGACCACTGCATTGGCCGCCTGCTTGATGCGGTGGGTCGAGCAGGAGGCACGTTAATGATCACCGCCGATCATGGCAATGCTGAATGCATGCGCGGTGATGACGGACAAGCCTGGACAGCACACACCACAAACCCTGTCCCAGTCATTCTCGTTGAAGGTGAGAAGCGCAAGATGGTCGGCATGGGCAATTCCCTGCGTTTACGCAACGAAGGGGGCCTGGCAGACATAGCCCCAACATTGCTTCAGCTGCTAGGCCTCGAAAAACCGGATGCCATGACAGGTCACAGCTTGATCGAAGCCATTGATGCGGCAGCTCCTTCAACGGCAAGATTGCCCCAACCCGTCTGACCCGAGCAGCCATAGGATCAAACCATGATTACAACCGTTCTTTCCTGGATCTGGATCAGCAGTGGGCTGCTGCTCATTCTTTTTGTTCTTCTTCACAGCCCCAAGGGTGATGGCATGGGAGGTCTGGCGGCCAGTGGCAGCTCCACATTCACGAGCTCAAGCAGCGCAGAGGCAACGCTCAACCGCATCACTTGGACCACGCTGGCAGTCTTTCTCACGTTGGCCATCATCCTCAGCGCTGGCTGGTTGAAATGATCAATCCCCGTCGATGACCTGCATCGGGTTCACCGACTCTCTGATCATGTTCACTCCACTCTCAATGGTGCGCTGTGTCGGGTTGTTCACTTTGATGATGATGAACAGTGCCCAACCAACAATCAGGCAGTTGAGCAAGACATCGAGAATGATTCCGATCGCGATGTCTCCCCCGTCATAAAGAATCACTAGGTTGTGCCAGTCCCCTCCCCGCACAAAAGAGTTGAGGGTATTGCCATTTTTCGGAAGAAGAACTCTGTGAATTCGCGCAATCAACGACGGAGGTTCATCACAAGCCAACAACTCTCTGGTATCAAAGCTCGCAGCTACACACAAAAAGACCCCCGCTGAAGCAGGGGTCTTGAGGTTGAACAGAATCGATCGCGCTCGATGAACTGATTCGTGCTGATCAGTAGTCGAAGTCGCCACCACCCATGCCGCCGCCGGCAGGTGCTGCTTCCTTCTTCTCGGGAAGATCCGCCACGATGCATTCGGTAGTGAGCACCATTCCAGCGATTGATGCCGCGTTCTGCAGACCGGAACGTGTCACCTTGGCAGGATCAACGATGCCTGCAGCAAGCATGTCGACATATTCGCCATTGGCAGCGTTGTAGCCCTCGTTGAAGGACTTGGCCTTCACGTTCTCGGCAACGACAGCACCGTTGACACCGGCATTCTCAGCGATGCGCATCAGTGGGGCGGTCAGAGCCGCAGCCACGATGTTGGCACCGATCAGTTCTTCACCGCTGAGCGTGGACGAGGCCCACTGCTCAAGGGCGGGAGCCAGATGAGCCAGGGTGGTACCGCCACCAGGAACGATGCCCTCCTCAACCGCAGCCTTGGTGGCATTGATGGCGTCTTCGAGACGAAGCTTCTTGTCCTTCATCTCAGTTTCGGTGGCTGCACCCACCTTCACCACGGCGACACCGCCAGCCAGCTTGGCCAGACGCTCCTGCAGCTTCTCCTTGTCATAGGTGGACTCGGTTTCGTCCATCTGCTTCTTGATCTGCTCGCAGCGGGCCTTCACGGCCACTTCATTGCCCTCAGCAACGATCGTGGTGGTGTCCTTGTTGATCGTCACGCGGCGGGCAGTGCCCAGCATCTCGATCTTGGCGTTCTCGAGCTTGAGGCCGGCGTCCTCAGTAATCAGCTGACCGTTGGTCAACACAGCCATGTCTTCGAGCATGGCCTTACGGCGGTCACCGAAGCCAGGAGCCTTCACGGCAGCCACGTTCAGCACACCACGAAGACGGTTCACCACCAGGGTGGCCAGAGCTTCCTTCTCGATGTCCTCAGCAATGATCAGCAGAGGCTTGCCAGTGCGGGCAATCTGTTCCAGCACCGGAACAAGATCCTGCACCAGGCCGATCTTCTTATCGGTGAGCAGGATGTAGGGCTCATCCAGCACCGCTTCCATGCGCTCGGTGTCGGTGGCGAAGTAGGGAGAGATATAACCCTTGTCGAAACGCATGCCCTCGGTGACCTCCAGTTCGGTGGTCATCGACTTGCCCTCCTCCAGGGAGATCACGCCTTCCTTACCGACCTTGTCCATGGCGTCGGCGATCATCCGACCCACTTCCTCATCGTTACCAGCGGAGATGGTGCCCACCTGAGCGATGGCGTTGCTGTCGCTGATCGGGTTGGCCTTGTTTTTGATCTCGGCCACGAGGAAATCGGAGGCCTTATCGATGCCTTTCTTCAGCGTGATGGCATTAGCGCCAGCAGCCACATTGCGCAAACCGGCCTTCACCATGGCGTGGGCCAGGACAGTGGCGGTGGTGGTGCCGTCACCGGCAGCGTCGTTCGTTTTGGAGGCGGCCTGACGGATCAGAGCAACACCTGTGTTCTCGATGTGATCCTCGAGCTCGATCTCTTTGGCGATGGTGACACCGTCATTGATGATCTGAGGGGCGCCGAACTTCTTTTCCAACACCACGTTGCGACCTTTAGGGCCGAGGGTGACGGCAACGGATTCAGCCAGGATGTCGATGCCTTTCTCGAGAGCGCGGCGTGCGTTCTCGTTGTAGATGATGCGCTTAGCCATGGGAGGCGATGTTTAAAGAGTTGGAGTGATGATCAGCTTGTCTGGATCGCAGCTTCAAGGGCTGAAGGCGATTCCATTCGGCGCTGTCTCAGTTGACGACAGCCAGGATGTCCTTCTCGGACAGGAGCACATACTCGTCACTGCCGAGTTTGATGTCGGTTCCGGCGTACTTGCTGTAGAGAACTTTGTCGCCGACGCCGACTTCAGGAGCTTGACGGGAGCCGTCATCGTTGGGTTTGCCGGGGCCAACCTGAACCACCTCACCCACTTGGGGCTTTTCCTTGGCGGTGTCAGGGAGAAGGATGCCACCAGCGGTCTTCTCCTCTGATTCGGAGACCTTGACGAACACACGATCGCCGAGAGGCTTGACGGTGGAGACGCTGAGAGAAACAGCTGCCATGGGGGACTTGCGGGAGCAGGGACAGGGCGCCGAAGCGCGAAAGCGACCCGAGCTGGCACTCAAGGTCACCGACTGCCAACCTATGCGCGCTTGTCTCCCTCAGACCACGAATTGAGTGTGCGGGTGACCGAACCCTTCGATCCCGCTCATTGCGGTGGTATCGTTGCGCCGCTCGAGAAGGGTGCGCACGTCGCGTCCCTCACACACCTCCTTTCCTATGGCCGCTGCTGCTCCCGCCTCCGCAGGTACCAATGGCGTTGTTCGCCAAGTCATTGGCCCGGTTCTGGACGTGGAATTTCCTGCCGGCAAGCTGCCCAAGATTCTCAACGCGCTCCGCATTGAAGGAACCAATACAGCAGGTCAACCAGTAGCCCTCACCGCAGAAGTGCAGCAGCTGCTGGGTGATCACCGTGTTCGTGCTGTGGCGATGAGCGGCACCGACGGCCTGGTCCGTGGCATGGAAGCTCTTGATACAGGCGCACCGATCAGCGTTCCAGTGGGTGAAGCCACCCTCGGACGCATCTTCAATGTCTTGGGCGAGCCCGTTGACGAACAGGGCCCTGTGAACGCCTCTGCGACAGCACCGATCCACCGTTCAGCCCCCAAGCTCACCGAGCTGGAAACCAAGCCCAAGGTTTTCGAAACCGGCATCAAGGTGATCGACCTCCTGGCTCCCTATCGCCAGGGTGGAAAAGTTGGCCTCTTCGGTGGTGCCGGCGTGGGTAAGACCGTTCTGATTCAGGAGCTCATCAACAACATCGCCAAAGAGCACGGTGGTGTTTCTGTTTTTGGCGGTGTGGGTGAGCGCACCCGTGAAGGAAACGACCTTTATGAGGAATTCAAGGACTCCGGCGTGATTAATGCCGAAGACCTGTCCAAGTCGAAAGTGGCTCTCTGCTACGGCCAGATGAACGAGCCCCCCGGTGCACGCATGCGCGTGGGTCTCTCTGCTCTGACCATGGCTGAGCATTTCCGCGACGTAAACAAGCAGGACGTGCTGCTGTTCGTGGACAACATCTTCCGCTTTGTCCAGGCCGGCTCTGAAGTGTCCGCGCTGCTGGGCCGCATGCCGTCAGCTGTGGGTTACCAGCCCACCCTTGGCACCGATGTGGGTGAACTTCAGGAGCGCATCACGTCCACCCTCGAAGGCTCCATCACGTCGATTCAAGCGGTTTATGTGCCCGCTGACGACCTGACCGACCCAGCACCTGCCACCACGTTTGCTCACCTCGACGCCACCACGGTGTTGAGTCGCGGTCTGGCCTCCAAGGGCATCTATCCCGCTGTGGATCCTCTCGATTCCACCAGCACCATGCTTCAGCCCGCCGTTGTGGGCGAAGACCACTACAAGACAGCTCGCGCCGTGCAGTCCACCCTGCAGCGTTACAAGGAGCTTCAAGACATCATCGCCATCCTGGGTCTCGATGAGCTCTCAGAAGACGACCGTCGCATTGTGGATCGTGCCCGCAAGATTGAGAAATTCCTTTCACAGCCTTTCTTCGTGGCTGAGATCTTCACCGGCATGCCTGGTGTCTACGTGAAACTGGAAGAAACCATTTCCGGTTTCAACCAGATCCTGGCTGGTGATCTCGACCACCTCCCTGAACAGGCCTTCTACCTCGTCGGCAACATCGACCAGGTCAAAGCAAAGGCCGAGAAGATCGCGGCTGAAGCCAAGTGAGGAATTCGGGGACCAGCACTCGCTAAAGGTCCCCGAACCCTTGATCCAGATCTAACGCCCCGCCCCCAAGTTCTCCTTTTCCATGTCCCTCACCCTCCGCGTGCTGGCACCCGACCAGAGTGTGTTCGACGGTTCAGCTGATGAGGTGATTCTGCCAAGCACCACCGGTCAGCTTGGAATTCTCCCCGGCCACGTGTCCCTGCTTGCAGCGATGGACGTGGGTGTCTTGCGTGTTCGTGCCGAAGGTGGCTGGAAGTCCATCGCCCTCATGGGTGGCTTCGCTGAAGTGGACGCCGATGATGTCACCGTTCTGGTGAATTCCGCTGAGCTCGGCAGTTCCATTGATGCATCCAGTGCAGAATCAGACCTGCAGGCGGCAAGGAACGAAGTTTCCAAAATGGAAGGGCAGCCCGCTTCAGCCGACAAAGTGAAAGCGCAGCAAACCCTCGATCGTGCTCGCGCCCGCGTGCAGGCAGCAAAAAACCAGGATTCATGATCCTCATTCCATAAAATTCTCGACAAGCCGGGGTCCAAAAACCCCGGCTTTTTTATGTTTGAACTACAAATAAAAAAACGACCTGCCGTGGCAGGTCGTTTGAAACACATCATTGGACCGCTGATTCACGCAGTACCGCAGAAGGTGACATCGGGGAACTTGAGCTTGGCATCTTCAAGGCTCTTACCTTTGCCTTCCTCTTGCCAATAATTGATCACTTCAGTGGCTTTGTTGAGCACTTCAACGCGCTCGTTGTCGGTGATCCAGGACTTCGCCTCCAACTCACCCTTCAGCGTCTCCCAGGCATCTTCACGAGGCCAGAAAAAATAAGACGTCAGAGGGCTCGGACCGCCACCCACGATCTGATCGACAGCCAAAGCCACGTTGTCAGGGAGCCAGAGAATCTTCAGAAGGAAGCGTCCTTCATCCGCCTTCGGTGTATAGCCAGAAGGCACACCGTCGGCGTCGATGGTGGCGGAGGCCAGCGCAGCGCTTCCGCCCCGCATCACCGGACGGCCTTCCGTAGCCTCCTGAGCCTGCTCGGCCGCCGCAGTTTCAGGAGCCGATTCGACTGCTGGAGCTGCGGTCGCGACCTCCTGGTCGGCAGCAGCGCCTTCGGAAACCGTCATGGTGTCAGCGCTCAAGGATTAAGGACAAACAACTAACCTAACAGCCGCCTTCATTCCTCCCAACCTGAGCCTCCCCACTGCTCCTCGCCAGCTCCTGCTGTTCGATATTGACGGCGTGATTCGGGATGTCGCCGGAAGCTACCGCCGTGCTCTGCAAGCAACAGTTGAGCACTACAGCGGTTGGCGGCCGCTCCCCGCTGAAATTGACGCTCTCAAGGGAGAGGGACAATGGAACAACGATTGGGATGCCAGCATTGAATTGCTGAAACGGCACGGCTCGCCATTGCCGGAACGCCAGTCCCTGATCGATGTGTTCAGCGGTTTTTATTTCGGCGGCGATCCGGAAGCCTCACCCGAAACCTGGAGCGGGTACATCGGCGATGAGCCTCTTCTTGTGGATGCGTCCTTGTTTCAGAGCATTCACACGCTCGGTTGGTCTTGGGGGTTCGTGAGCGGTGCGGAACCTCCCTCCGCCCGCTTTGTGCTCGAGCAGCGCCTGGGTCTTGAAGCACCTCCTCTGATCGCCATGGGAGATGCCCCCGACAAACCAGATCCCACCGGACTGCTGCAGCTCAGTCACGACCTGCTCACTGGCAGCGGAGCAACAACCGTGGCCTATCTAGGGGACACCGTGGCCGACATTCAAACCGTCATCCGAGCCAAAGCTGAGTGGCCGGGACGAACCTGGATCAGCCTGGCTGTCGCGCCTCCTCACCTGCACCATCAACCTGCTGAGCGCAGTGCCTACGAGCAGAGGTTGAAGGATGCCGGCGCTGACCACATCCTGACCAGCACCATGGCCGTCACTGATTGGCTGCGATCCACGGCACAGCACTGAAGGGATTGCCAACGCGTGGATTGTGAGCCCCTCAAGGCGTCCATGAACAGCCGATCGGCCCTGTCCTCCCCGGTCATGGAGATCAGCAAAGAGCTATCGACCCTCGGCCTTGGTGGCGGTGTTCTTGCCCTGCTCAGTTTCAGCAGAGTTCTGGAGTGGCTGCTGGCCAGCGACCCAGGACTGATCATTACTGGACTACTGATCTTGGGAGCCGTTGTGATTCTTCTCTCCCAGCAAGTGGCCAATCAGACGGAAGTGCTGAAGGAAGCGCTCAAGGAGCTCTAAGTACCCTCTTCGGATCGGTTCTGGCCGCAATCAGCCTCACCGTGTTTCTGCTTCGCCCCCATCCGAAGGGGCTTGGGAGCGAAGGGTTGATGCTTCTTGTGGTGTTCCTGTTCTGACTGATGCTGGATCTGGGTTGAGTTCAGCGCTCCATGGCCTCAACCGACTTGAGGGCTGCAGCACTGAGCACTTCATGGCCTCCGGGCACCTCATCTGAATTCCTCACGGCCACATCGTCCTCGATGCGGATGCCGATGCCCTTCCAACGCTCCTCGATGCTGGGTTGCCCTTCAGGAACAGGTAAACGATCGCTCACATAGAGCCCAGGCTCCACGGTGAGCACCATGCCAGGTTCCAATTCCACGTGATGCTCGCCTAATCGATAGGCACCGACATCGTGGACATCCAGTCCAAGCCAATGGCCAGTGCGGTGCATGTAGAGATGGCGATAGGCGCCCTGTTCGATCAGTCCATCCACATCCCCCTGCAAGAGACCGAGGCCTACCAATCCCTCCACCAGAACTCGCAATGCCGTGTCATGCACACCCTCAGCGGTCTGCCCTGGCCGGACACTCTCAACCGCAGACTGCTGCGCTTCAAGCACAAGGCTGTAGAGCTCACGCTGCTCGCCGCTGAAGCGACCGTTGACCGGGAACGTTCGCGTGATGTCTCCGTTGTAGTAGTCGGGCAGCGAACAACCGGCATCAATGAGCAACAGATCGCCGTCTTGCAGCACGGCATTGTTCTCGACGTAATGGAGCACGCAGGCGTTATCACCACCGGCCACGATCGATCCATAGGCGGCACCACGGGCGCCTTGATTGAGGAAATGCTCCTCGATCAAAGCCTGAACCTGACGTTCCCTCATTCCGGGTCTCACAACAGAGCGAGCCAGTTCATGAGCGGCTGCCGAAATCCGTCCGGCCTCGCGCAGACGCTCCAGCTCTGCCGGCTCCTTGCGGAGACGCATGCGATGCAGCAGTGGACAGGGAGCCACCAGGGCCAGAGCCGCGCTGCCGATCCGCGATGCTCGATCAAGCTGCCCTGCCCAGGCAGCGACCACGAGAGGCTCCACGGAAGGATGGCGGCCAACACGGAAGGCGATTCCCTCAGCGCCTTGCAGATAATCCGGCAGTCGTTGCTCCAGCTCAGAGCGGGGGTGGGCGATATCAGCACCGAAACGCTCAACAGCCCCCTCACACCCCCAGCGACGTCCGGTCCAAACCTCAGCGGCCGGTTCACGGGGGTTCACGAACAGCACAAAACGTTCTCCCTCCGGGCGATGGGGAAGCAACAAGGCGACGGCATCGGGCTCGTCAAACCCGGTGAGATACCAGAAGTCACTGTCCTGACGGAACGGCCATTCCGTATCGGCATGATGCGTGACCAAAGAGGCTGCGGGGATCACCGCAGCAGCACTGCCCAAATCGTGCATGAATCGCTGACGACGATCCGCATGACAAGCGACATCAATGAGGGGGGTGCAATCAGCCACGGAAGAGACATGTCGCCGGGTAACGGTCAGGATGGCAGGCAAAGCGCACCCCCATGACCTCCGACCTGCTGATCCTGCTGATCCTGGTGGTGGTGGTGCTGGCTGGATCAGCCCTCTGCTCGGGCGTGGAAGCAGCGCTGCTCACGGTCAATCCCATCCGCGTCCATGAGCTCGCCGCACGTCCGCGTCCGGTTGCTGGTGCCCGCAGGCTTGCACAGCTGCGACAACGCCTCGGACGCACCCTGTCTGTGCTGGTGATTGCCAACAACGGCTTCAACATCTTTGGCAGCCTGATGCTTGGTGGCTATGCCGCCTGGCTGTTTAAACGCATGGACAGCAGCAGCTTGGCGCTGCCGCTGTTTTCCATCAGCCTCACCGTCCTGGTGATCCTGCTTGGAGAGATCCTTCCCAAAGCGATCGGCAGTCGCCTAGCTCTGCCGGTGGCTCTGGCCAGTGCCCCGGTGCTGCACTGGCTGGGAGTGATGATGCGCCCCCTGGTTCTGCTGCTCGAGCGACTGCTGCCGGCCATCACGGAGGAGAGCGAAATCAGCACCGATGAGGAAGAGATCCGACTTCTCGCCAGACTCGGTTCCCAGAAAGGTCAGATCGAAGCGGATGAGGCCGCCATGATCGCCAAGGTGTTCCAGCTCAACGATCTCACCGCCCGCGATCTGATGATCCCGCGTGTGGCAGCGCCCACCCTTGATGGCGCCACCCGCCTGGATGAACTGCGGGACGCCCTGATCGAGAATGAAGCTCAGTGGTGGGTCGTGCTCGGCGACGCGGTGGACAAGGTGCTGGGGGTGGCCAACCGGGACAGCCTCCTGAGTGCGCTGGTTCAGAACCGCGGTCAGCTCACCCCTTTGGATCTGAGCGAACCCGCCGAATTCGTTCCGGAAATGATCCGCGCTGACCGACTGTTAACCGCGTTTCGACGTGACAATGCCGGCGTGCGCGTCGTCGTGGATGAATTTGGTGGCTTCGTCGGTGTGATCGGCCCCGATGCCGTCCTGGCCGTCCTGGCTGGCTGGTGGCGCAAGGGCGGAGGTGGCGGAACCCCATGACCACCTCCACTGCGATGGCATCCAAGGCGCAGGTGTTGCGGTTGTGGAAAGACCAGCTCAACCTGACCGCCCTTGAGCAGGGTCTGCTGGGCGGTGCCCTCAAAACGCTGGATCACCAACTGCAGCGCCTGGAGGAGAGCCGGATTCGCATCGCCGTGTTCGGCAGAGTCGGCGTCGGCAAGTCGAGCCTGGTGAATGCCCTGGTGGGCCAGTCGCTGATGGCCACTGATGTAGCCCATGGCTGCACAAGACAACAGCAGAGCACTCCCTGGCCGACACCAGTCCCAGGCCTGCAAGCCGTCGACCTGGTTGACACACCGGGGATCGATGAGGTCAACGGCCCAGCGAGGGCTCGTCTAGCAGGCCGCGTGGCCTTGAACGCCGACCTGGTGTTGCTGGTTCTGGATGGGGACATCACCCAGGTTGAGCTTGATGCTCTCACCGTTCTGCAGAACAAGGGGAAACCGGTGATCACCGTTTTGAATCGCAGCGATTGCTGGCCAGAGGAAGAGCTAGCCCCTCTGCTCGCCAGCATCAAACGCCGTCTGCCGAACGGGCTCCCGGGGCCAGTCGTCGCGGCGGCAGCGCCGCGGCAGGCTGTACAGCTCAGCGACGGACGCATCCGAAGCCAGCAGCAACCAGCCGACATAGGGCGCCTTGAGGCTCACCTGACATCGCTGCTGACAGAGCACGGCGAGAGCCTGCTGCTCTTGAACGGCCTGAGGCAGGCAACGCGCATTCAGGAGCAGCTCGAAACCGGACGCCTGCTTCGACGCCGTCGGGAAGCACAGGGCCTGATTGGTCGCTACGCCGCCCTCAAGGCGGCGGCGTTGGCCGCCAACCCTTTACTGCTGCTGGATCTTGCGGGAGGCATGGCCTGTGATGCCGCCTTGGTGAGCCAGCTCTGTTCGCTGTATGACCTGCCCCTAGGAGGCCCAGCAGCCCGCCGACTGCTACGTCAGCTCGGTGGTCAGAATGCTCTGATCGGGGGGACACAGCTGGGGCTGCAGATGAGTCTGGGAGTGATACGCCAACTGCTACTTCTGGCAGCACCCTTCAGCGCCGGACTCACCTTGGCCCCTGCGGCCCCGGTGGCGGTGGCCCAAGCGGCTCTGGCGGTTCACACCACCCGCCGCACCGGCCGACTGACAGCCCGATGGCTGCTGGAGGAACGCGGTCGTGGACGCCGCAATCAGCCGATTCCGATCAGCCTGATGCGCCGTCTGTCCCGCACGGACCGTGGTCTGGTCGGATTGATGCATCGCTGGCCGGATGCCACGAAGCGTCCGGCCCTGAAAACGCTGCTGCCATGAGCAAAGACTCGATTGCACTTCTGGGAACCAGTGCAGATCCACCCACCATTGGACATCAGGCCCTCCTGGAGGGTCTTTTAAGGGAGTTCCCGAGAGTGGTGACTTGGGCCAGTGACAACCCATCCAAACGCCATGGTGCCGAGCTCAAGCAGCGCAGCGACCTGCTGAATCGTGTCGTTCAGACCATCGGCGACCCTCGCCTGGAACTGGGCCAGGATCTCAGCAGCCCCTATGCCATCACCACCCTGGAGCGAGCGCGACAGCGCTGGCCTCAATCCCCTCTCTGTTTTGTTGTGGGAAGCGATCTGGCCACTCAAATCCCTCGCTGGAAACACAGCGAACGGTGGCTCGGTCTCTGCGAACTCGGGATTGTTCCGCGCAAAGGCTGGTCCTTGACGGATGGCGACTTGCAACCGCTCGAACGCCTCGGTGCCCGCCCAAGGATTCTGTCCCTCGACATCCCAGCAACCGCAAGCTCCGCTGTTCGCCAGGCCAAAGGAGATAACCAGATCCCCGACACGCTCTGGCCTTTGCTGCTGGAGCACAATCTTTACGGCTTCCACTCCTCCTCCGCCTGAGTGCTGATGCGTATCGCCCTGGCCCAGATCAATCCAGTGGTGGGAGACCTTCTTGGGAATGCCGATCGCATCCACTCCGCCTTGGACGCCACCAAGGTGGACGGCAAGACCTCGGCAGACCTGCTGGTGACGCCGGAGCTGTCCCTCTGGGGCTACCCACCGCGGGATCTGCTGTTCAGCACCGCTCACCTGGAGCAGCAACAACAAGCCTTAGACCGACTGCAACAGCGGTTGGATGCCGAACAACAAGACGCGGCCCTTCTCGTTGGCATGGCCGAGGTTGCCTCTGACCAGCAACACCCCCGGCTCTACAACGCGATGGCGCTGGTGCAGGCGAGCGGCTGGAACGTGGTCGCCCGCAAGCAGCTCCTGCCCAGCTATGACGTCTTTGACGAAACCCGCTACTTCCGCGCCAGCTGCAGTCCATCCACCATCAGCCTGCGCGTCAACAACCACGACTGGCGCCTGGGCCTCACCATTTGTGAAGACCTCTGGGTGGATCAGGAACTCCAGAAGCGTCGCCTGGTGGGCCCGGATCCCATCGCAGCCCTGATGCACGAACGGATTGATGCACTGATCAACTGCTCGGCATCCCCATTCAGCCGAGGCAAAGCGACCCTACGCCGGAAGCTTGCTTCCCGAGCCGCTGGCCGCCTGCAATGTCCTGTGGTGTACGTGAATCAGGTCGGGGGGAACGACGAACTCATCTTCGATGGCGCCAGCTTCGTGATGGCTCCAGGGGAGAGCACCCCACAGCTGCAGCTGCCCGACTTCTGCGTCAGCACAGCGGTGTGGACTGCGCAATTACCAGCAAGCCCAAGCGAGCAGAACCCCCATCCCCATCAACACGGGCAAGACCAAGACGCTGGCCTGGAAGCGCTGTTCCGAGCACTGGTGACTGGAGTCGGGGACTATGCCACCAAATGCGGATTCAAAAAGGCGCTTCTCGGACTCAGTGGCGGCATTGATTCGGCCTTGGTGGCGGTGATCGCCGCCGCCGCCCTGGGCCCTGAACAGGTTCAGACCCTCCTGATGCCTTCCCCTTGGAGCTCCTCAGGCTCGATCGAGGATGCACTAGCCCTGGCAACACGCCTGGGAATCTCCTCAAGGATCGTGCCGATTCAGACCCTGATGGACGGCTTTGAAGCCACGCTCACACCAGCCCTCGACGCCGAGCCATCAGGGATCACAGCCGAAAATCTGCAATCACGCATCCGCGGAACCCTGCTGATGGCCATGGCCAATCAGCAAGGGCAGCTGCTGCTCTCCACGGGCAACAAATCCGAACTGGCCGTGGGCTACTGCACCCTCTACGGCGACATGAACGGCGGTTTGGCGGTGATCGGTGATCTCTACAAATCAACCGTGTTCGCCCTCTGCCACTGGCTAGATAGCCCAGATGCTGGGGCTTGTCGATCCGAACTTGGGCTGGCCTTCGATGGCCCATTGATCGACCGGGCCATTCTTGAAAAACCGCCGAGCGCCGAGCTGCGGCCAGACCAGAAAGACAGTGACGCACTGCCCGATTACGGAGTGCTGGATCCATTGCTGGTGGATCTGATCGAACACCGTATGAGTGGTGTCCAGCTGATTAACGCTGGGCATGACCCTGATGACGTAACCAGAATTGAACGTTTGTTCCGTCGGGCTGAATTCAAGCGGCGACAGGCGCCTCCGCTGCTGAAAGTGAGCAATCAAGCCTTCGGCAGTGGCTGGCGGCTGCCGATTGCAGCCATCTGAGCCAGATTGAGAGCACAACTGTGCCTTCCATGGCTCATTCCGTTCTGACGGCCCCGATGGCCAGCATCGGGGTGCCTACTGAGATCAAAGCTGATGAACAGAGGGTCGCCCTGACACCGGATGGGGTGCGGGAGTTGGTGACCCAAGGGCTGGAAGTGCGCATCCAGCACGGTGCCGGTGCCGGTGCAGGCATCGGCGATGACGCGTTCGCCTCAGCAGGTGCACGCATGGTCGATAGGGACGACGCCTGGGCCGCTCACCTGGTGGTGAAAGTAAAAGAGCCGCAGCCGGAGGAATTCGGCCTTTTGCGCGACGACATGGTGCTCTTTACCTACCTTCATCTCGCGGCCTATCCCCAGGTGGGCCAGGCACTACTGGAGGCGGGCACTACGGGTGTGGCCTATGAAACGGTGCAACTGGAAAACGGCAGCCTGCCGCTGCTCGCACCGATGAGCGAGATTGCCGGCCGCTTAGCAGCACAGGTGGGCGCACGGTTACTGGAACGTCCAAACGGCGGTCGTGGCGTACTGATCGGTGGCTGTACGGGGGTTCAACCGGCACGGGTGGTGGTGCTCGGCGCCGGCACCGTCGGCTGGAATGCAGCTCGGCTTGCAGCAGCCATGGATGCCGAGGTGATGCTGCTGGATCGCTCACCGGAGCGGTTGCGCAGCCTGGAAGCCGACCGGCGAGGACGATTGATGAGCGTGGTCAGCAGCCGAGGGCTACTGGAGCGACTCGTGCCCACCGCCGACCTACTGATTGGTGCCGTGCTCACACCTGGAGGGCGGGCTCCGACATTGGTGGACGAGGAGATGGTGAAACAGATGAGGCCAGGTTCAGCCATCGTGGATGTGGCGATCGACCAGGGCGGCTGCATCGCCACGAGCCGGGAGACCACCCACACCGATCCCACGGTCTGCATCCATGGGATTCAGCACTACGCCGTGGGCAACATGCCTGGAGCTGTGCCGTTCACCTCCACGGAGGCCCTGGTTAGTGTCACGCTCCCGTACATCCTTGGCATCGCCGGCCGCGGACTGGAGGAAGCCGTCACTGAGCGGCCTGAATTGCTTTCAGGCTTGAACACCGTGAAAGGGGCTGTGTGTCATCCAGGAGTGGCGAAGGCCCTGGGAGTTCCGCCGCGCCACCCCATGGCATGCCTGCGCTGAAGCCATCACAGGGCTCGGATATAAAGCCAATCACCACTGAGCTGCCCATCCCTTCTCTGAAACAAAGAGGTTTCCTGAAGACACCTGCGTTGTCCAGCCGCGATGAAATGCGCCGCAAACTGAACAGTGCCCTGGCAATCCCCGATGCCACCGCACTCCACCGCCAGGATCTCGAGTTCAATCCATCGGATCTGGCGGCTGTTGATCCGTAGCTCACGACGCCTTTTCTGAATCGATATCTCTGGCTCAGGGTGAGAGGCGATCAGATACTCAATCTCACCCAGCGCATAAGCGCTGTACCGCGACCGCATCAGTTGTTCAGCCGTTTGCGCCTTCATCAATCCCTGATGAAAAGGGCCGCAGCATGAACCCAACTTGGCACCTGAACCACAAGGACAAGCGGCGCGATCGGCAGTGGCATCCGCAAACCCTCTGGCCATGCGATCAGTCTCAGACGGTGGTCAAACGATCCAGAGCAGGAAGAGGCCGCTGCAGCGATGGCAATGCCACCCCCTCCCGCATCGCCAGCACCAGCCCGGCGGCTTCGGCGTAGGTCGCAGCCGCAACCACCCCACGCTCAAGCCCCAAGGATTGGGATGACACCTGAAGAACAGAAGGGTTTGTCACGGCGATCACAGGAACGTTCCGCTCCAAACAGGCCAGGACGGCTTCCCCCCCCAAGGCACCCTCCGGCACAACAACGGCCCCGAGGCGGGAGGCCAGCAGATCTCCTGGTTCTGCTGATGCCGGCTGAATCAGATCGGGTGCGCGACTGAGCCCGACGAGAACGCAGGGAAGAAAGGTATGCGCCAGCTCTTCAGCTGCTGCTCGCGGATCCAGCTGAGGATCCAGGGGCAAGGGAGCCAGAGCCGGTGCATGTGCACAGGGGATCTGCAGATGGCGCACGAGCAGATGGCTGATCACCGCCTCCGCACCAGCCAAGACATCCACACCGCTTCCATGGCGATAGGCCTGCAACGCCTCGCTACCGGAATCATCCGGGAATCGAGCCACAACGGCGATCGCCGATGCACCCCCGTCACGGAGCTTCTCCCCAGCGCGAAGCAGAGCATCCGGACGCTCGAGCGAGCCCCAGCTCACCCCACTCTCCCCCTGCCGCAGCGTGACGCCAAGAGCGACATCCGTGGTGATCACAGGCCCGACATCCAATCCGAGCGTGGCACGACAGGCATCGGCAACCTGAAGGTGGCGATCCCTCAGAGACGGTTCGATCGCAGCGTCAAGCAGCAAGCCAACACGCTGCCGCCGTCCTCCACGAAGCGCCAGCTCCCCGGCGGCAAAACGATCAAGCCCCCACCCCTCCACATAAAGAATGCGGTCGTCGCTCCAGTAGAGGGCGGCCCCATTCATCACATTGGGGTGGGTCACCAGGCAGCCGCAGGCAGCCGCAAGTACCCGTGCAGCTGGCAGCGCATCGCCGGCGTACCCTCCGATCTCGCATCCAATCCCCGTGGGGACGATCATGAGCGTGGGGAAGACTTCAGCCATCCGGTCACTCCCTGTGCTGAAGCATCACCGCTTCAATCACCACCTGAGAGCCACCCTCAGGTGAATCAAGCACCGACGTGATCGCCCAGCGCAGCGGCTCGCCATGAACTTGCAAGCGTTCCAAGATCCATCGACGCCAATCACAGGCTGTTTGGTGGGCCGGAAGTGGCAGCTGGAGCTGAAGCGACTCAATCCTCACTTCTGATACTGACCAAACTGCGCTTCGTAGAGGGCATCCTCTTGGCCGGCCATCACTTTGAGATCGGAGCGTGGATAACTCACACACAGCAGTGCAAAACCATCCTTGCGAAGCTCTTCTTTCACGCCCATGGCATCGGGCTGATGCACAGTCCCATCGAGAATCCGAGCGGCACAGGTCGTGCACACACCGGCGCAACAGGAGCTTGGTACTGCAACTCCCGCTGCTTCAGCAGCTGAAAGCACGGTTTGATCAGCGCTGCATTGGAACTGATGGCTCTGCCCATCCAGCTCAACACTGATGGCGAAGGTCGCTGCCGTGGAGTCGCTCATCCGTTCGAGATTGTCCTGGAAGACCGCATCCTCTCAGGACAACGGGCGCTCACAGCGATGCCACTGATGGGGATGGGGCGCCAGGTACTCCGCTGGCGCAGACGAAGCCTGGGCCGTGAGCACGAAGTCGAAACTGAGTGACACCCGTAGCGACTCCTCATCCATGTTCTCGCCAACGCTGTGATCCAACCGAGAAGGAAAAATCACCACAAGACCGGGTTCAGGGTTGAAAGTCCAGAGATGCTGATTGTGAGGGTGATGGTCCCGAATCGGCCCTCCATGCCCCACAGCAAGCCCTGGCACCAACTCATTGAGTTGATGCCTTGCATGAAGACAGAGTGCTCCCTCGCGTCCCTGGCCATCGCCACTTAAGTAAACAACGGCACTCACATGGGCATTGGGATGGTGATGCCGACCCACCACCTGCCCAGCCGCACTGAGCACAGGCCAACACCGTTGGAGATGCAAAGCGATTTGGTCCAGATCAAATCCTGTTTGTTCAAGGTAGATCCAAACCCTTGTAATCACTTCATCCGCCAGGGACCGGAAGTCGTGATGCTCATGAAGCTGCCAGATGCCATTTAAGTCGCCGGTCCAAGCACAACCTTCATCAGGATTGCTGTACGCCTCGCCCCGCAGGCTCAGAAGTGTCTGCAACTGACCCGCCAACATCAAGGGGTCCATCGCCATCCGATCGGTGGCCACCACCGTGGGGAAAAGGGCGTGTAGCTCCACAACGTGAGCGGCAGCAGATCTTCAGCATCGGTCATGCAGGGGAGCCGATGGATGCTTCGAAACCAAAAAAAAGCCGGTCCAAGGACCGGCTTGATCGATTCCGATGAATCAACGCTCTATCAACCGACTGCTGCTGCACCGCCAGCAACCTCCAGGATCTCCTGGGTAATGGCTGCCTGACGGGCTTTGTTGTAGTCGAGGGTCAGAGTTTTAGCTAACGCTTTGGCGTTATCGCTGGCATTGTTCATCGCCGTCATTCGGCTCGCCAACTCAGAAGCGGCTGCCTCCTGCAGTGAACGAAGCACCTGATTCTGCAAATAAAGAGGCAGAAGAGCGTTCAGCAGCTGATCGGGACTCTGCTCAAACACAATCTCGGAGGAAATCTCCGGTTGCGTGTTGGCAGGAGCCGAACCTGTTTCCACCCTGAGATCGCCCTCTTTGGTTGTAAGGCGGAAGATCTCATCATCCGCGTCAGCGATACCCTGAGGATCAAGCGGAAGAAGGGTCTGTACGACAGGCTTGCAGCTCACCAGATTGATGAACTTGGTGAAAATAATTTCAACCCGATCGGTGGTTTCGGAGAGAAACTCCGCGAACACTTCGTTCGCCACAGATCCAGCTTCATCAGCCGTAGGGACCTGCTCAAGTCCTGTAAATGTGGCCTGAATCGGATAACTGCGATTGGTGAAATAACTGATGGCCTTTCGACCGATCAACACAAGATTCACCTTGTAGCCCTTGCCTTGCAGTTCAGCAAAACGTAGCTCGGTGCGCTTGATGATGTTGGCGTTATAGCCACCACACAGACCACGATCACCGGTCACCGCCATGAGGGTGACGGTTTCCAGCTCACGTTCCTCAAGCAGAGGGGCATCGGCATCCTCAAAACGCATGCGCGCCTGAAGATTTTCCAGAAGCCTGGCCAGACGGTCCGCAAAAGGACGGCTGCGCAGAACCTGTTCTTGGGCACGACGCACCTTGGCTGCGGCCACGAGACGCATGGCCTCGGTGATCTTGCGAGTGTTCTTGACTGATTTGATCCGATCGCGGATCTCTTTGAGATTTGCCATGTCTCAGGACCTCAGTTGGCCGTCGCCAGCATGGTGGAGGTGACTTCAGCAACAGCCTCCTTGAGCATGGTCTCCGCCTCAGGGCTGAGTACCTTCTCGGTTTGGATTTTTTCGATGAACTCAGGCTTGTTGCTCTTGAGATATTCACGGAGCTCGCGCGAGAACTGAACAACCTGATCCACGGGAACGTCGTCGATCAAACCCTTCACACCGGCGTAAACGATGGCGACCTGTTCGGCGAGAATCAGCGGACTGAACTGGGACTGCTTGAGCAGTTCACGCAGACGCTTTCCACGACCGAGCTGCTTCTGGGTTGCCGCATCAAGATCGGAAGCAAACTGAGAGAAGGCAGCCAGTTCATCAAACTGAGCCAGTTCCAGTTTCAGCGTGCCAGCGATCTTCTTGATGGCCTTGGTTTGCGCAGCACCGCCAACACGGCTAACGGAAATACCCACGTTGATCGCAGGCCGCAGACCAGAGTTGAACAGATCGGAACTCAAGAACACCTGGCCATCGGTGATTGAAATCACGTTGGTTGGGATGTAGGCCGACACATCACCAGCCTGGGTCTCGATGATGGGCAGTGCTGTCATCGAACCTTTGCCCATGGCATCAGACAGCTTGGCGGCACGCTCAAGCAGACGGCTGTGGCAATAGAACACATCGCCGGGGTAGGCCTCACGACCGGGCGGACGACGGAGCAGAAGTGACATCTGGCGATAAGCCTGCGCCTGCTTGGAGAGGTCGTCGTAGATCACCAATGTGGCTTTGCCCTTGTACATGAAGTACTCGGCAATCGATGCACCGGTGTAAGGAGCCAGGTATTGCAGTGCCGCAGGGTCTGAGGCGTTAGCCGCCACAATCACGGTGTAGTCGAGGGCACCACGCTCACGCAGCACCTCAGTCACCTGAGCAACAGATGCAGCTTTCTGACCGATTGCCACGTAAACGCAGACCACATCTTGATCCTTCTGATTGAGGATCGTGTCGATGGCAATGGCCGTCTTGCCAGTCTGACGGTCTCCAATGATCAGCTCACGCTGACCACGACCGATGGGAATCATCGCGTCAATGGCGGTGATGCCGGTCTGCATCGGTTCATGCACCGACTTCCTCTGAATGATGCCGGGAGCAGGTGATTCGATCAGACGGCTTTCAGAAGCACCCAGATCACCCTTGCCATCGAGGGGAACCCCTAAAGGATTCACCACACGGCCAAGAAGACCATCACCGACAGGCACGGATGCGATTTTGCCTGTGGCACGAACGGTGCTGCCCTCCTGGATCCCCAGGCCCTCACCCATCAGCACAGCGCCGACGTTGTCGTCTTCGAGGTTGAGAGCAATGCCCTCGGTGCCGTCTTCGAACTCGACGAGTTCACCAGCCATCACTTGCTGAAGGCCGTAGACACGGGCAATGCCGTCGCCCACCTGCAGGACGGAACCCACATTGCTGACCGAAACGGACTTGTCGTAGTCCTCGATCTGCTGCTTGAGGATGGCGCTGATCTCGTCGGGACGGATGGAAACCATGGCGGGTAAACCCTGGAAAGGGGCGTGAGAGGAGGAGCGTGGGGGTGAAGAGAGAGGTTCTCAGCTCGCCTTCGCGAGCGAAAGCCCAAGGCGTCGAACCTGACCAGACAGGCTGGCGTCGATGACCTGAGAGCCGATATTGATCACGAAGCCACCGATCAGGCTGGAGTCGATGGTGAGGTCAATCTCAACGGAACCGGTTCCGACCATGGACTGAACCTTTGCCGTGAGGGCCTTGGTCTGCTCGTCAGACAGGGCCTGAGCGCTGCGGACATAAGCCAGGGAGATGTTGCGGGATTCCCGATACAGCTCCAGATAGCGGCGCAGCACGGCATCGAGAGCCGTCAAGCGCTGCCGATCAGCAAGAACCTTGAGAAGGTTCATGAGTGACGGCTTGATCTGCTCTGCCAAAAGTTGTCCTAGGGCCTTTTTCTTGGCAGCAGGCTCAAGCACCGGTGACGTCATGGCTTCGCGCAAGGCGGTGCTGGATTCCCAGACCGAAAGGAGTTCCTTGCACTGACCTGCGACGTCTTCGGATTCGCTGCGAGCGTCAGTGACTTGCAGAAGAGCTTCGGCGTAGGGAGTCGCCAGAGTATTCAGCAGTGGCATTAGGCGTCCTCCAAGTTGCTGATGGAGGCATCGATTAAACGGGACTGACCCGCTGCATCAAGACGTCCAGGAAGTTCTGTCATCGCCTTGTCGATGGCGGCCAGCGCAGCTTCGCGGCGCAGTTGTTCGGTGAGGCGAGCACCTTCTGCATTCAGATCAGCCAGAGCATCCTGCTTGACCGCAGCCATGGCATTGATCGTGCGCAGTTCACCGTCCTTACGGATCGCTTCAGCCCTGGCTTTGCCGTCGGAGCGGATTTTCTCTGCTTTCTGCTGAGCAGCAGCAAGATCCTCTTGGGCGCGAGCCAGATCAGTGGTGGCCTTGCGCAGACGGCCCTCGGAATCCTCAAGGTCCTTCAGAATCGCTTGCCGGCGACGCTCAAGGATGCCCCCTAAGAAGCCCTTCAGGAACCAGTAAAGAACCCCGATCACAATGACGAGGTTGATGAGGTTGGTCTCGAAAAGGTTGAGGTTCAGACCGAACCCACCTTCCGAGGCAAAGAGTGGAAGAGACATGGTCATCATCAGGCGGCCAGAAGTCTGTTGATGATCTGGGCACTGAGCTGATCCACCTGACTCATGAGCTGAGCCTGGGCGGATTCTCGTTGGGTCTCGATCTCACGCCGTGCTTTTTCGCGAGTGCGATTGGCTTCGGTCTCCGCTTCAGCAAGAGCCTCGCGGTAGAGACGATCAACGTCCTGTTCAGCCTCGACAATGGCGGCCTGAGCGGCCTGACGGGCTCCACGCAGTTGATCTTGGAGATCGGCTTCCAGTCGATTGATTTGCTCAAGCTTTTGCTTGGCGTCAGCACGACTGGTCGCGATGTAACCCTCGCGATCTTCCACGACCTTGCCGACCGGCCGGAAGAACAGGGAATTGAGCAGGAAGGTGAGGAGAACCACCTGAACCGCCATCAGCGGAAGGGTGGCATCGAGGTCAAAAAGACCTCCCTCCGGAACACCTGCTTCAGCGAGCAGAAGCCAGGTCATGGAAGGATGCGATTGGGTAAGTCAAATCGAGCGGATCAGTGGAGTGGGGTGACACGAGGTCACCCCGCAACCGAATCTGATCAGCCGGCGAAGGGGTTGGCGAACAGAAGAACCAGTGCCACCACCAGGCCGTAGATGGTCAGAGCTTCCATGAAGGCCAGGGAGAGCAGCAGGGTTCCGCGGATCTTGCCTTCAGCTTCAGGCTGGCGGGCGATGCCTTCCACAGCCTGACCGGCTGCGGTGCCCTGGCCGATACCAGGGCCGATGGCGGCGAGACCCACCGCGAGAGCGGCGGCCAGAACGGAAGCGGCGGAGGTCAGATCACTCATTGGTGGAAAGCGGTTGGAGGTGCGCAGGATGAGCGCGGAAAGGGCAGGACGCGCCCGGGACACCCTCACGATGGAGGGCGGGCCCGGTTCCACCCGGACCTGCGCGCGAAGTGTTTAGCAGATCACTGGGGACCTGCGAAAGGCACAAAGAGACCTAGTGGGCCTCTTCATGCACAGCCTCGCCGATGTAATTCGCGGCGAGAGTGGCAAAAATCAGCGCCTGGATGGCACTGGTGAACAAACCGAGGAACATGGCGGGTAGTGGGACCAGCACAGGCACAAGGAAGGCAAGAACGGCCACTACCAGTTCATCAGCAAGGATGTTGCCGAAAAGACGGAATGAGAGCGAGAGAGGCTTCGTGAAATCCTCGATGATCTTGAACGGGAGCATGATCGGGGTCGGCTCCACGTAGTACTCGAAGTAACGCAGCCCTTTGCGGCTCAGCCCCGCGTAGAAATACGACAATGACACCAGCAGCGCCATGGCCACTGTGGTGTTGATGTCGGCTGTGGGTGCACCGAGCTCTCCGTTAGGAAGCTCGATCAGGCGCCAGGGGATCAAGGCACCACCCCAGTTGCAAACGAAGATGAACAGGAACAGGGTTCCCACGAAAGGAAGCCAATCTCTGTAAGCCTTCTCTCCGATCTGCTCCCGTGCGAGCTCACGAAGATAATCCCAAAGGTATTCCAGGAGGTTCTGAACACCCTTGGGATCGCGTTCCATCTTGCGGGTCCCGCTCACAACGAGCAGAAGCAGCAAGCCGATCACGACCCAAGAGCTGAGGAAAACCTGGCCATGCAGGTTCAGATTGCCGATCTGCCAATAGAGATGCTGACCGACCTCGAGTTCAGCAAAGGGCAGATTGAGGAGCGACGGAACCATGACGGTGATTGAGTGCGCGAATTCAGGCGTCGATGACGATCTGAAGAATCAAAGCGGGCTTGTAGAGAAGAAAACCGATGAAGGCTGGAAGAAGTTCAAGCTGGGGAAGTTTGGCCGCCGCCACGATGAGAAGCATTGGCACCACCAGCTGAAATCGCCCAACCTGACGGGAACCTCCGCCGAGCCTGGCCACGCTGCGGGCGAGTAAGCGCAGGTACAGAAGACCAGCACACGAGCCCACCAGCAGGCTGCGAGCCACCAGAACATCGAATCGAACAAGGGCGACCAGAGCCGCGATCAAGGAAACGGTGAGGGTGGCCAGCATCAGGCGTCGCTGGAGCTTGGCGTACTCACCCATACCCGAATCGGTCGCAACAGATGCCGCACTTGATTCGATCGGAGTGGTAGCCAGCAAACAACGCCTGAGAAAGCGCGCGGAATCTATCACGCGTTTTCCCCGCCCCCCCCTGCTTCGGCGATGGGCAAGAGCAGACGACGTTGGATCAGAGTCCTTGCCACATCAGCGGTCCAAGCGCCTAAAGCGAGCTCACCGAGAGAATGCTCAGGGTGGGCGTCCACGGCTTCAAGCAGCTGTTTTTCCTGCGGAGACAAAGCAATCGGCTCAAGATCAGGACCCAGCAGGCTGGCGGAAGGCCACCCCCACAAACAGGACTGGCGGCGGCTTCGTGTTCCTAACAGCTCCCCGTCGTCGTCCCAGCACCGCTTCTGAATCGGCTTCCGTGCAACAAAAAACTCGAAATGACTGATCTCCGTGTCGAGATCCTCGATCAAAAACCACTGATCCTGAATGGGGAGTGATTGCGCCCGTACGAGGAGATCACCGCTCAGAAGTCGAGCCGGATCCCAGACCGACGGGTTGGAGAAACCAACAAAATGAAGCTCGGAGGCCTCAATCAAGGCAAAAAGCGTTTTGAGGTCGTAACTGGTCTCCTGTGGGTGCAGATACATATCTGCGAAATTGGCATCAGCAGCGGTGTCAATCAACCAGCGCTGTTCATGGTTGCGGCGAAGGCGATTGGATTCAGGCAGCACATCGAACAGCTGTCGGCCAAGGCGCAGGGCCTCACTGTCCTGCCCCACGCCAAGCCTGGTCAGGGCCCTCTGCGTGCGGTGGATCTCCCAACGCCCTGCATTCGCGTACAGGAAGAGATGCATTAAGCCGTCATCGTCCAGCAGCGCAGCAAGCGCTTTGAGTCCAGCGAGAGGGTCACGCAAATGGTGCAGGACACCGACGGAATTGATGTAGTCGAACGGTCCCTCACCGTGCAGATCCAAAAGGCTCCGCTGTTCCTGACGCAGTGATCGAACCTGCTGCGCTCCTCTGGAGAGATGCAACCGTTCTCTGGCCAAGTTCAGGGCACCGGCGCTGATGTCGACGGCCAACACCTCAGCTCCAGGATTGAGGTGGCAGAGATAGTCGGTACTGACGCCTGTGCCACAGCCTGCATCAAGGATCCGGGGCGGTCTCGCTGCGTCCTCTCGGGCAGAACTTTCTCCCCTCACAGCGCCATTGACGCTCTCCAAACACCATCGCCAGTTGTATCCGGGAGGCGGACCGTCCTGGACAGGATCACCCGGATAGGGGAAACGGTCGTAAAAATCACTCACCACTGGAGTGGCGGCGTCGGATGGAGTTGGTTTCATCAGCAGCGGTCTCCAGGGGTCGAGCAACTTGAGATGGAGCATTTCATGCGCCCTCGCAATGCGTCACTGCTGACAGCACCCCCTGCAAACATTTGTTCATGGCACTCCAAGTGCTCTCGGCACGAGCCGTAACCTGGCTGGATCCGGCTTGCTCCCGTTCATGACAGTGACCGCCAGCAGCGGCAGCCCAAGGGTTTCCCCCCAGCTGTACGACACACTGCCGCTCTCCAGCGTTCGCCAAGCGGAGCAGCAGGATCGTTTCCCCGACTTGGGGGAGCTGGACTCGCTCATCACTTTTTTCCGTAGCGGAAACGACAGGCTCGAAGCCTCACGGGTCATCGCTGCGAATGCCGAGTCGATCGTGGCCCGTGCAGCCAACAGAATCTTCGTGGGCGGCACCCCTCTGTCCTTCCTTGAGAGCCCTCTCACAACAGGAGAGGATCGAAAGTCAGGCGATGGAACACCCCTGGCCGCGGATCAAGTCGCCTTTGAGCAATCGGTCCGTACCTTCACCGGAGACAGCGGAACCACCAGGCGCGGCAACTTTCTCTCCAGACTTCTGGAAGGAACAGGCGGTGATGCCGATGTGCGCGTGGTACTCCCCACCGGGTTCAACCCCATCAGCGTGGCCAAATACGGCCCGGCGTTCATGCGCAAATCCGTGCGCGACATGGGCTGGTTTCTCCGATATGTGGGCTATGCCCTTGTTGCAGGAGACCCGAGCATTCTCTCGGTGAACACCCGGGGACTTCGCGACATTCTTCTGAAAAACTGCTCGCTGACGGCGACCAATGTGGCGCTGCAGGAGATGCGTGCCGCGTCTGCCCAGCTGCTTCGAGAGCTTCCGGAAGCTCGCCGTCTCACCATCGACTGCTTCAACGTTCTCTTACAGGAACTGGCCGTCGCCACACCATCAACTCGGCAGAAGCCTGGAAGTGCCGTACGGCAGGGTCTGCAGCTGCCGGCGATCTATGCCCTAGCCGCCGAGTCAGCCCAGCGTTTTGAAATGCGACCCGGTCTATCCGGTGCTGAAAAAGCAGAGGTGGTGAAAGCCGCGTATCGACAAGTTTTTGAACGGGACATCGCCAAGGGCTACTCCCAAACACCCTGTCGCGCTGAGGCAAGCCAGCTCTTGCAGGGCAAGATCTCAATGCGCGAATTCATTCGCGCTCTGGGCCGAAGCAAGGAATATCGAACTCAGTTCTACGGACGTTTTGTCAACAGTCGCGTCGTGGAATTGGCTTACCGCCATTTTCTCGGCCGCGGCATCAGTTCTCTCGAAGAATTCCGCAAAGCCTTTTCCATCGTCAGTTCTCAAGGTCTGAACGGACTCGTTGATGTCCTCGTTAACGGCAGTGAGTACGCCCAGACCTTTGGAGAGGAAACAGTTCCCTATCTGCGCGATCTCGGCGAAGAAGCCCAGGAAAGTGCGGGCTGGGGATCAAACCGTCGCTTGTTCCGGTTCAGCGCACCCTTCGAGGGGGCGCCTCAGTACGTCACCCTCTACGCCTCCTATCGCCAGCCTCTCGGGGATCAGCATGTCTACGGCGGAGGGAATGATCCCGTTGGCAACCAATACGGCGCGATCTTCCCCTCGTCAACGGCTTCGGTCGCAACGCGACCGGCACCCTTTGGTTACGACACCCGCCGACTGCTGGTCAGCAATGGCATGGCCCAGCCGGGTCAGATGGACAGCCCGCAATTCCGGGGAAGCCGCCCTCGCAAGGTCGGCCCAAGGGTCATGCGCCTCCAGCAGATCGCAACGGGTGGCGCCGCCGTTCCTCGCCGAGGGGGCCAGCCCAGCATTCGCAACACCGAATCCTCCACCCAGGCTGTGATCAAAGCGGTTTACGTGCAGGTTCTCGGAACAGCCGGCTACGCAGGAGAGCGACTCAGCTCAGAAGAAGCTCGACTCGAAAACGGAGATATCAGCCTGCGCGACTTCGTGCGATCCGTTGCCCGCTCTAACGCGTTCCGTCGTCGCTACTGGGAAGGTCTCTACATCACTAAAGCCATCGAAGTGATGCATCGCAGACTTCTGGGGCGACCCACCTTTGGTCGGTGGGAAATTGATGCTCTGTTTGATACCGCTGCCCGACAAGGCTTCTACGGTCTCGTTGATGCATTGATCAACGGACAGGATTACAAGGATTGCTTTGGTGAGGACACCGTTCCCTACGAGCGATACATCACGCCAGCTGATCTGAACACGCGCCGGGCGCCCGCCCTGCGACGCCCCATCGATCTCAAAGCTGTTGTCGACTTGGCCATGGGACGTCGTCCAGATTCAATCCGGGACGATCGCCTGCGCACAACGAACGATGTCACCAATAGAAATCTGAAGGGTCAAACGCAAAACATTGCTGGTCAGTGGCGTGCGGACGTGGGTTCCATGCCAGCGTCCCAGTGGACGGCGTTGATGCGTCGCCGCCCACAGCGGGGCACGACGACATCAGGCTCTGCCGAGGAAGGCGCCAATTCCTGGAGTCGCACGCTCGACTCACGACTGACCCGAACCATCCAACAGGACCAGGGCAAGACAGGGCTTCCAGCGGCTTTACAGGTGGGGAACGCACTGGGCTTCCAGCGTCGCTCCGGACTGCCCGTGAAGCTCTCGCTCCCTGTCAATCCAAGCGAATCGGAGCTGAGAGAAGTTGCTGATGCCACGTATCGGCAGCTTCTTAACCGAGTGCCTCTTGAAAGCGAACGGCTCATCACCAGCGAATCCCGACTGAGAGATGGCCAGATCGATCTCGAGGGATTCGTAGCAGCGGTCGCCACGAGTGAAGCGTTCCTGGAGAGACTGTCCAGAATGGCGCCTCTACGCGCTGCCACCGCAGCGACGATGGCGCTGGTTGGCAGGGCATCCACTCCAGCAGAAACGAGTCGTTTCCTGGTCGTGAGAGCCGAATCAGGGCAAAGCGCAGCCGTTCAGGAGTTGCTCGAGCTTCGCTCCAAGCTGGGATTTGAGCCTTCTGAGGTTCCTGACCTCCGGGGTCTGAACTCACAGCCAGGCGTGCCCCAGTCAACACTGACCCGCACAGCCTCCCTCTACAGCGGAAATGCCGGACTCACACCACCGCCCAGACAAAGCTTGTAAGCCCTTCCCAACAGGCTTCTAGCACCTTCAATCAATAATCACGAAGACTTCAAATAACAAAGCCAGCGGTATCTTTACCGCTGGCTTTTTGATGCCTGACAATCAAAAACCGCGGATCTGAAAACGCTTCTCAAAGTGACAACCTTGCTTATCGGTACCAAGGAATGAAGATCTGTTACCAGCACCAAACCTTGTTTGGCAGCTGCCTGAGAATCACATTCGATCGGCTTCACCTTTTCAGGTGATGGCCGACTCCATCCCCGAAGGTCAACAGATACAACATCTGAGGCTTTCAAGCTCAGATCTCCACGATTTGAGCACCTGCGGCCCTTAAGCTGCTCTCCGATCTCAGTCGAGATCACCACCACCACACACCGGATATCGGTCTCCTACGGGCGGCCGCTTGCTTCGAGGTAGAACTGCATGAGCATCGTCTCCAACTCGATCATCAACGCGGACGCCGAAGCCCGCTATCTGAGTCCAGGAGAACTGGACCAGATCAAGGCCTTCGTCGGCGGCGGACAACGACGTTTACGTGTCGCTCAGGTTCTCAGCGAGAGTCGTGAGCGCATCGTGAAAACCGCTGGCGGCCAGCTGTTTCAGAAGCGTCCCGACGTGATCTCCCCCGGAGGCAATGCCTACGGCGAGGAGATGACCGCAACCTGTTTGCGGGACATGGATTACTACTTGCGCCTTGTTACCTACGGGGTTGTCGCAGGTGATGTGACCCCGATCGAAGAAATCGGAGTGATCGGCGCCCGCGAGCTCTACCGCTCCCTGGGTACCCCTCTCGAAGCCATGGCTGAAGCGGTCCGTGAAATGAAGACCGTCGCCATGGGCATCCTCAGTGGTGCCGACGCCGAGGAAGCTGGCTTCTACTTCGACTACGTGGTCGGCGCCCTCGCCTGAATCACTGGACTTCACGCCCCTATCCGTCACTCCTGATCCATGCAAGACGCGATCACCAACGTCATCAACAAGTCCGATGTCCAGGGTCTTTACCTGGACACGACGTCCATGAGCAGCCTTGAGAACTATTTCGCCAGTGGTGAGCTGCGCGTCAAGGCTGCTGCCACCATCAGTGCCAACGCCTCATCGATCATTCGTGATGCGGTCGCCAAGGCGCTTCTGTATTCGGACATCACCCGTCCTGGTGGCAACATGTACACCACCCGTCGCTATGCAGCCTGCATCCGCGATTTGGATTACTACTTGCGCTATTCCACTTACGCCATGCTGGCTGGAGACACCTCCATCCTCGATGAGCGGGTGCTGAACGGTCTCAAAGAGACCTATAACTCTCTGGGAGTACCCATCGGAGCCACCGTCCAGGCCATTCAAGCCATGAAAGAGGTCACCGCCTCGCTCGTAGGCCCTGATGCTGGAAAGGAAATGGGTGTTTATTTCGACTACATCTGTTCCGGTCTCGGCAACTGAGATCGATGCGGTTGTTCAAAGTCACTGCCTGCATTCCAAGCCCTGAGAAGGTTCGGACCCAGCGCGAATTACAGAACACCTTCTTCACCAAGTGGGTTCCCTACGACAGCTGGTTCGCTGAACAACAGCGGATCCAAAAACAAGGTGGACGAATCATCAAGGTTGAGCTCTGCACTGGCTCACGCCAGGTGAACGTAGGGAACTGAAAGGAGCCTCGAACGTGTGCAAGCCCGGCCTTCGGTCGGGTTTTTTTATGACCAATCCCCTTGCAAATCGTGCATAAAGCGCCTCAATACACTTAAACCTCGTTAATCCATTGAGCAGCCCGTCCGTGATGTCAAGGAGGAGTCGATCCTCACGATCGGGCAGCGTTAGGACACGCCAGATCCCCGAACAAGATTCAAGGTCGTTCTGGGAACGCCATCTCCCCCTCGATTGGTCGTCATGGCCCGCTGAAGCACGGCTCCTACTGACTCTGACTGCAATCTGGAGCCTCGCAGGCCTGCTGGTACTTGCCTCGGCCAGCTGGTGGGTTGCAGTGCGTGAGCAGGGTGAAGGTGCCTATTACGTCAAACGCCAACTGGTGTGGATGGCCGCCAGCTGGAGTCTGATGGCGTTCACAGCATCCACCAATCTCAGACGCTGGCTCAAGTTGGCCGGACCTGCCCTCTGGATTGGATGCCTACTGATCGCTGCAACGCTGGTGATGGGAACCACAGTGAATGGCGCAAGTCGTTGGCTCGTGGTTGGCCCCGTCCAGATCCAGCCATCCGAACTCGTCAAGCCTTTTGTGGTGCTGCAAGCCGCCAACCTCTTCGCGCACTGGAAACGCACGGGCCTGGATCAAAAGCTGTTGTGGCTCAGCAGTTTTGCAGTGTTAGTCCTTCTGATCCTCAAACAACCAAACCTGAGCACGGCAGCCCTGAGCGGACTGTTGATCTGGTTAATGGCATTCTCAGCGGGCCTTCCACTGTTTCTACTGTTCGGAACAGCGATCGCAGGAGGCTTTCTAGGGACAGCAAGCATTCTGATCAACGAATATCAACGCCTGAGGGTGGTTTCCTTCTTAAATCCTTGGCAGGACCCCCAGGGTGATGGCTATCAGTTGATCCAGAGCCTCTTAGCGATTGGGTCAGGAGGGTTGTTCGGGCAAGGGTTCGGCCTCTCCACACAAAAAATGCAATATCTGCCGATTCAGAGCACAGATTTCATCTTTGCTGTCTATGCCGAGGAATTCGGGCTCGTCGGCTCGCTGCTTCTTCTGCTCTTTCTGATGCTGATCGGCTACCTGGGCCTTCGCGTGGCAATGCGCTGCCGCAGCAATCAGGCGCGTCTCGTCGCCATTGGCTGTTCCACTCTGCTTGTCGGCCAGTCGATCATGAATGTGGCTGTAGCCTCCGGGGCCATGCCAACAACAGGCCTGCCTCTTCCCCTGATGAGTTACGGGGGGAACTCGCTGCTGTCGAGCTTCGTAATCGTGGGACTACTCATCCGCTGTTCGCTGGAATCCACCGGGCTGATCGGAGGCCGCGGTCAAAGAGCAACGAGCAGGTCTCTTCAGCGGCATTGATGCCCTTATCGATAGTCTTTAACTCTGCAATTTCCGGCCGCCCGGCACGACCATCGCTTTCCTCGAACTAGCTCTTTCCGACCTGGCACGAAATGGTGAGCTGCTGCTGAATCAAGCCCTGCAACAACCGGGCCCCCTGAGCCTCGGCATTGTTCTGATCGGTGGAGCCCTCACCAGCCTCGGCCCCTGCTCCCTCTCCCTTCTTCCGGTCACCCTCGCTTATCTGGCAGGTTTTGAAGGTCGACAAGCCCCATGGCAGCGCAGCCTGGCTTTTTCAGCCGGAATTGTTGTTGCGCTGGTGATGCTCGGAAGCCTCAGCGGTTTGTTGGGTGGAATCTATGGCCAGGTTCCTGGCCTGATCCCAACCTTGGTGGCGGGGCTGGCCATTGTGATGGGCCTCAATCTTCTGGGCATGATTCGAATTCCACTGCCCGCCGGACCTGACCCCATGGCCTGGAGCAAGCGGGTCCCCGCACCTCTGGCTCCCCTGGCAGCTGGTCTGGCCTTTGGCCTGGCGGCCTCGCCCTGCACAACCCCCGTTCTGGCCGTTCTGCTGGGCTGGATCGCGAGCACGGGCAATGTTGTTGTTGGCATTCTGTTCCTAAGCAGCTTCGGGATCGGCCAGGTCCTGCCCTTGCTGCTGGCAGGCAGCGTGGCAGCCTCCTTGCCGAAGTTGATGGCACTTCGGTCCGTGAGCCAATGGATCCCGAGCATCAGCGGAGCCGTGCTGATCACAGTGGGATCGCTCACGCTGCTTTCGCGACTGGTCTGACAATGCGTACTTTGAGTCGCTTACTGGCGATCCTTTCGGATCTACGCCTGGCCATTGTTCTGCTGCTACTCATCGCGGCGGCGAGTGCTGTGGGGACGATCCTTCCTCAACAAGAAGCCCCTGAGCTTTATCTGGAACGGTTCAATTCCGATCCGTGGCTTGGAGTGATCAACGGTGACCAGATGCTGGCCTTTCAGCTGGATCATCTTTACTCAAGCGTGTGGTTTCTGATCTTGCTGGCCTGGCTCGGTGTGGCCCTGATGCTTTGCAGTTGGCGCAGGCAATGGCCGGCTTTACAAGCAGCGATGCGTTGGATCGATTACACCCGCCCGCGTCAGCTCAGCAAACTGGCCCTTGCGGAAACTGTCAGCTGTGAAAGCAGCGATGGAGCACTATCCAGCCTTGCTTCAGAGCTGAAATCACAGGGCTGGGAGGTCAGGCAGCATCAGGATCGCTTAGCAGCGCGCCGCGGCGTCGTGGGACGGGTCGGCCCTCTGCTAGTTCACACGGGCTTGGTGTTGTTGCTGATCGGCGCTGCCTGGGGAGCCCTCGCCGGTCAGCGTCTGGAACGTTTTCTGGCACCAGGACGCTCTCTGGATCTTCTCGATCCTGCAGGAGCCAATCGACTGAGCCTCACTCTCGAGCAATTTTCGATCACGCGTGACCCTGCCGGACGCCCCGAGCAGTTCCAGTCCACGCTGACCCTTTCACCACCGGGAAAGGAGGAAGAGCTCCGAACAATCAGCGTGAACCATCCACTCCGCTATCAGGGAATGACGGTGTACCAAGCCGACTGGTCCTTGGCAGCAATCACGGTGCAGATCGGCAGGAGTCCGATGCTGCAGCTCCCTCTCAGCACATTCCCGGAGCTGGGAGACCAGATTTGGGGACTTGTTCTACCGACGCGTCCGGACGGGAGTGAACCCGTCTTTTTAAGCACCAGCAGTGAGCAGGGTCCGGTGCAGGTCTTCGACGCGAACGGTGCACTTCTCAGCAATTTGAGACCCGGAGGCGAAGGAGCCGACGTGAGGGGTTTGCCCCTAAGGGTGATCGACATTCTTCCCGCAAGTGGTCTTTTGCTCAAACGTGACCCCGGCGTTCCCCTGGTCTATGCCGGCTTTGCCATCACGCTCCTGGGTGGAGCGCTCAGCATGGTTGCGACGCGTCAGATCTGGGTCATCAGCGACAGCACGCATCAGCGCCTGCATATCGGCGGGCTTTGCAATCGAAACCTGCTGGGTTTCGCAGCGGAACTGCCCCAACTGATCAACAGGCTTGACGTGTCCCATGGCTGACACGCACCACGGTATGGACATTGCCTCTTGGATAGAAATCAGCTTCAAGCTGCATCCAAACCGGGTCGCAGGCTGACACCAGATCATCAAGGATCCGGTTGGCCACCTCTTCATGGGAGATGGAGCGATCGCGGTAACCGTTCACATACAGCTTGATCGCCTTCAGCTCAATGACGCGTGGGCCAGGCTGGTAGAGAAGCCTCAAAACAGCGAAATCTGGATACCCCGAAAAAGGACAGAGGCAAGTGAATTCAGGCAATTCAATCGAGACCTCATAGGGCCTACCAGGCCGAGGGTTGTCGAAGCAGATCAACTGGGCCTCGGCAATCGCTCGCTCGCCATAGAGAGGAGTTCGGGTCGTTTCTGCAGGAGATGCGCCCATAGCAGGCATCAGAAGCAACGGTTTGTAAAGAACCTAAATCCCAACGGGAGAGGGGCAAACCCATCAGAGCGAGACAATTACGGAATCTCTTCCATCCAAAAGCCGCAAAGTGTTCACTATGAACATCGGTTTTGAGATAGAACTGCATCGAAGGACAAAACGTTGAGCTCAGGCAACGGTCATGCGTCGCCTTTCCAGCCGGAAGTAGCCACTCGCGCGGCGAAGCAACGCTCCTTCCCACGAAGCGGCCCCGATCAGTGATCGGGACAACCACCATCCCCTTCGAGGCCCATCTCATGACTATGACTACTCTTCAACGCACATACCGCGGCATCGCCTACGACCCAGCCCAGCACGAACAGCTGAGCGATAGCCGGGTGGAGCACACCTACCGCGGAAGCCACTACGAGGCTCCTCTGCACCACCAAGCCGCCGAGAGCGCCACGGTTGAACTGCACTACCGCGGCAGCGTCTACCAGCACAGACAGCACCAGGCCAAATCCTGATTCGGTATCAAAACGAACAACGATTGGACCAAAGACCAGTCGTAATGGGTGTAGACCGAGCCCTATTTATGGATCTCCAATTGCTGGCAGATGGCCTCTCTTTTCGATTGACCCCTGCCAGCATTCACGGAATTCTCTGGCTCCAAACACACTTTGAGTCAAAGCACTGGGAGCTTCTGGCCAACGGACTTGTCACAGTGTCTCGAATGGATGCTGAAGCCCTCTGGCAGGACGCCACCGGAGCAGGATTAAATATCGACCCTCTTCCAGCCCTCTCACCCTCCCGGTGAGTCAGACCTGATTCACAATTGATTGTCCGAAGATCTCGTCATGAAAAAAGTCGAAGCCATTATTCGCCCATTCAAGCTTGAGGATGTGAAGCTCGCTTTGGTCAATGCGGGAATTGTCGGCATGACTGTGAGTGAAGTGCGCGGATTTGGTCGGCAGAAGGGGCAGGTCGAGCGCTATCGGGGTTCCGAGTTCACTGTTGAATTTCTTCAGAAGCTCAAGGTTGAAGTGGTCGTTGACGACGCAAGGGTGGACACGGTCGTGACCGCCATCGCTGAAGCCGCGAAAACTGGCGAGATCGGCGATGGAAAAATCTTCATCTCTTCCGTTGAAACAGTGGTTCGAATCCGGACCGGCGACCGTGACGGGGCTGCACTCTGAGGCAAGCGTTAACGGTTGAGCGTTGCTGTCACCTCTCCCTCGATCACATCACGGGTGACCGAGGGATCACCTGAGCCGCTCAGCCACAACAAATATTCGTGATTACCAGCAGGTCCGGTGATTGGTGATCCCACAAGCCCTCGTGCCCTCCAGTCCAGGGCATTGCCTGCGGCAATCACATGGGTAATGGCATCGCAATGCGCAACTGGGTCGCGAACAACGCCACCTTTCCCCACGCGGTCCCGCCCTACCTCAAACTGCGGCTTCACCAGCAGTACAGCATCACACCCACACCACCGATCACCTTGGTCATCGACCTGCAGCAGGCCGGAAAGAGCCGGAAGCACAAGATGTAGAGAGATGAACGAGACATCGGCCACGGCGAGTGTGGGCCTGGGATCATCCTCAGCGAAGAGCTGTTCCGGAATCAGACGTCGCAAATTGGTGCGTTCCTGCAACACCACACGTTGATCGGTGCGAAGGCTCCAGGCGGTTTGTCCATACCCAACATCGATCCCGTAGACACGGCGAGCTCCATGCTGAAGAAGGCAATCGGTGAAGCCACCGGTCGAAATTCCTCCGTCCACACACACACGTCCCTGCACCTCAAGGGGGAAAGCCAGCAGCGCGGCAAGAAGTTTCTCCCCTCCCCGTGAAACAAATCGAGGCGGCTGTTCCACGCGAACAACCATGTCTTCAGCCACTTCAAAACCGGGTTTTTCCAAGCGCTGACCATGGCGATCGCGCACCTTCCCCGCACGAATCAACTGTTGCGCCTGCTGACGGGATGCCGCCAGGCCCAGCGTCAGCAAATGCAGATCTAGCCGTTGTTTTCGGGGCACAGCTTCATAAAAGCAGAGTTCAAATCCGAACAAAGTCATGGGGTTCAGCGATGAACCGGTTGATGTCCGAGAGGATCGTCGCGAGCCGCCCCACGGACATGTCCGCCAAGCAGCCCCCCCACCGCCGCTGCCACAACAACAGCAACGTTCTGGAGCTCCTACATCCTGGAACCTTCGTCACGATCGACAATCATCCCAATGATCTCCCCCCTTTCCAGGTGATCGAGTGCAGCGGAGGTTTTTGCTTGGTCCGGCAGCAATCTTGGGGCCAGCATGTGCAGTGGGAGGTTGAGCACCGTCGCCTACGTTCGGCTTAAAACTCCGACGTCGCCGTATGGTCATGGATTGACCGTTCGTCTGCGAGCCCTTGATCGAGCGCTACACCCTGCCCGAGATGGGCGCGATCTGGACCGACCGTGCCAAATATCAGAGTTGGCTCGATGTGGAGGTCGCGGCCTGTGAAGCCAACTGCTCACTAGGGCGCGTCCCGGAGCCTGCAATGGAGGAGATCCGCAACAAAGCGGCCTTCGAACCGGAACGGATCCTCGAGATCGAAGCCGAGGTGCGTCACGACGTGATCGCGTTCCTCACCAATGTGAATGAGCATGTCGGGGATGCCGGGCGGTATATCCACGTGGGCATGACCAGCAGTGACGTACTGGATACCGGCTTAGCCCTTCAGCTCAAAGCTTCGGTGGTGCTGTTGAGACAGGAACTGATGGCCCTGGATCAGGCCATCGCCGTGCTGGCGAAAGCCCACAAGAGCACGGTGATGATCGGCCGCTCCCACGCGATTCATGGTGAACCCATCACCTTCGGCTTCAAGCTCGCAGGCTGGTTAGCAGAAACCCGTCGCAATGCTGAGCGACTCGAACGCCTCGAACAGGATGTGGCTGTGGGCCAGGTGAGTGGAGCCATGGGCACCTACGCGAACACCGACCCGGAGGTGGAACGACTCACCTGTGAACGTCTTGGCCTGAACCCCGACACGGCCAGCACGCAGGTGATCTCACGCGATCGTCATGCGGACTACATCCAGACCCTCGCTCTGGTGGGAGCAAGCCTCGACCGGTTTGCGACCGAAATCCGCAATCTCCAGCGCACCGATGTGCTCGAAGTGGAGGAAAGCTTCGCCAAGGGGCAGAAAGGCAGTTCAGCCATGCCTCACAAACGCAATCCGATCCGCAGTGAGCGCATCAGCGGCCTGGCCAGGGTACTGCGCAGTTATGTCGTCGCTGCACTTGAGAATGTTGCTCTTTGGCATGAACGGGACATCAGCCACAGCTCCACCGAACGGATGATGCTTCCGGACTGTTCGGTCACGCTGCATTTCATGCTCAGGGAGATGACGGCTGTGGTGGCCGGTCTTGGCGTTTACCCAGACAACATGCGCCGCAACATGAATGTTTATGGGGGTGTGGTGTTCAGCCAGCGAGTCCTGCTCAGCCTTGTCGATGCCGGAATGAGCCGGGAAGACGCCTACCGAGTGGTGCAGCGGAACGCACACAGCGCCTGGAATACCGAGGGGGGCGATTTCCGCGCCAACCTCGGCGGCGATCCTGAGGTCACCGCAAAACTCAGCCCCCAACAACTGGAGAACTGCTTCAGCACAGAGCTGCATCAAGCCAACCTGGGGGTGATCTGGGACCGGCTGAAGCTCTGATGAGATGACGGCATCATGTTCTGGACCCCTTACGCAGACTGGATCTATGTGGTGGTGAGCGTCAGCGGGATGCTGCTGATCATTGCCCTTGTGCTGAGGCCCGACTCGAACTCATGACCAATCCGACGCGCATCGAACACGACAGCATGGGGACCGTGCATGTTCCTGAGCAGGCGTTATGGGGTGCTCAGACCCAGCGCTCCTTAAAGAATTTCGCCATCGCCGAGGATCGGATCCCCACCCCACTGATTCATGCGCTCGCTCGCATCAAGCAGGCAGCGGCGATCGTGAATGCGCGACATGGTCTGATCAGCAACGACCAATGTGACTTAATTGTTGAAGCCGCGGCCGCAATCGCCGAAGGGCGCCACGACGCTCAATTCCCTCTGAGGGTCTGGCAAACCGGCAGCGGCACGCAGACCAACATGAACCTCAACGAGGTGATCAGCAATCTGGCATCGCTGCGTGCTGGGGAGGCTCTCGGCAGCCATCGGCCCATCCATCCGAATGATCACGTCAACCGTTCCCAGTCCACGAACGATGCCTTTCCGGCCGCCATCCATGTGGCAGCAGCTGAAGGGATCAGCCGCCGCCTTCAACCTGAACTGCAACAGCTGAAAGAGGCCTTTGCCACCAAAGCGAACGACTGGGCATCCATCGTGAAGATCGGCCGCACCCACCTTCAGGATGCAGTGCCGCTCACACTCGGCCAGGAAGCATCCGCCTGGAGAGATCAGATCGGAACCGCAGCGCGACGCATCGACACCAGCCTGGAGGAAATCCTGCCTCTGCCCCTGGGAGGCACAGCGGTGGGAACCGGGCTCAACGCCCCCGAAGGCTTTTCCGTCGAGGCGGCAGCGGAGCTCAAGCGGCTCACAGGCCTCCCCTTCAGCACAGCCCCCAACAAGTTCGCCGTGATGGCCAGCCACGATGGACTCGTCAACACCATGGGACAACTCAGGCTTTTGGCCGTCAGCCTGCTCAAGATTGCCAATGACATCCGCCTGCTGGCCTGCGGTCCAAGAGCCGGGCTCGCCGAACTGCATCTTCCGGAGAACGAGCCTGGGAGTTCGATCATGCCGGGCAAGGTAAATCCCACCCAGTGCGAAGCGATGGCGATGGTCTGCACCCAGGTGATCGGCCTTGACGTGGCGGTAGCGATGGCCGGTGCAGGTGGTCATCTGCAGATGAATGTGTACAAACCGCTGATCGGCTTCAACCTGCTGCAGTCCATCACCCTGCTCACTGATGCCTGTCACTGTTTTCGGGTGGCCATGGTTCAAGGGATTGAACCCAACCGCACCCGCATCCAGAGAGATGTGGAACAGTCTCTAATGCTCGTCACCCCGCTCACCCAGGTGATTGGATACGACAAAGCCAGCGCGATTGCCAAGTACGCGCACGAACAGGGGATAGACCTCAGGAGTGCAGCACTCGACCTGGGTTACGTCAGTGCTGAAGAATTCGATCGCGTCGTCGACCCTGCCTCCATGGCCTCTCCATAGGGCTAAGAGTGTTTCGCGGGGAGATCAGGCAGCCCTCTCGGTAGCTGGATTCAACGACTCCGATTCCGCCGCCGCAGCCTTGAGCAAATCATCCGCTTCCGCCACAGGGAAACGATTGATCGCTTTCAGAGCCTGACGGGCATGGCTGCGCAGCTGCTCGCTGATCGCCTCGCAATAGGGCACCTGCGCCAGCAGATCAATGGTGCGTCGCATGATCCGCACCACATCACCTTCATCCAGCGAGGTATTGGCGATCAGATCATTCCAGGCCACACCGCGGGCCCAGGCCTCCACCAGTCCCATGAGTTCAGGCTCCCACCATGCGGGGACAACAACCTGGTGACGTTCCTGAACCCGCAGCAGTTCCCGGCGGATTCCCGAGAGGTCATGAAGCGCCTCTTCCGCCCGCGGCGGCGGTGGAAAGCCACTCCAGAGGTCAGGGCGGTTGACTTCGGTGCTGATGGCTTCAAACACCGCTGCAAGCTCCGCCGGAGGCAGATCATCAAGATGGCCACTCATCAGCGCGAGACCGAGCCAAAGCTCGTTGTCGCCTCGTAGAGCCGCCACGGTTCTGCCGATTTCGGTGGGCACAAGGTCGTCGAGAGCACCGAAGTGCTGAAGGATCTCCATCAGGGCGAGGAATGTCTCCCAGTGCCGATTGGCACGGTGATGGAGCAGTTGCTGCCGCTCGGTGATCTCCAGTTCCAGCTCTTCCATGCGACGCCGATGCTTCTTGAGCTGCTTGCGATCCCCCCAACGATGGGCTGGATGGGTTTCCAGCTCAGCTTCAAGCTCCTGAACGGATTGCATCTGAGTCAGAACCTCCCCGGCGAGGTCGTACTGGGGCGTGGTCATGTCATGGCGTTGGGCCATGTGCCCCACAGCAAGAGCGAGGCCACCGCTGTGCTGATCTCCATGGCGAAGCTCTCCAGCACGCCCCAGATCAGGGGTCCGCAGCCCCTCCACCTGCAGACAGCTCAGTTCGGCATGCAGGCTGACCACTGCCTGACAGGGGAGCAGAAGCCAGACGTTGTCGTTGGTGAGGCAAAGAAGAAGCGGAAACTGACCGGGGCCCTCGCACTTCTCGACGATCACCGCCGGGGTGACTCCACCGCGCAACTGCGGAGACTTCAGACTGACCAGCGTGCCAACACTGGCAAATTGAAGCGCCAGCGTGAGCTCATGGGCGAGGGTCTCCTCGGCCTGCTGTTGAAGGATGCGCAACAGGCGCCTTTCCTCACGGAGACGGCCGCGCAATTTTTCATAGTCTTCAAAATCTTCCCAGGGCACATCACCGGCCGTTCCCTGCAACTGTCCGAGCTGAAGACGCAGCTGCTGAAGAATCTCCTCCTCCTCAACTAGATCGAGGCTGGCCAGATAGCGGCCGAAACTTCGTTCGACCAGCTCCCGTGCCTTGGCCAGATCGTGGCGCTGCAACAGATTGAGCACCATGCCGTAGCTGGGTGTGAACTGACTGACGAGAGGATCAGCCGGGCTTGTGGCCAGCTGTCCCGCCTCTCGCACCCCTTCAAAACGACTCTGCACCGTCACCACATAGCCCTTGGAATCAAGGCCCCGCCGACCGGCACGACCGGCCATCTGCAGGAATTCGCTGGCCATCAGCGGCCGGTGGCCCCGCTCGGTGCGCTTGGAGAGTGCGGCAATCACGGTGCTGCGCGCAGGCATGTTGATCCCGGCCGCCAGGGTTTCCGTGGCGAACACGACCTTCACCAACCCCTGCTGGAACAATTCTTCAACCAGCTCTTTCCACGCTGGCAAGACCCCAGCATGGTGAGCCGCGATGCCCCGCAGGAGCGCATCAGCATGCAAGCCATCGCGCACGGCTTCGGGATTGGCCGCCGCGTAGGCCTTGAAACGTTCACGGATGCATGCCTGCTCAGACTCGTTGACCAGACATTGCACCCCGAGATCGCGCACGGCCTTGTCACACCCCCGGCGACTGAAAATGAAATAGATCGCCGGCAACATCTCCCGTTCAGCCATCTGAGCCACGACGAAACTGATTGGAGGCGGCTCTGGCTGGGGAGGGCGTTGTGAACGTCCCTTGCGCTTGTTTCCCTTTGGAGCACGCCACACCTTGCAGTTGGGATGCAGGCCGGTGCCTTGGTCATTCAGCAACGGATGCAGTCCCTTGGCACTGCAGAAACTGAACTGGAGGGGAACGGGTCTGAAATCGCTGTGCACCAGGTGCGTGGGTCCATGGACCCGTTCAATCCAGTCGGTGAGCTGACCGGCATTGGCAACGGTGGCGGAAAGCGCCACCAGCTGCACCGGCAGTGGGCAGTGAATGATTGACTCCTCCCAGACCGTGCCGCGCTGGGAATCGTTCATGTAGTGGCATTCGTCGAGCACCACCGCCTCCACATCCGCCAACGGGTCGTCGGACTCATCAGCCTCCGCATAAAGCATGTTGCGGAAGATCTCCGTGGTCATCACCACGATCGAAGCCTCACGGTTCACGCTGAGGTCACCGGTCATCAAACCGACGTTGTCGGCTCCAAACTGCTCACGGAAGTCGCGCAGCTTCTGATTGGAAAGGGCCTTGAGAGGCGTGGTGTAAAAAACCTTCTGGCCATGGGCGATGGCTCGGTAGATGGCGTATTCACCCACGAGGGTCTTGCCGGATCCCGTTGGGGCGCTCACCACAACGGAATGCCCCTGATTGAGGGCATCAATCGCCTCCAGCTGGAAGTCATCCAGCGGGAAGGGGAAGAGTTGCGCCGGATCAGGGGATCCCACACTGGCGGGCTGTGAAGCCTGGGGAGCCTGATCCTTCATGGAGTGATCTTAGGGACGCTTTCGCCACAGGGCCGCCAGGAGACTGCCCAGTAGGGAGTGCATCACGGCTGAGATCGCACCTGGAAGGGCGGTAAGCGGACTCGCGAAGCCACCGGATCGGGCCAGGACAACCGCCAGTCCGGAGTTCTGCATTCCGACTTCAATGCTGATGGTGCGGCGCACTGCCCTGGGTTCACCCAGAAGTGCCGGCAGCAAGAAGCCGAGCAGGAAACCACCACCGTGAAGAAGAGCCGTGGCCAGCACAAGCAGACCTCCCTGACGCAGAAGCACCTCGCGCTGACTGCCCACGATTCCGGCGACAATCAAGGCGATCGCCACAACCGCCAGCGGCGGCATCACAGGCTGCACTCTGGCTGCCAGTCGGGGCAACCCCTGCTTGATCGCCACGCCGACCGTGACCGGAACCAACACCACCTGCAGGACATTCACCAGCAGAGTCCAGCCATCCACTGGGACATAGCGCCCCGCCAGTGCACTGGTCAGCAGGGGCGTCACCACAACGGCAAGAAGGGTGCTCAGGGATGTCATCACCACCGACAGCGCCACATCGGCCCGGGCGATCAAAGCCACCACATTGCTGGCTGTCCCTCCTGGGCAGCACCCCACCAGAATCAACCCAACCGCCAGAGGCGGCTCCAGCTTCAGGGCCCACGCCAGCGATGCAGCAAGAGCAGGCATCACCAGAAACTGAGCTCCCACACCGATCAGGGCAGCCCGCGGCGGAATCATGGCCCGACGGAAATCAGCCGGAGAAAGCCCCAGCCCCATGCCCAGCATGATCAGCGCGAGAGACCAGACGATCACCGGGCCTGCCACCCAGGTGAACAAGTCGGGCTGCAGCAGTGAGAGCAACGCTGCCAGCAGGGTCCATAAAGGGAAGAAAAGAGTGAAGCGCTCCAACCCCATAACCGCTTCCGATGGAAACGGCAGCAAATTCACCCTCACTCTGCAGGGCGACCGGGGCCCAAAGTAGAGACCATGACTGTCCCACCCACCCGCCGTCGACGACTGCGCACCTGGGCGCCATCCCTGGATGGTGAAGGGCTGCACTCCGTCATTGCCACCGAGGCAGATGCCGAGGCAGGCCCAGCCCTGATGGATCTGGCCAGCAATGACTACCTCGGGCTCAGCCACCACCCACAGCTGATCGCCGCGGCCGAGGCCGAATTGCAGCGCAGTGGTGTCGGTGCCGGTGGCTCCAGGCTTGTCACAGGAAGCAGGCCCGTGCATGACCGTTTGGAGACGGCCCTGGCCCGATGGCTGCAACGCGACAGGGTGTTTCTGTTTCCGAGCGGATTTCAAGCGAACCTCGCCGCGGTCCTGGCCCTGGCCAACCGTCACACCACGGTGCTAGCCGATCGCTTGATACACCATTCGCTGCTGGTGGGAGTGCAGGCCAGCGGAGCCCAGCTGAAGCGCTTCGCCCACAACGATCTCCACGCTCTGCACCAGCAACTTCAGGCATGTCGCAGCCAGCGCCAGGACGCACGCCTGGTGGTGATCAGCGAAAGCCTATTCAGCATGGAGGGCACCAGCCCGGACGTACCGGCCCTGGCCGCACTCTGTCGGAACTATGGCGCCAGCCTGCTTCTAGATGAAGCCCATGCTCTCGGGGTCCTTGGATTTGAAGGGCGAGGGCTTGGCCTTGGCCTGGAGGGCATCACCATGATCAGTGGCACCTTTGGCAAAGCCTTTGGAAGTGGTGGGGCCTTTCTCGCCTGCGATCAAGAGCAGGCCGACGCTCTGCTGCAGACCAGCGGAGCATTCAGGTACACCACAGCCCTGGCGCCACCCCTGGCAGCTGCTGCTCTGGCTGCATTGGACCTTCTGAAAGGCCACCCCTGTTGGGGATCGGACCTCGTGAAACAGAGCAATCGTTGGAGAAATCGCCTTGAGGCCCAGGGCTGGTCCCGTCCCGCCGGGATTGGACCGATCCTGCCGCTGCTGGTGGGGGGTGATCAGCCAACGCTGGAGTACCAGCAACGGCTGGAGGCAGCAGGGGTTCTCACCGTTGCCATCCGCCCGCCAACCGTTCCGGAGGGAACGGCCCGTCTGCGACTGGTGCTGCATCACCGCCAGTCTGATGAGGCCCTGGACGCGTTGGTGAACACCCTTGGGCACGGCGACCTCCGGTCATGAAACAGGTCATTGCGATGCATGGATGGAGCTCGGATGGCACCGTCTGGGCACCCTGGCAGCGATCCTTCCAGCGCCATGGATGGCACTGGATCAATGGAGAACGTGGTTATGGCGGCCGTAGCCCTGTCGCTCCCGCCTGGAGTGAATCACCCGATGACGCAACGCCGCAGCGACGGGCGGTCATCGCCCACTCCCTTGGGCCGCATTTACTGGACGCCGCCGTGCTGGCCCAGGCCACAGACGCCGTGCTGCTGGCCAGCTTCGGACGCTTCGTTCCCGAAGGACGGCAGGGACGTGCGTTGAGGGCTGGGCTTGAAGGCATGAGACGCGCGATTGGGAGTCCCGAAGAAGCCGCCATGCTGCAAACGTTTCTGCAGCGCGCTGCCGCGCCCACGGATGTCACCGCTCTGCCACCCAGCCCTGGCATGCAGGGCCTTACAGCTGCAGGACGGGAACGACTGCGAGCCGATCTCGACCATCTGACCACCACCGCAGGGCTCCCACCAGGTCTGCCGAGGACCGCCCGCGTGCTGATCGTGGAAGCAGCATCTGACGCCATCGTGGTTCCGGAAGCGAGCAAGTGCCTGCTCAGCGAACTCAACAATCTTCTTGAGCAGGCACCCGAGCACTGGTGCCTCCCCAACATGGGACATGCACTGCTGATGCCGGACCTGCTCATTCACGTCAGAGAGTGGCTGGATCAGGACATCGGGCCACCCGGATGAAACCGACCGCCTGGCAAGACCGCGTTCTGCGGGGATTCGATCGCGCGGCCGAACGGTATGACCGATCGGCCAGACTGCAACGCTCGGTGGCCTGGCGACTGGCCCAACTCACTCGGCGGGAAGGGATCCCCGAGGGTCTCTGGGTTGATCTAGGGACCGGGACCGGTCATCTTGCAACAGCGCTGGAGCAACTGCATCCAGGCCACAAGGTGCAGCGTCTTGATGGCAGTCAGGCGATGCTGCGCGGTCATCCTGACGAAGCCGAGGTTTTGCACTGGGATCTCACAACGGGGCTGCCGGATTGGAGCGAGGCTCCAACCCTTCTCGCCTCGAGCTTCTGCTTGCATTGGCTTCCTGAACCGCAGCGTTGTCTGCAGCAGTGGATCCGGCGGTTGTCCCCTGATGGGCTCCTGGCGGTTGCCCTTCCGGTGGAGGGATGCTTCCCCCAGTGGCATGAAAGCGCCAGGCGCTGCAGGGTGCGCTGCACTGCTCTGCCCTTCCCTTCCACTGACGCGTTACTGAGAACGATCCCAGCGCAACAGCTCCGCATGACGCACCGGGTGTCCTACACAGTGTCGTCATCGAGCCTGCCATTACTGCTCAAGCCTCTGCGCCGGATTGGGGCTGGCACCAGCCCTCAATCACCCCTTCCACTGCGTGACTGGCGTCGTCTTCAGCACGAGTGGAGCGACCGCCAGAACGACGGCCAGCTAAGACTCACCTGGGTGATCCAATTGCTGCTGATTCGCGGATGAATCCAGGTTCTGATCCTCTCCGACTCGTGGTCTGCGGCACCGACACTGACATCGGGAAGACCGTCGTGAGTGCGTTGCTGGTTCAGGGACTGGAGGCCACGTACTGGAAGCCGGTGCAGAGCGGACTGGAGGGAGGCGGCGATCGCCAGAGAGTGGTTGATCTGCTGGAACTGCCCGAGCACCGCTGGATCCCAGAGGCTTACGCCTTCAAGGCTCCGGTCTCGCCCCATTGGGCGGCGGAGCTTGAGAACACGGTTCTCGAACCGGCAATGCTCCAGTTGCCGCCCAGCGGGTCCAACCCTCTGGTGGTGGAGACGGCCGGAGGTCTGCATGTGCCGCTCACCCGCACCTGGAGTCAGATCGACCAGCTGCAGCACTGGAATCTCCCGGTGGTTCTGGTCTGCCGCAGCGGCCTGGGCACGCTCAATCACACCCTGTTGAGTTTGGAAGCCTTGGCAAGCCGAGGGATTCCCGTGCTCGGACTGATCCTCAACGGTCCCCTGCATGCTGATAATCCTCGAACTCTGGAAGATCTGGGGAAAGTTCCAGTGCTGGCAGAGCTACCTCCCCTCCACCCACTCAGCGCAGAGACACTCAAATCTGCATGGCAGAAGCAGGGACTGGGCCTTAAGTTCAGGGCGACGATGAATCGCCCGGATCGCCGATGACCAGCCGCCAGACCTGGGCCACTGTGGCCGTTGCCCTGCTTTGTGGTGGCATCCTTGTGCTGTTCACGGATGTTGAGGTTCAGCTGGTGCGCTGGTTCAACTGCGGACCAATCGCCACCCAGGGGGAACGGGATAGCGAGGTCTGCCGCTGAACACTCCCTCTGCGGTTCAACCCATGGGCCTGGAGCGAATGGGACAGCTGCCAAGCATGAGGGCAACGTGACGCACGGCCATGGTCAAGGGCCAACCCTGGCGGAGCTGTTCGTGAATCTGTTCCACCTGAGAAGGGGACCATCCACGCATCTCAAGCCGTGCCTTCATCGAGGGCCATCCCCCTTCAAAAAAGATGCTGCGACAGCCCTCGCTGCCTTCCTGGCATCGGGGCTGGGAGTTCGGGGGATCCACAAACCGCCTCGACTTGGGCTGTCCATAACGGCGGCTTCCTTCAGTGAAGGCCATTGATGCACCATCCGGACGCCAACTCATGATGACAACAGGCAGTCGCGCGTGCCCAGTGTCTCGGAACCACCACCCCAACCTCTGGCCACCCTTCACATCCATCACCACCACTCCACCACTCGAGCAGGTGGTGCGAGGAGAAGGGGCCTTGCTGCACCGTGCAGAAGCTGAACCCCTCATCGATGCGATCAGCAGCTGGTGGGTGACCCTGCATGGCCATGCACACCCAGTGGTGGCGGCAGCCATCGCCGAGCAGGCTGCCACGCTCGAGCAAGTGATCTTCGCGGAATTCACCCATCCCCAGGCCGAACGGCTCGCACAGCGACTCGCTCAGCACACCGGCCTCGATCGCGTGTTTTTCTCGGATAACGGATCCACTGCGGTGGAAGTGGCTCTGAAAACGGCAGTGCAGTGGTGGCACAACCGCGGAGAGCCTCGCCAACAGCTCATAGCTTTTGACGGGGCTTATCACGGTGACACCTTCGGCGCGATGGCCGTTGGAGCCCGCAGTCTGTTCAGCGAACCCTTCGATCAACTCCTCTTCCCCGTCGCGCGGGTGCCCTGGCCGCACACGCACTGGGACGACGAGGCGGTGGACCGACGCGAACAGAACGCCTTGACGGCTCTGGAGCAAGCGCTGACCACACCCACAGCCGCCGTGATCCTTGAACCGCTGGTCCAGGGAGCCGGAGGAATGCGCATGGTCCGTCCTGGCTTTCTTCAAGCCGTAGAACAACTGGTTCGCGAGGCAGGGAGTTTGTTGATCGCCGATGAGGTGCTGGCGGGCTTTGGACGATGCGGCACCCTGCTTGCATCCCAGCGGGCAGGCATCCACCCCGATCTGGTCGCGCTCTCCAAGGGACTGACCGCCGGATTCCTACCCATGGGGATCACAATGGCCACAGAGGCGATCTTTGAGGAATTCCTGGGGAGCGATCCCACCCGAACGCTTTGGCATGGGCACAGCTTTACAGCCAATCCTTTGGGCTGTGCAGCCGCCAATGCCAGTCTGGACCTGCTTGAAGCCGAGCCAGAGAAATATCAGCAGTTTCAGGACAGGCACCAGCCCCGTCTGGAACACCTAGCCCGCCACCCGAAGGTTCAAAGACCAAGGCTGTGCGGAACGATTGCAGCCTTCGACCTTGTGACCGATGGCAGCCAGGGGTACCTCAATCCCGCTGGAAAAATCTTGCGCGGCCTGGTGCGGGAGCACGGGGTGCTGATCCGTCCTCTTGGGGATGTGGTGTATCTACTGCCCCCGCTGTGCATCAGCGATGCTCAGCTGGATCAGTGCTACGAGGGCATCGAGAGCGGACTTGACGTCCTCAGGGCCCAAGCCTGAGGGCTGCTTCCACATCCGCCCGTGACAGTCCGTAAGGAAACGAGCAGGACCTCGCTGGCTGGGAAGACGTCCAGGTCACACCCAGATCCTCCTGAGCAAGCCTTAAGCGGGCGCTCCATCCAGGCTGCTCCCAGATCCAGTCACAGGGATCGTCCTCACTGCGTCCAGCCCCCAAAACCCGCAGCCATTCTTCAAGAGCCCGCAACGAATGCTGGTTCAGCGGAGTCTCTGACGGAGGGAGTGGTGCCATCAAAACCACCAGGATCGACATCGGTGATCCGAGTCTGCTCTGCCACCAACCAACTCGGCTGGACCTGGAGCGCAAGCCCTCGATTCCAGGCCACACCAACACCCAGCAGAAGACAAATCAACATCGCTCCCGTGAGCAGGAGCAGTGACGTCCATTCCCCTCCGGACAGTGGACGGCGCTGACCAATTGCGTGGGGCACCGGCAAAGGTGGCTCTATGGCCGCAACAGGGCTGGCATTCCGCTCCTCCAGTGCCGCGTCATAAAGACGTCGCAAACGTGGATCGGCCAATTGCTCATACGCTTCCCGGAGCAGACGGAATTGCCTGGCAGCATCTTGTGCCGGCAAACGGGTTGTGTCGGGATGCACGGCTTTGCTGCGCCGGCGGAAGGCCTGGCGCAGCATTTCGGAATCTGCGCCTTTGGGTACACCAAGGCGCTCGTAATGGCTGAGGTCCTGAACCGAGGATGGCATGCGTTGAGCTGAGTCCCCAGTCATGAAGACACTCTAGAAAGGAGAGAGGGGGAGGCCGCTATGCCTGAGTCAACGCCGTTCGCTGCCCAGGGGCCGGAGCTCTGGTCCAGGCTGGACTGGACGCCTGACTCGGTGCAACGCGAGCAACTCATCACTCTCCAGCAGTTACTGCGTGACTGGAACAGTCGGGTGAACCTCACCAGGCTCATCGAGGGGGAAGACTTCTGGATCGCCCAGGTGCTGGACAGTCTTTGGCCTCTGAAAGCCGAACTGGACACCGCTAACAAGCCTCGTCGTTGCATCGACGTCGGCACTGGCGGCGGATTCCCTGGCCTTGCGGTCGCCATTGCTCTACCAGGAGCGGAAGTGACCTTGGTGGATTCTGTTGGCCGCAAAACTGCAGCGGTGGCGGCCATGGCCCGTTCACTCGGAATGGCAGAACGGGTCAGCGTCCGCACGGAACGGGTGGAACGGACAGGGCAGGACCCCACCTGCAGAGGCCGATTTGATCTGGCGATGGCCCGGGCAGTGGCCTCGGCTCCTGTGGTGGCCGAATACCTGGTTCCACTCCTGCATGCCGACGGGCAGGCCTTGCTTTATCGAGGGCGTTGGCAGGCGGAGGACCAGAGGGATTTGGATCCTGCTCTCGCCATGTTGAAAGCAAAAACAGTGGCGATAGAACGGTGTGAGCTGCCGTCGGCACGCGGCGCCCGCACCGTGATCCGACTGATGCCTGAGAAGCCCACTCCGAACCAGTATCCGCGTGCCGTTGGCATTCCCGGCAAGCAGCCTCTCGGCACTCAGGCTGACGACAACCGCTCTTGACGTTCGCCACCCACCCGTTCACGCAGATTGCGCAGACGCCCTGGGATGGAGGACCTCCAAGGACTATCCAGCAAGGCAGCATCAAGCTCCTCCGCACTCACATCACGATCAAGCGCGTCAGCATTGGCGCCAGGAAACCAATGTCCCGCCCTGCCCAAAAGGCCATAACGAGCTCGGGCGTAACTCTCCAGGCCCCAGGATTCAACAAGATTATGGAGCCAGAGGAGAACGGGCAAGTTGATCTCCCCGGGCGTGTCTTGCCAACCAGGAAGACCCTGCCGCCAACTGCTCAACCAGTCGGGTCCAAGGGCCTCCTTCTCGGCTTGATGAAGGCGGGCCTCAATGGGGCTCACCAGAGCCAGGGCGTCCTCCAGGCAACTGACAGCCTCTAGATGGAGGTCCAGATCCTGAGGGCATGCCGCACCCACACTGAGAGTGTGAACACGCTGATCTCGCAGACAGAACAAATCATTGAAAACGATGGGGTGGAGAGGGGCGGTCAGTTCGACCAACCTTTGCGCAGGCGTGTGCAGGTGCCCACCCTTGTCTGTGGGACTGATGATGAACACGCCCATGTCGTGTCGATGCGCAGCGGCAATTGCCGGCTCGTTGTCCTGCCGGATGAAATACCAGTGCAGGTTCACGTAATCGAAGGCGTCTGTCTCAATCGCTTCAACAATCACATCGGTGTCCCCATGGGTGGAAAAGCCGACATGACCGATGCGCCCTGATTGCTGCCAACGCCGCGCCACCTCTAAGCAGCCTCCTGGCCTGATCGTCTGGGCGAGGTGGTCCCGTCGGTTGATGCCATGGATGGCGAGCAGGTCCACGCGCTGCACACCCAACCGCTGCATGCTGAGCTCCAACTCAGCTTCAAACAGGGCAGGGTCCTGTTGGGGAGGAACTTTGGTTTGCAGAATGCGGCTTGGATCAGGACAATCAGGCATGGCCCAGCCCAGCTGCCGCTCTGAGCTTCCGTAATGCCGTGCCGTTTCGATGTGATGAAAGCCAAGGTCGACAGCACGTTCGAGGGTGCCCTGCAGCAACTGCTGAGACCGCACCGTGATCGCCTGGGCCTCTAGGTCGCTCCAGCTCTGCTGAAAGCGCATTCCTCCTAGGGAAAGAACCGGCATCGAGAGCTCGGTGCGTCCAAAACGTCGGGTCGGAAGACCAGTCAAGCGTCAGTCCGTTTGAGTGCCGCGGGGAATCTGGCGCCGCGGCCTTGCCGGTGAAGGTAATCCGAGGGGGAGCAGCTCCTGAGCCTCAAGCTGAAGTCTCAGGGCAGGTAATTCCTCGAACTGGACCCAGTGGATACAGTCCACAGGACAGGTTTCGATCGCTTCCTGAATCCGCTCACTGCTGTCACCATCCTGGCGAATCGCCCGTGAACGTCCGAGGTTGGGTTCGATCGCGAAAGTATTGGTGGCGACGTGGGCGCAGTAACGACAGCCGATACACACCGCTTCATCTACCCAAACAGCTCGTTCACGCAGATCCCCGCCAAGAACGGGTTCGAATCCCGAAACATCGGGACCTTCCAGAGAGGACGCGGAATAAGCCGCTGCAGCCGGATTGTTCACTCCGAGAAAACCTTCATCAGGCATCCCAACGGGTCACCACCAATTCAATCGAGCCGTCCTGAACAGTGGTCTGTTGAGCCAGATCAAAGCCCTCCTGGCGACTGGCTTCGAGAACGGCGCGCAGTGCGTAGCGTTGGGTGAGCTGTGACAAAAAACGCTCCACAGGGACCGGTTGGCGCCAGAGATCGAGATCGGTCACAAATTCGTAGGCACAGCTTGTTGAATTCCAGCGGAACCCGAAATCAGCACCACCCTCGATGGCAACTGACAACTCCGCGTCCACGGTCTGGCCGCGGTAACCACGCACGGTTTGCTTCCCTGCATCAGGGGCATAACCAAGGTCTTCGAGTGCGCCACGGAGAGGCTCGAGCTGGCGGAGTTCAGTCTTGACGGTGCTGAAGTGAGACATCAGGAGGGCTCGACGAACTGGGTCTGGTGGAGGTCTTGGGCGGTGGTAAAGGCCTCGGATGTGGACTGGCGCCGTTCAACGGTTCCAAGGGCCGCTTCGAGGCGATCCGTGAGCTGCAGACAGCCGTCACCGGCGATTCCTTCAACCGTTTCCTCGACGCGACCGTCGGGACGGATCTTGAATCGCACTGTGCGCTGAGGCATGCACCACCACAAAGTTGGACAGATGCTAGAGGCGAGAGACCTCAGCTGGAGAGCCCTGTAACCGATCCGTTCAGAGCAGCAGTCCCTCATCAAGAAGGGTCTTCAACCGGTCCACAAGCTCAGGATCATCAAGCTGCTCAAGAGCAGTGCGGGCTTCATCGCGCACGGTCGCCTCACGATCCTTGAGCAGTGCACTGACAAACGCCTCAACCACCTGATCCTGGCGAGATTTCACCAGATGTTCATGCAAGCGGGCCAGGGCCCAGATGCAGTTGCTGCGCACAACGGGCTCACTGTCGATCTGGAGGCTGACAAGCAACTGCCCCGCCGCCAAATCGGCCTTCGCTTCAGAGGTAGCGCCAGCCTCGGCAAGGGATACAGAGGCCCAAAGACGAACCGATGCCACATCGGTTTGCAGAGCGCGAATCAAGGGATTGAGGACAGGAGCATCCGAGTAGTTACCGAGACTCCAAGCTGTGGCCTTTCGGACGTACGCATTGCTGTCCAGTTGAAGAAGCCCAAGCAGGGGCTGAACAGCCTGGGTTGAGGGATTGCGCCCAAGGGCATACACCGCACTCATCCGCACCACGGGGCAGGAATTTTCAAGAAGCGGCAGCAGCAGGGGAACAGCACGGGGATCCCGGTGCTCACAGAACACACGCAAACCCTGCAGGGACTGGTCATGCCCCTGATTCAGCCATGCCAGTCCCTCATCACAGGCTCTGGCCGCCTGAAGCGCATCATGCTCCGGGTCATCCGGAGCGATCTCATCGAGGGGATCCCCCTGAAGCTCAGCGGCCAGCTCACTGGCCAGCACATCAGGATCAATGGCCAGATCAGCCATCGCATCATTCCTCTTGGAGTTGAATGCGTCACCCATGTGCTGATCGTAATCTCAGCTGATCGGTGCGGGAGCCAGCATGTCCCCGGGAAGCCAGATGCGTGCACTGACGGCCACCAGGGCCAGAGCGAAGAGCGCCACGATCAGGATGGGCAGCAAGGTGGAACGGAAGAACGCCACGACATCGAAGAATTCGACCCATTGTGACTGCCAGAGCGACTGAACCACGCTCAGACCAAGGTGGCGACACGCCCCAACCTGCGCAGCATGACCAGACTGACTGCGGCGACGACCAGTCCCGTCCAACCCCACACCTGCTGGTGCAGCAGAAACGCTCCAGAGCCCAGGAGAGCTCCGAAGAGAATGCCGGAACTGAACAGAAAACGGGCCATCAGCGTCGATAGCGATTCGACTGCTTGAACATCCAAACGACGACGCCACCGATTCCAGCCGGGTCCAGGCGGGCGAACCGTTTGCACGAAGCGTTCAAGCACTTCAGGGGATTCCGGTGGTGTCAGCAGCATCACCGTCAGCCAGACCAAAGCCGTCAGCCCGGTCGTGACCATCAAGCGCTGGCCGTAATCAGCAATCTGTAGAAGAGGAACGACGGAAGTCACCAAACCCACCACGAAGCCGCAGAGCATGGCGGCAAGTTCAGCGGCGGCATTGATCCGCCACCAGAACCAACGCAGCACCAAAACCACACCAGGCCCCGTGCCGATGGCGATCACCAACCGAAAAACAGTGCCGATGCTGTCGCTGATCAAAGCCGTGATCACGCCCAACACGAGCAAGATCACGCTCATCAGCTGACCCACCAGCAAGAGCTCCCGCTGGGAGGCATCCGGGCGTAGAAAACGTTGATACAGATCATGCGTCAGGTAACTGGCACCCCAGTTCACCGAAGTGCTCACCGTGCTCATGAAAGCTGCCACCAAGGACACCACAACGAGGCCGAGCACCACAGGCGGCAGAAATTGAACAGCCAGAGCCGGGTAGCTGAGCTCCCAATCCGCCTGATCGGGGAGGAGCACAACCGCCGCCAAGGCAACGAGCACCCAGAGCCAGCTACGCACGAGGTAGTTCACCACCAGAAACACCCAGCCGGCGAGGCGTGCTTCCTGCTCATTTCGGGTGGCCAGCATGCGTTGGATGAACTCACCACCGCCGTCACTCCTGCGGAAACTCCACCACTGCACGGTCAGATAGGCCAGGAAGGTGGACACGCTGATTCCTGCACCGCCGATCCAGTTGAACCCGCTGTCGTCCCAGCGCCAGGGAACGATGGAAAGTAATTCAGGCCGGCCTAAAGCATCCAGTTGCTCCAGGAGAGGCCCCATCCCACCTGCTGCGTGCACTGCAGCCCAGGCGACAGCCGCGGCACCGAGCAAAGCAAGGATCAACTGAATGAAATCCGTAATCACCACAGCCCAGAGTCCCCCGGCCACGGTGTAGGCCAGCACCAGCGCCGCCACGATGATCAACAGAAGGAGCGTGTCGGAGAGACCACCGACAGCGGGAATGGGCTGGTCGGAAACGATGCCCAGAGCACCGACCACCTTGCGCATGGCAAGGAATGCGTAGCCGATGCCGATGCAGTTCACAGGAAGTGCCAGCAAAAAGGCCTTGATTCCCCGCAACCAAGCGGCCGCAGCACCTCCATAACGAAGTTCGGTGAAGGCTGCATCGGTGAGTACACCGCTGCGGCGCCAAAGGGGAGCAAACACCACCGCCATGGCCACATGCGCGAGTCCGAATCCCCACCACTCCCAGTTGGCCGCCAGTCCCCTCGTCCCGACGATGCCTGCCACATAGAGGGGGGTATCTATGGAAAAGGTGGTCGCGGCCATGGAAGCGCCGGCAAGCCAACCACTGAGCCGGCGACCGGCCACGAAATAATCATCTTCGCCGCGGTTCCTCCGTGCCAACCAGAGACCCAGAACCAGCGTGCTGGCCAGATAGGCGATCAGAATCCACCAATCGATGCGTGCCATGGGGACAGACGGGTGATCCGCTGAGTCTCCCTTACTGCTGGCGTGAACGTCTCAGCTGTCCGCAGGCGGCATCCTGATCAAGCCCGCGACTGGCACGCAAACTCACGGCCACCCCACGGCCTTCCAGCACGCGCCGGAATCCTTCGATGCGATCCCGCGTAGGACGCTGAAATTCCTCTTCTTCGATCGGGTTGTAGGCGATCAGATTCACGTGACTCTGAAAGCCACCGACCCGATCAGCAAGTTCCTCAGCATGAGCTGCGTGGTCATTAAGACCGCCCAACAAGATGTATTCAAAGCTCACCCGTCTGCCGGTGATGGCCAGGTAGTGCCGGCAATCATCCAGAAGCGCGTCGTAGGGGTAGGCATGCGCCGTGGGAATCAGCTCTTCCCTGAGTGTCTGATTGGGAGCATGCAGGCTCACGGCCAAGGTGAACTGAGCGCGACCGAGTCGCTCCATGGCCAGTTCCGCCAGCTTTGGAAGCGTGCGAGGCACCCCCACCGTGCTCACCGTGATCCGGCGCTGACCGATTCCGAGATCATCGTTGAGACAGCGAATCGAATCCAGAACCGCCTCGATGTTCAACAGCGGTTCCCCCATGCCCATGAACACCACATGAGATGGTCTGCGCTGCATCACTTCACGCACACTCAGCACCTGTGCAACGATCTCGTGCGTGTAAAGCGAGCGTTGCAGTCCCCCTTTCCCGGTGGCGCAGAAGCGGCAGGCCATCGGGCATCCCACCTGGCTTGACACACAGACGGTGAGGCGCTGATCAGTGGGAATCCCAACCGTCTCCAGCGTTTCACCGTCGTCAGTTGCCAAAAGGAGTTTGGTGGTGGCATCGGCGGCCACCTTGCGGTCCTGCTCCTTCAAGCGTCCGATGCTCACCCCACTGTCCTGAAGGGACGCCCTCCAAGATTTCGGAAGCACCGTGATCTCCTGAAGATCTCTGGCTCCCTTGGCATAGAGCCAGTCGTGCAGCTGTCGGCCCCGGAAGGCGGATTGTCCCTGAGTGACAGCCCAGCGTTCAAGCTCGGAAGACCCGAGCCCGAGCAGCGTTTTGGACTGGGCAGTGCTGATCACCAGACCAACAGTCCATGGCCAATCTTGATCTCCACAGCCAAAAGTGCAATGAACCCGAGCATGGCCATGCGGCCATTCAGCCGTTCGGTATGGGTATGGAACCCATACCGGGGAAGGCGGCGTACGGGAATCGTGGTGGGTTCAATCATGAGCAGGGCTGACCTGGAGGGACAGTTTGGGGAAATTGGACTGACGATCGCGGTGAAAGGCGCAATCTTCATTCATCGCTGAGCAGCCCCTCTTCCTGCAGACCCTCCACCGCCTCAGCATCCACCACCTGCTCTTCCTTCAACTCGTTGTCGGCATCAGGCCGGGCGAAAGCAGCGAAGTTGCTGCCAGCTTCGATGCCGTGGCGGCTACGGGTGGCCTCCAGGTCAGCATCACTGGGATCGTCAAGAACGGCCGTGGCATCGGCGGCTGGCGCCGCTGGCATGTCCACGGTGTAGTCAGGACGCAGATTCTGCATGCGGCGGTAGCCAGCAGGATCCTCCGCCAGGATGTCCGGGTGCGGGCCGGCCTCGGCCTTCAGTTCTTCTTCAAAACCGCTGAACCCGATGCCGGCAGGAATCAGGCGACCGATGATCACGTTCTCCTTCAGTCCACGCAGCCAATCGCTCTTGCCTTCAATGGCCGCTTCGGTCAGCACACGGGTGGTTTCCTGGAAGGATGCCGCGGAGATGAAGCTGTCGGTGTTCAGGGACGCCTTGGTGATCCCCAGCAGAACAGGAGTGAACTCGGCAGGAGCCCCGCCAGTGATTGACATCGCCTGATTGGTGTCCTCCACCTGACGGAGCTCGATCAGCTCACCGGGCAGCAGGGTCGTATCCCCTGCGTCCTCAACGCGAACCTTGCTGGTCATCTGACGAACGATCACTTCGATGTGTTTGTCGTCAATGGAGACGCCCTGGGACTTGTAGACGTTCTGAACTTCGGTCACCAGACGGTGCTGGAGCTTGGCGATGGCCTCCTGCGCCGCATCCATCAAGGGCTTGCGGCTGCGCAAATCCTCAAAGAAGCACTCCAGAAGCTCATGCGGGTTGATGGGTCCGTCAGTGAGCAGTTCTCCAGCAGTCACCTGCTGACTGTCACTCACCATCACGTTGCGCCCAAGAAGGATCGGGTACTCGGAGATGGCGTCGTCCGCCTCGATCACCGTCACCGTGGTGTTCTCATCATCTTCACCCTGCTTGATCTCAACGGTGCCTGGCTTCTTGCAGAGAATCGCTGATTCACGCGGACGGCGAGCTTCCAGCAGTTCCTCAATTCTCGGCAGGCCCTGAACGATGTCACCCGTCTTCTGGCGTTCGAACACCAGCAGAGCAAGTCCATCCCCGCGCTGCACCAGATCACCGTCGCGAACGTGCAACAAGGAATCCGGCGAGACCATGTAAGGCCGGCCCAGGCGCAGGGTGACGCTCTGGCTCTCGACTTTCTCAATTTCACCGCAGCAGTCGGAGGGCTGACCTGCAGCGAGTTCTTCACCATCCACGATCCGCTGACCGACAGTCACAACAGGCTGAGAGTTGGTGCTGATGGTGAGCGTGTCCTCCGGACGCTCCACAATCAATCGACGCACAGGCTCATCGGCCGTGGCCTCAGGCATCTGAGCAACACCCTCTTGCTTGCAGAGAATCTGCGTGGTGGCAATCACCTCACCGGCCTTGATCGACTGGCCATCTTCCACCTGCAACTCGGTGTGAGTGGATCCGTGGCTGGAGTCGGAAATGGTGTCACGTCGAACAAGAATGCTCTCCAGAATGACGAGTTGAAGACGTTCGATCGTCTTGGCGCGCTTGTCGGGGACCGCTTCCACATCCACGGTCATCTGAGGCGTGGTGTCGAATGTTTCCAGCATCAACTGCGTACGCAGCAGCTCAACACCCTCCACAGACTTAACCAGTTCGTTGTCCTTAAAGGCAAGACGCTGGCTGGCCTTCAGGCCGAGATGAGGTCCATTGGGTTGTTTGACGTGGCCCAGATCAGGCAGCTGAGCTTCGTTGGGAATCGTGTACTCCTCAACGGGTCGAAGCAGCAGACCGCTGCCTTCAGGTGTTTCCACCGTCTGCACATAAACCATCGTCTCGGTGCTGATCCCCTTGGCGATTGGCTCACCGGGGTTGACCATCACGCCATCACCTTGGAAACGCTCAAGCGCTTTCTTCTCGGTGCAGAGATGGAAACTGCCTCCGCGAACGATGATCTCGCGCAGGATGTCGTTCTTCTGGGTGACAGTGACAATGCCAGCCGTCTGACTGAAAATGTCCTTAACCACTTCAGTGCCGGCCTCGATCCACTGGCCGTCAGTGATCATCAGCAAGGAGATGTCCTTGTTGATCTCATGGGTTTCCTGAGGAATCCACAGCAGTGTTCCTCCCTTGTTCACCTCGTAGCCATTCTTGGCAGAGCGGGCTTTCTTGATGGCGAGTCCAGGAGCAAAACGCACCAGACCACCGGTCTGGGTACGGAACCGATCATCATTGAGTTCCGCAACCACCTCGCCGCTGCCGATCTTGCTCCCCGGGATGGTGTTGAGGCGATAACGGGTGCCGTCCTTGGCCTCCAGATGCCAGATCTCTCCAGCATGGGTGGACTCACCCTGAAGTTTGAAATCCTTGAGGGTCATGGCCGTTGTGACGATCTGCACCTCACGGGAATCGCCTAGGGCTTCACGCAGGCGAATGGCGCCGCCGTACTCGCTGGCCTGACTCGCCTCAGCAAGCACCTGACCCTCCGTCACTGTCGCCCCGGCGGTCACCACCGGATGGGCATTCGGAGGCAGGTTGTACACATCACCGGCCAGCACCCACATTCGGCCGAGTCTCTGGGCCTTGTGGGTGATGTTCCCCTGACGGTCGGTGACCTCACGGGGCTGAATGGAGGGGTCGTAGCTGACTTGACCAGCCAGGTCGCAGATCACGTCCTTGGTGGCCTTCTCCACACTTTTCTTCACCGCGCCAGCAGCGATCTGGGCAACGGTGACATCGGCGTCGATGCTTTGGCCGTTGTCGACGAAAAGCAGCGAACCGTTGGTGATCTCAATCTTCTGGGGCTTGCCCTTACCGGATGGCTGGATCGTGAGGTTGAAATCAACCTCTGCCTGTTGAGCATTAACGCCATGGGGGGTGCGGTAAGGACGCACGCGCGCCTTGGCGCCGAATTCCACCGTCCCCTCAAGCTTTGAGCGAACCACACCGGTCTCGGCGGTGGACACACCACCGGTGTGGAACGTCCGCATGGTGAGCTGGGTTCCGGGTTCACCAATCGACTGAGCAGCAATGATCCCAACCGCCTCACCGAGGTCCACCAGCTCGTTATGAGCCAGGGCCCATCCGTAGCACTTGCGGCAAACGGAACGGTTGGCCTCACAAGTGAGCGGTGAACGCACGCTCACTGCCTGAACGCCAGCTTTCTCAAAACGTTTGGAGAGAGGAGGATCGATTTCGGTGTTGCGCTCAGCCAGCACTTCCCCTTCAGAACCCACTACCTGATCGGCCGTGAGACGCCCCACCAGTCGATTGCCGTATTTGCCGTCTTCCGCCTTCACCAAGATGCAGCGGCTGGTCCCGCAATCGTCCTCACGGACGATCACATCCTGCGCCACATCCACAAGACGACGGGTGAGGTAACCGGAGTCAGCGGTGCGCAGAGCCGTATCCACCAGACCCTTGCGGGCGCCGTAGGAGGAAATGACGTATTCCGTGACGGTGAGTCCTTCCCGGAAATTGGTACGGATCGGCAGGTCGATGATCTCCCCTTGGGGATTGGCCATCAGGCCACGCATGCCCACCAATTGGCGCACCTGGGACATGTTTCCCCTGGCGCCAGAGTTCGCCATCATCCACACCGAGTTGAGCGGATCGTTCTGGTTGAAGTTCTTCTTGACCGCATCCACAAGGCGTTCATTGGTCTCCGTCCAGGTATCGATCACCTTGGTGTGGCGCTCCACCTCTGTAATCACACCAAGGCGATAGGACTCCTCCGTGGCGGTGATCAGCTCCTCGGCCTGACCAAGCAAGTTTTGCTTTGCTTCAGGCACCTTGAGGTCGTTCACCGAAATGGAAACGGCAGCCTGAGTGGCGTAGCGGAACCCAAGGTCCTTGAGCTGGTCGGCCATAGCAGACGTGGCCGCAGTGCCATGGTGCTTGTAAGCCCAAGCCACCAGTTGCTTGAGGCCTTTCTTATCAACAACACGGTTGCGGAAGGGGGGTGGAGTCTTCGCCAGAGGGCGAGTCTTGGGAGCGGCGGCGGCGGCGGCGGCAGCCTTGGCAGCCTTTGAGCCCTTGGAGGATGACTTACGGGACTTAGAAGGAGTGGAGGTCATGACAGCGCTGAGAAAGGAGGAATGAAAAGACGAGCGGATCGAACGTGAGCGTCAGGTGGCTGCCACCGCGTCGATGATCGTGTGATTCATCACGACGCGGCCCACAGTCGTGAGGATGTAACGACTGATTAGGGCTCCATCGTCATCAAAACGGTCCCTTCGGTAAGTCCACTGCTCCAATCGAGTGCCGTCTGAGAGCGTTTCAGTGCTTACGGGTTCCTCGCGCTCATCGTCATCTTCAACTTCACCGTTGAAGCGCACCCAGACCCAGTCATGCAGGCCAAGACGCTTGTCTTCAAAGGCGTGGATCACATCCTCAAGATCTGAGTAGGTGCGTGACCGATCGCCAAATTCAACCGGTTGGATGTCGGGCTGAAGGGCTGTGAGGTAATAGGCGCCAAGAACCATGTCCTGGGATGGCGTAATGATCGGCTCACCAGTCGCTGGAGACAAGATGTTGTTGCTGGCCAGCATCAACATGCGTGCCTCGGTCTGGGCTTCGATGGCCAGGGGCACGTGCACGGCCATCTGATCTCCATCGAAATCAGCGTTAAAGGCCGGACAAACCAGAGGATGCAACTGGATCGCACGACCGTCCACAAGCTTGGGCTCGAAAGCCTGAATGCCCAAGCGGTGAAGCGTGGGCGCACGGTTGAGCATGATCGGGTGCCCGTCGATCACTTCCTGCAGCACCTGCATCACCTCATCATCGGCGCGCTGAATCAGCTTCTTGGCGGCTTTGATGTTGTTGACGATGTTCTGGCGAATCAAGCGATGGATCACGAACGGCTGGAAGAGCTCGATCGCCATCTCCTTGGGAAGACCGCACTGGTGCATCTTCAGCTTTGGACCGACCACAATCACGGAACGACCGGAGTAGTCGACTCGCTTGCCGAGGAGGTTCTGACGGAATCGTCCCTGCTTGCCCTCGATGATGTCGCTGAGTGACTTAAGGGGGCGATTGTTGGCACCAACCACAGTGCGGCCACGCCGGCCGTTGTCGATCAGTGCATCAACAGCCTCCTGCAACATCCGTTTCTCATTACGGACGATGATTTCAGGGGCCAGGATCTCCTGCAGACGGGCTAATCGGTTGTTGCGGTTGATGACCCTGCGGTAGAGATCATTCAGATCAGACGTTGCGAAACGACCACCATCGAGCTGCACCATGGGACGCAGATCGGGAGGAATCACCGGAATCACATCCAGCACCATCCATTCCGGACGGGCATTGGTCGCGATGAAGTTGTCAATCACGCGCAGGCGCTTGATCAACTTCGCCCGCTTCTGCCCCTTACTGCCGGCGATCTCCTCGCGCAGCTGCTCGGCTACCTCATCAAGGGTGAGATCTTCGAGAAGCTGCTTGAGAGCCTCGGCGCCGATACCCACAACAGGCTCATTTTCAATCTCTGAGTCTTCTGCGTAGATCTCATCCTCAATTTCCAGCCACTCATCTTCAGTGAGGAGCTGCTTGTACTTCAGATCCTTGTGATCGCCGGGATCCAGCACCACATAGCAGTTGAAATAAACAATCTGCTCAACGTCCCGCAGGGGCATGTCCAGAAGGATGGCCACGTAGCTGGGTATGCCTTTCAGGTACCAAACGTGGGACACGGGAGCAGCGAGCTTGATGAAGCCCATGCGGTGGCGACGCACCCTGCTCTCTGTGACTTCCACACCACAACGCTCACAAACGATGCCGCGGTGGCGGACACGCTTGTATTTGCCGCAGTGACACTCCCAATCTTTAGAGGGCCCGAAGATTTTTTCGCAGAACAAGCCGTCCATCTCCGGCTTGAGCGTGCGGTAGTTGATGGTTTCGGGCTTGGTGACCTCACCCACCACCTGCCCGTTGGGCAAGGTGCGTTGCCCCCACTCCATGACCCGGTCAGGAGAGGCCAAAGTGATCTTGACGTAGTCGAAGTGGTTTTCGGTTCGGAGATTGCTGTTGGTCATTGACGATTAAGGGAGAAGGAGCGTTGTGTCAGATCGTTCGTCAATCCGTCAGTCTTCGTCGTAATCCGCGACGCCGAGGGATTCATACGTAGGACGGCTGGGTGTGCTGCGACGGGGATTCACGTCCTGCATGAGATCCACCTCCTTTCCTTCATCAGTGAACACGGCGATATCCAGACCCAGAGACTGGAGTTCGCGCATCAACACCTTGAAGGATTCCGGTGTACCGGGCCTGGGGATCGGCTTGCCCTTGACGATGGCGTTCAGGGCCTCGTTTCGTCCCTGCATATCGTCGGACTTGACCGTGAGCAGTTCTTGCAAGGTGTAAGCGGCGCCATAGGCCTCTAGAGCCCAGACTTCCATCTCACCCAAACGCTGGCCGCCTTGCTGGGCCTTACCACCCAGGGGTTGCTGGGTCACCAGGGAGTATGGACCGGTGGAACGGGCATGGATCTTGTCATCCACCAGGTGGACAAGCTTGAGGAAGTGGGAGTACCCCACAGCCACAGGTTGATCGAACGGCTCGCCGCTGCGGCCATCGATCAATTGAAGCTTGCCGGGATCATCCGGGTTGTAAATCCATTCTTTGCCCGGCTGCTTGGCGGCCTCCTTCAGGAATGTTTCCACCGTTTGTTGAGACTTTTCAGCCCCGTACATTTCATCGAATGGAACAACTTTGACGCGGCAGTCCAGATTCGCTGCAGCCCAGCCCATCAGCAGCTCGAACACCTGACCGACATTCATACGGCTTGGCACACCGAGAGGGTTCAGAACGATGTCGACCGGGGTCCCGTCCGGGAGATAAGGCATGTCCTCCCGAGGAAGAATCCGGCTGATGATTCCCTTGTTGCCATGGCGACCGGCCATCTTGTCGCCCACCTGGATCTTGCGACGCTGCGCCACATACACCCTCACCACCATGTTGGCGCCGGGGGGCAGCTCATCACCCTGCTCTCGGGTGTAGATGCGAACGTCCACGACCCGTCCACGCTCAGTGCTGGGAACACGCAGGGAGTTGTCGCGAACGTCTCGGGCTTTCTCACCAAAGATGGCTCTGAGAAGCTTCTCTTCAGGAGGCTGGTCGGACTCACCTTTGGGAGTGACTTTGCCGACCAAAATGTCGCCGCTCTCTACGAAGGCTCCGATGCGGATGATTCCCATCTCATCAAGGTTGCCAAGGCTTTCTTCAGCAACATTGGGAAGTTCCCTGGTGATCTCTTCGGGACCAAGCTTGGTCTGACGGGCTTCAATCTCGTACTTCTCGATATGCACTGAGGTGTACAGGTCGTCATTGACCAGACGCTCGCTGACAAGGATCGCGTCCTCGTAGTTGTACCCCTCCCATGGCATGTAGGCGATCAGAACATTCTGACCAAGTGCGATTTCGCCGCCTTCGCAAGCCGAGCCATCCGCGAGTACTTGCCCCACGATCACCGGGTCACCCTGGTGAACGATTGGACGCTGGTTGAGACAAGTGTCCTGGTTGGAGCGCTGGTACTTCTGGAGATAATGGGAGTGATCAACACCGTCTTCGTCTCGGACGACGATCGCGGTAGCATCCACAAAGGTCACAGTGCCATTGACCCGGGAGATCGGAACCATGCCGGAGTCCCGAGCTACCTGAGTTTCCAGACCCGTACCCACTAAGGGGCGTTCGGGGCGCAGGAGAGGAACCGCCTGACGCTGCATGTTGGATCCCATCAAGGCACGGTTGGCGTCGTCGTGCTCCAGGAAGGGAATCAGCGAAGTCGCGACAGAGATCACCTGAACAGGTGAAAGCTGCACGTAATCCACCTGCTCAGGGGGAACTTTCTCGAAATCCTGGCGATAACGCACGGGGATGAGATCGGCAAGGATCGCGCCTTCACTGTCAGTTGCGACATCGCCTGGGGCCACACGACACTCATCTTCGAGGTCGGCAGACAGATAAATAGGATTCCCCTGCTTCAGAACATGTCCGTTCTCCACTTTCCAGAATGGGGTCTCAATGAAGCCGTATTCATTCACCCGGGCATGGGTCGCCAAGGAATTAATCAGGCCGGCATTGGGGCCTTCAGGAGTTTCGATCGGGCAGAGGCGGCCGTAGTGGGAAGGATGGATATCACGCACTGCAAAACCGGCTCTTTCCCTTGTGAGGCCTCCTGGACCGAGGGCGGAGATGCGGCGTTTGTGCGTGAGCTCGGCCAATGGATTTGTCTGATCCATGAACTGGCTCAGCTGGCTTGAGCCGAAGAATTCCTTGATGGCCGCAACAAGTGGCTTGGGATTCACCAGCTGTGCTGGTGTGAGTGAGTCGGTTTCACCAACGGTCATCCGTTCCTTGATGATCCGCTCGAGCCGATTCAAACCAACACGCACCTGATTCTGCAGAAGCTCACCGACAGAACGCACGCGACGATTGCCGAGATGATCAATGTCATCAAGGCTGGCGCCACCCACATCGAGCTCAAGGTTGATCAGATAGTCGAGCGTGGACAGCACGTCCTCATGGGTGAGGGTGCGAACCGAGTCCGGAATCGTGAGGCGAAGCTTCTTGTTGATTTTGTAGCGACCGACCCGGCCGAGGTCGTAGCGCTTGGGATCGAAGAAACGGGTCTGAAGCAGTTGCTGGCCACCACTCACTGAAGGGGGTTCGCCCGGACGCAGCTTCTTGTAAAGCTCCAACAGAGCTTGATCTTCAGAACTGATGCCTTCGTCGTTGGCCGCTTCAATCGACTTTTTGTAGTACTCCGGATGACGGAGCTTATCGATCACATCGTTGTCGGACAAACCCATGGCACGCATGAGCACATGGGCATTGATCTTCCGAGTCTTATCAACACGAACGTGCAGCAGATCGTTCTTGTCCGTTTCAAATTTCAGCCAGGCGCCACGGTTCGGAATCACGCTCGCGTTGTAGGTGCGGCGTCCGTTTTTATCCTGCTCATCTTTGAAATAGACACCGGGGCTGCGCACGATCTGATTCACGATCACGCGCTCTGCGCCATTGATGATGAACGTGCCGCGCTCGGTCATCAGCGGGAGCTCGCCGATGAAGACCTCCTGCTCCTTGATCTCACCGGTCTCCTTGTTAACCAGCCGGCAAGTTACATACATCTGCGAGGCGAAAGTGGCATCGCGTCGCTTGGCCTCCTCAACGTCGTGACGAGGACGCTTCAGCCGGTATTCACTACCTACAAAATGAAGCTCTAGCTTTCCCGTGTAATCGGTGATCGGAGAAAAACTCTCCAGCTCTTCGATCAGGCCCTTCTCCAGGAACCACTTGAAACTGGCCCGCTGTACCTCCACCAGATCGGGGAGATAGGTGGCGGTCTTGGCGACCTGAATCGCTCTGCTGCTCATGCGGAGACCTGCAGTATCAGAAGGTGGACGTAAGGGCCTGGAAGGATGAGCTGTACGGACCGCACTGTTGCTTTCAACCAAAACAGCGGCAGTGGCACCCTGACGGGGAACAACGACCGCGACACTGGCTTCAGAACACTCGGGTCAGAACAGCTGACGTCGTCAATGCACCGATCGGTAATGGACGCTTCGGGAGCCAGAGAACAGTGAACTGCATCTGACCAGGCCAATAAAACATCTTACACTTTGGCGCGAATAGAGTGTCTTGATGGTCAGGGCAGCTTGAACAGGGCTCGTGCGTTGGCTGTGCTGTCCATGGCGACTTGTTCGACCGATTGCTCCCTCAGCTCAGCGACACGAGTCGCTACCGCCGCAACAAAAGCTGGCTCGTTGCGCTTACCCCGACGAGGGACCGGGGCCAGGAAAGGACAGTCCGTTTCAACGAGGAAGCGGTCCCGGGGCACTTGCCTGGCGCAATCGTGGGTGGGGACAGCCTTCGGGAAGGTAACCGTGCCGCTGAAGCTGATGAAGAAGCCGAGCTCCAGGAACTGATGCATTTCCTCTGGAGTTCCACCCCAGCAGTGCATCACCCCAGCGGGGCAACATCCCTGGGCCCGACGGGCGCGCAGTTCTTCAAGCATGGGCTCAGCTGCATCGCGGCAATGCACGATCACAGGCAGGTTGAGCTCTACCGCCAAATCCAGCTGAGGTCGGAGAATGGCGAGTTGTTCAGACAGATTCTTGTCTCGAAACAGATCGAGACCTAGTTCACCGATGGCCACCACCCGATCATCAGCGCAGGCGGCTTCGCGCAGCACAGCCTGGGTGTCATCAGCCCAATGCTCAGTATCAAGCGGATGAACTCCCACGGAGTAACGCAACTCAGGGAACCGGTCCGCCAATGCACGGATTGCCGGAATCTCAGCGGGCTCAACGCATGCATGCAACAGTGACGCAACGCCTGCGTTACGCCATCGTTCCGCAACTGCGTCGAGATCCTCATCGAAATTCCTGAAGACAATGTGACAGTGACTGTCGATCAGGGTGGGTGTGGGCATCGGGTCCTGAAACGCGCCTTCAGAACCCATTCTGCCGAAAGTCTGAATCTTTCTGGAAGTCAACCAGCGCTTGCTGGAGCCGGGTCAATCGCCTTCTTCACCGCCATGCTTAAACGGGCTTTCTGATGGGCCCCTGCATTGCGATGGAGAACACCGCGCTTCACGGCCTTGTCAATCTTGCTGAACGCTGCACTCATACTGGATTGAACCGTGGACTTCGCCTCATCCCCGGGAGTGGCGCTGTAGGTCTCACAAGCGCTGAAGCAGCGCTTCATCAGCGTGCGCATCGACGACTTGTAGGCCTTGTTCTGAAGGCGGCTGCGCTCAGCGATCTCGACGCGCTTCTTTGAGGACTTGTTATTGGCCACAGAGCCTTTGATCTGATCGACAATCCATAACCATAACGCAGCGCATCCTTTCTCATCCGTCGTTCCGCTTTGGAACTAACGTGGCCCAATGAATGACCAGCCGGTGGCCGCCACAGCGCCCCCTCCTCAAAGCATTGATGCCTCTGTGATCAATCGCATTGACATGACGGGCGATGTGGAGCTGCAACTCGATCGCATCGCGACCCGTACAGCCGGCCAATCCCAGCGAGAAGCTGCAAAAAGCGTCGAATCCATCCTTGACCAGGTGCGCATGGATGGCGATCAGGCCCTAATGGCGCTTACACAGCAGTTCGATGGATTTGCCCCTGATCCACTCCAAGTCCCTGGCTCAGAGCTGCAGAGCGCCTGGGACGAAACGCCTGCCAATCTCAGGGACGCTCTGGAACTCGCCCATCGACGGATCCAGGATTTCCACCAGCGGCAGAAACCTCTGGACCTCGATGTCAAAGGAGTGCATGGTGAGCGTCTTGGGAGACGCTGGCGTCCTGTTCAAGCCGCGGGCCTTTATGTCCCAGGAGGGCGTGCCTCATACCCAAGCACAGTGCTCATGAACGCTGTACCGGCACGCGCGGCAGGGGTGGAGAGGCTTGTGATGGTCACCCCCGGTGGCACCGACGGAACGGTGAACCGCACCGTTCTGGCAGCCGCCCACCTAGCGGGTATCCGCGAGGTGTATCGAATCGGAGGGGCTCAGGCGATAGCGGCCCTGGCGTTCGGCACCGAAACCATCCCGAAGGTCGACGTGATCAGCGGGCCTGGCAATCTTTACGTGACTCTGGCGAAGAAGTTCGTCTACGGGCAGGTGGGAATTGACTCACTCGCTGGCCCCAGCGAAGTGCTGGTGATTGCCGATGCGTCGGCAGACGTGAAACAGGTTGCAGCTGATCTCTTGGCCCAGGCAGAACATGATCCGTTGGCGGCTGCGATCCTGCTCACCACCGCGAGCGCCCTGGCTGAGGCGCTTCCTGCTGAATTGGAGCAACAACTTCAAAAGCACCCACGGGAAGCCATTTGCCGGCAATCCTTGCAGCAGTGGGGACTCGTCGTGGTCTGCGACAACCTCGAAACCTGCGCGTCGCTGAGTGACCGGTTTGCCCCCGAGCACCTCGAGCTCTTAGTCGAACGGCCTCGCATGCTGGCGGACCGAATCCAACAGGCTGGTGCGATTTTCATCGGTTCCTGGAGTCCGGAGGCTGTGGGGGACTACCTCGCTGGGCCGAATCACACGCTGCCCACCTGTGGCGCAGCGCGTTACAGCGGTGCTCTCAGCGTGGAAACCTTTATGCGTCACACCTCACTGATTGAATTCAGCCGTGAAGCCCTCGAAGCCACCGGTGGTGCTGTTATGGAATTGGCCGGCAGTGAAGGACTTCACAGCCATGCCAATTCGGTGAAGATTCGTCTTAGCTGAAATCAGCGGGCCCTCTCAAGGCTGCGTGCGCTGGCAACACCATCATCAACCTGTCCAACGAGGACCTCGTCAGCAAGGTTGACGAACAGACCGTTCTCAAGGACGCCGGGAATGTTGTTGATGTCCTTTTCAAGAGAGACGGGATCAGCGATGCCACCCTCAAATCGCACATCCAGAACCAGGTTGCCCTGATCGGTCACCACAGGACCGGCCTTGCGGGTGGCCATGCGCAGTTCGGCTTCGCCACCCATGGCATTCAGTTGCTGGCGAATCTGCACCCAGGCACCGGGCAGGACCTCGACGGGAAGCAAAAACCCAAGATTCAAACGCTCCACGAGCTTGGTGGAATCGACCACCACGATGAAACGGTCAGCTCGAGCAGCGACAAGTTTCTCCTGCACATGGCAAGCACCACCACCCTTAATGAGTTGGAACGAAGGGTCGACCTCATCAGCACCGTCGATCGCCAGATCGATTCGGTCCACCGCATTGAGGCTGCGGAGAGGAATCCCTAGTTCAGCTGCAAGAACTTCACCCTGGAAAGACGTTGTGACTCCCACGATGTCGTTCAGTTGACCTGCAGCAAGGCGTTCACCCAATCCCTTGATCATGAGGGCCGCTGTTGAGCCGGACCCAAGCCCAACCACCATGCCGTCTTGGAATTGCTCCACTGCAGCATCAGCGACGGCCTGCTTCATCTGATTCTGAAGTTCCGACATGGTCCGCTAGTAATCGGCGCGACCGTAGCAAGAGTTTCAGCTCATTCCCGGCAAGGGCTCCGGTTTGACTGAAAGTTGCAGATCCTGTTCCCCGCGAATGATGGATAGGGCGAGGGGCTTGTTGATCTCAGCATCATCCACCTGCTGCAACAAATCCTGGGGATCGGCGATGGGGACATCGCCGGCCTGGATCACAAGGTCTCCTCTACGAAGTCCCGCCCTCTGGGCCGGACTGTTCGGGAGGACGGACTGCACTAGGGCTCCCGCTCGTTCCGGGAGCTCAACCAAGGCATTGGGATCCTCGTTGTGCTCCCGAGCGATGCGAGCGGTGAGCGCAATCAGCTGAACGCCGAGATAAGGATGCACAACTTCACCGGAAGCCTGAAGCTGCTCGGCTACACGACGGGCAAGATTGATGGGAATCGCGAACCCAAGTCCAGCCCCAGGTCCAGAGCGAACCAACGTATTGATCCCGATCACGCGGCCTTCCGCATTCACCAGAGGACCACCAGAGTTTCCTGGGTTGATCGCAGCATCGGTCTGGATCAGATCAAGACGCTTGTCGGAAAACCCAAGGCTGCTGATATTGCGGTGCAAGCTGCTCACGATCCCAAGCGTGACTGTCCGTTCCAGGCCGTAAGGGTGCCGAGGGCGATGGCCCAGTCACCAACCTCGAGAGCCTCAGAATCGCCCAGCTGAGCAGAAGGCGGAAGAGAGGTGCCACGCAATCGAACCAGAGCAAGGTCGGTGACCGGATCACGACCGATCACCTCACCATCGCGTTGATCGCCATTGGCCAGGGTCACGTTCACGTCCTCCACCTGCTCGACAACATGGGCGTTGGTGAGAACGAGCCCCTGACGGTCGATCACCACCCCTGACCCCTGACCGCGTTGGCGCTCTGGGCCGTAACCGAAGCCAGGCTCACCGAGAAGATCACGCAGCAGTGGGTCGATTAGGTTGGGGTCAAAAGGCTGACGTTCCACCACACGCTCGGTGTCGATCCGAACGACGGCCGGGGCCACATCACGGACCGCATCAGCGACAAAGCTATGGCTACCCGGCAACGCAGCTGAAGCTGCCATCACCTGCATCGGCTGCAACAGGCTCAAAAACATGGCGGCGAGAACTGCTTGAACCTTCAAGAGCCTGAGAATCAATGACCGACCAGAACCCACAGACATGAGTGAAACGTCTTAACTCACGCTAGGGCCGTCCCTCAGGCAAGGAGGGTGAAGTCGTCGAGACCGAACTGCCCATCACCACCGAGGACGTAGTCAAATTGCAGACTGCGGGCCATCACCTCATCCGGGGTGGCACCACCCATCAGGAGGTCGGAGGCAGCGCTGATCAGGCTCTGATCGCCATTGCTGTCGTTGGACAGTGCCCAGAACATCATCCCGCCAAGACCGAGAGCATCCACGTAGGCCGCTTTGCCAGCAATCGTGGCAGCAGTTTCGATGGAACTCCAAACGCGCGTGTTTGCGTTGTAGACGAATGCCGCTTTGGAATCGTCATCCCAAACCAAGGTGAACGAGCCATCAGCAACCCCGGTAATCAGATCCTTCTGGTCATAATTCCCTGCCTCGAAAGATCCTGGAGCCTGCCTGGAATCACCTGGATTCCCGAGACCAAGGGTCCCACCGGCATCGACATTGCCCCAGGCCCGCGTGTAAGCGGGAGCACCCAAAACAACCTTGCTTAAATCGATGCCATTGTCCTGGAATTGTTGGATCGCTGTGACAACGTCATATCCACCGAGATCATTCGCCATCGCTGCCTGATGACCGGTGACCGATTCCCAGCCACCATGAAAGTCGTAAGTCATCACGTTATAGAAATCAACGTAGGGATCGATTCCTGTGAGATTGAGATTGGCGAGTTTGTCATAGCCACCGGCCGTGGCCACGGAGATCTCATACTCCTCCCCTGTAGAAGTTTCCAGGGCATCGAGTTTGGTGCGCAACAGCTCAAGAGTGAGCGCAAAGTTAACCCCGTCTTCAGGGCTAACAGCATTCCCGGTCTCGCCGCCACCACCGGGATATTCCCAGTCAAAATCCACTGTGTTAAAGAAATCAAAGCGTTGAAGTGTGTCGACAATGCTGCTGGTGAATGCCTCCCGATCCGCCGCTGAATCAACGGCCAGACTGAACTCATCCGAGAGTGTCCAGCCGCCAAGAGCGAGACCGAGATTGATCTCGGGATTGAGTTGTTTCAGCAGATCGAACTGACGCAGATTGCCCACGTAATCCACTGGCGTATTCCAATCCATTGGCACACCTGTCACCGTGACGGACCCATCACCGTTGGTGTTGGCCTTGAACTCTCCACCTTGCGAATAAACATTACGCTGGTTGCTACTTAGCTCCTTCCACTCAGCTGCAGAGAATGTTCGAGTCACCTGATCAGAAACACTGAAGCGTTTGTCCGTCGCGGCCCAGGAATCAAACAACTGCACATCACCATTGGCTTTCACATCAAAAAAGCTGTAGTTGACATGGGTAAGTTCTCCTACGTTGATATCACTCACCAGAAAATCACGCTGGTAAATCCCCCATTCCTCGAAATAAGCCACCACTCTCTTACCGGGATCGGCAATCACCTCCGCAGAGCCCTCTCCAGGTTCTGGCTCTTCCACCAGGGATGAATCTGCAGGCTCAGTCGGGGGATTCGAGTCTGGGTCGTCCTGTGGGCTGCTTGGCGTGGAACTAGCTTTGATAAGGACAATGTCATCACTGTTGATCAAGGGATTGCCCTTGAATTTGGCAATCGCAGCATCGTCGCTGCCGAGTCCTTTCCGTGAGCCATTTTCGTTATAGACAAGTTTGCCTATGTAGGCTTGATAAATGATGTTTGCGTCTGACTGCTTGAGTTGTTGATATTCCGTTTTGTTGTTGGCGATGGCCAGATCAATTGTGTCAATACCAGGAAATGTTTCGGCGTCAATGCCGATCTTGTCTTCGTCTAGACGATTGAAATCGGTGACGACATCAATGGGACCTCCAGTTCTGATGAATGCAAAGAGGTCGGCACCACCACGCCCGGTCATGATGTCTTTTTGGGCTGTGCTGATCAGGGCATCCGGTTGCGCTGTTCCAATGAAGCGGTACTGGCCTGTCTTTTTTTCTTTCGGTTGAATAATGTTGAAGTCGCTGAATCGATCGCCCTGAGGCGTTGGCGGCAGTGTTGTCTCTGACGGGGCGACCGGGGTGTTGGTCTCAGCAGCCCCATCGCCAGAACCAGCGTTCTCATCCCCGTCATCAACGAAAGCATCCTCAGGGCTGGGAGGTTCGAACGGCTGAGTGGTGTCTTGATCTGGTCCTTCCTCAACAAGGCCTTGCCCAGCAAGAAAGAACAGAGCACTGGTGAGCTCACCACTGCTGTCCAAGCCCACACTCTCGGCGTTGAAACTCACAGCAATGCTCTGGCCTGCGCCGATGGTGCTGTTCCAGGCCGCAGGGGTCAGGGTGACCCGATTGCCGCCACCCTCAAGGGCCTCAACCACTGCATCACCGGCCCAGCTCTGGAAATCCCTGTGGGGCGTTTCGAAACTCACGGACCAGTTTTCAATCGCACGATCCGACATGTTGGTGATCGTGAGCGTTCCACTCATCCCGCCCCAATAAAGAGTTCCGCTCGCTTGCAGATGAAAGGTGCCCGCGGCATAACCATGGTCATGGTGATGACCGCCGGAGTGGTCCTGATCCCCATGACCAGAGTGGTCAGCAGGCTCAGCGCTGGCGAGCTGAGCGCCGATGGAATAAACGGGATTCCCAAGCTCAACCTGAAAACCATCCGTGCTGGCACCAGTGGGTGCGGCCGGAGTGAGCAAGACGGTGCGATCAACAAGCGCGACATCGTTCTGATCGAACCCCAGAACCGCTTCCAAATTGTCCTCTCGAACCTGATCAAAATGAAACTCGACATTGTCAGCCCGCAGCTGCGTTGATTGCACGCCTTCAATCAACACACTTTGACCACTGGGCTCCACAGAAATCAGTAGTCCCTGATCAGTATCAACAGCCGAAACACGCTCCCGTGTTCCAAGGTAGATGAAACTGATCTTGTCATTTTCAGGATCAAAGTTACTGACCACTTCTTGCACTCCATACTCATGGGAGCGGATATAAACTGTTTCGCTCACAGCAGCACCAGGCTCCGTGAAATCGATGCGTCCCTCTGCATCAGCAGCGATCGCATCACTGCGAGGCCCCACACCGAGCTCCCAGGAAATCACGCCTCCCGCATCAGCCCTGAGATGCTCGTTACCGACTGGAGCAAAATTCTCAATAGCCAACTGATCCCAGCGCACAGGATCACCATTCAGATCAGTGATGCGCTGATAAGAATCCTGCTGCCATGGATTCACAATGACAGCCGATCCATCAACCAGCTTGCCGAGAATCATGCCGTGAACAGAGATATCACCAAAGTCCAGTCGATCACGCAGGGGATCAAACCCTGCCACCACACCTGACGTGCCAACAACACGATCAACACCACCACCGATGAAAGCCACAAAAAGAGCTCAGAACTTCTAAAATTCTGGACTTGGTCTGCCTTTCAATGAAACCCTTCAATTGGAGGGTTATCGGTAAGATCCAGTCAAATTCATTGATATATCAGTCACAATTCAGATCCGTTGCAGATCTTCGTACTTGCAAGCATTTCAACATCTCAATCCACACATGAGTACAGCATGGCGCAATGGATTGAAACCCTCGAATGACATTCATAGGCAAAAGCCCCTACCCCCGCAGGGGAAAGGGTGATTCGCATCGCGAGGTGCCCTAGAAGGGCCCTCCTCAAACAGCCATACCAGAATCGCGCCCAAGCATCCCGTGCATAGGAGAATCCAACAGTCCCGTCGGCTCGCCTTCGCCGTTGATATCAAGAACGCAGAGAGCTTTCAATCCTGCGCGAATCGCTTTGTCCTCGCTAAGATGGAACATGGACATTGAAACCAACGGACCCTGCCTGTTTCACAGCCAGGACATTCCAGCGAAGCGACATATTTTCAGATCGAACCTGACCGGAGTGGATATCCAAACCAATGGACACTCCATCATTGGAGGTGAAGCAAGCATCCTCACCATGAATGAGATCTGGACAATCGCCACGCCTAAAGCTTGACAAAACCATCAAATCATCCGTCATGCCATCGGATGACATAGAGGCCAACTTCATCAAAGCCTATGCAGGCGCACAGAATTAACTTCTCTTCAAAAGGCCACTGTGAGGCAGCCCTACACTCTGAGCATTGAAGCTGATTGAAATCTCGCACTTAGCGGGGACAGTGTCATTGCACGCGGCAGGCGTAAAGGTCACACAATTGAGACCATTCCCTGCATCTTCAACTATGACACCACCGGCCCAACTCTGAAACTGATCATGGGGCGTAGGGATCCATAACCATCATCAGTGAGACTTGGCGAGAGAAATCATGAGGTCTAAAGGCTGATATTCAGTTTTGCTACTTGCTTCACGAGTCACAGCTCACAAAGATCTCGCAACGACTAACCGAGACATACGTCAGTTTTAAAGCCGGTCCAACCTGGTCAATCCACCCAGTGACGACGAATTGCCTCAACCGCAGCAGCGGTTCGATCCTTCACGTTCAACTTGCGCATGATCGATTGCACATGCCCTCTCGCTGTGGTCTCAGCAATTGTGAGTGCCTCACCGATCTCCCGATTGGTCAAACCATTGCAAAGTTGCTGAAGCACCATTCGCTCTCTGTCGGAGAGAGCATGGGCTTGTCCCGAATTCCTCGACTGCAGGGCTGGAAAAATGGAAGGATCCACAAACCGCACGCCCTCAAGGATCGACTCCACCGCATTAACGATGGTCATCAGATCAAGGCTTCCGCGGGTGAGAATCACATTGGATGGACCTGCAATTGCCTGTTTGATTGAGAGTGGATTCGTCTGCTCCAGGGTGAACACGGTGTCGATGGGTGACTGATGAACAGAGCGCTGCTTGAGCTCGGTGATGAGGTCGAACCCTCTGCCCTCATCCAGACGCTCACTCACGAAAGCCAACAAAGGTCCGCGGACTTCATCGAGACAGGCCAACGCTTCTCGCTGCGTCGTGGCAATTCCGACCAGCCGACTGGGGTGTTCGTCGTGATGCAGAGCAAAACAACTGGCCAGAGCCAGGGCATAGGGGCGATTGTCAGTGGCCACCAAAATCCGATGGTGCCGAGACAGACCCTGAAGGTGCTGACTGAGCGTGCGGAAGGACTCGTCGATGGTGATCAACATGCACTCTCTACCCTTCTCGTCACGTCTTCAGCATGGGTGCTCCTTACATGCCAGCGCTAGAGGGCATGGCCAATTGAACCGGATGTCCCTACCAATGAGAGGGACATCCCTCCAGCAACGTGTGCCCCATGCCTTTCCATCGTGTCCTGAGGCCCGCACTGGTCTGTGCGCTTGGCTTTATGGCCTTTGGTTGCCAAGCCAAACTTCCTTTAACTGACACTGGAACAAACCGCCGGACTGCAGGGCAACTCCGGGCCGTCGTTGTAGGAGAAGAGCTTCCTTTAGCGACGAAAACAGACGCGGGCTACGACGGCTTGAGCTTTGTGTTCCTCGAAGCAATCCGCGATCAGCTCATCCACACCGATGGCGAGAAGATTGCCATTCAGACGGTTCCAGTAACAAACGTGCGCGAAGCACTGTCGCTATTGGAACAAGGCAAGGCAGACCTTGCCTGTGGCATGGATTTCAGCTGGGAACGACAGACCCGGGTGGATTACACACTGCCTTTTGCCACAACTGGAATCCGACTCTTGGTTCCTAAAGGGAATGACGGCACCCCGAACAGCCTGAAGGGCAAGACCATCGGCGTGGTGCAGGACAGCGTGGCCGCCTCGGTGCTGGCGAACAACCTTGAAGCAGCGACGTTCCAGTTCTTCCCCTCTCCCGCAGCAGCACTGGAAGCCCTCAAGGACGGGACCATCAGCATCCTTGGCGGAGACAGCCTCTGGCTTCAAGCCAGCCGTAAAGCAGCTGCACCCAAGGACAATCTGGTGCCTGATCAGCCCTACGCCCGGACAGCCGTGGCTTGCGTGGTACCTGAAGGCCACGAATCCCTTTTGGACGCCAGCAACATTGCCATCGGCCGGGTGTTGCAGGACTACGTGGACGGGGATCAAGCCGTTCGCAAGGAGATCAACAGCTGGATCGGCAGTGGGAGTGATGTGGGCTTAAACGACGACGATATTGCTCACTACTACAGCGTTGTGTTGGCAACGGTGACGGGATTCCGGAAGGACACGGATCGCACCGACTGAAACGCCGCTCACGCATAGCTGCTATTACCCCACACCTCCAAATCACCATGACCTTTAAAAACCCATTGCTCAGCCTGCTCACCTTGATGGCCGCCTGCAGCACACTCCAACAGGGCGCCTCTGCCAGCGTTTTCGTCGGACCGGATCCGAGTCTGGCTCTCGAGCAGCGCGTGAATGCTCTCAATCTTGAACAGCTCCAAAATCAGCACAAGGAACTCCTTGCACGCCACTGGCGAAACGGTGGTGGCTGGGGCAACGGCGGCGGACGACGATGGCGCAATGGCGGCTGGGGCAATGGTGGGTTCCGCAATGGAGGATGGCGGAACGGTGGGTTCCGCAATGGCGGCTGGGGCAATGGCGGCGGGATCGGCTGGGGCAATGGTGGCCCCGGGGTCGTCATCCGCTGGTGAGGCAGCTGTCGGGGAGAGGCCTCTAACCTTCTCGGACCGCTGAACTCTTTCCATGACGAGCACTGAACCGGGATTGCAACGCTGCGCGCTCTGCCAAGTCGAGATCCAAGGAGAAGGCTCCACCTCTGACCGAGTGATCTTCAGCAGAGGAACTCCCGGCACTCGCAGCAAACTCTGGGCGAGGGTTTGCCAGTACCTCAAAAGCGACGAGCAGAAGCAGCAGTGCATCAACCAGGATCCAGCCCTGCGTGGGACACCCCAGCCAGGTGATGGATTCGAGGAAATCAGCGCCATTCAGCTCGGCGATGGTGGCGCGGCTTGATGGCGTGATCAAGTCCTGCACCGATCCGAATCAGGCATCATTTGTCCAGATGTAGTGGACGCTTCTGCCGCGCGTGTCTAGACGTAAACGAGATACGTCCTGACTGCGTCGTCATGCGTCTGATCAAGAGAGCCGCCACCGGCCTGCTCGCCTTTTCCACATTGGCTCTGGTTGCTTGCCAGAACAAAGAAGCAAGCAAAACGACTGGCTCACAATCCTCCGCATCAGCTCCAGAGCAATCGACCAGCAACGTTTTTGACTCAGGCAAGCTTCGTGCAGTTGTCATTGGCAATGCCCTGCCGATGGTTAAGAAGGATGGTGACAACTACGACGGCCTGTCCTTCGTGGTTCTCGAGGCCATCCGGGATCAACTCAATGTGTCCGCTCTGAAAAAAGACAAGGAGATCGACATCGAACCGGTTGCCGTTGGATCGGCGCAGGAAGGACTCAACAAAATCCGTTCCGGAGCGGCTGATATCGCCTGTGGCGTGGCCTTCAGCTGGAAACGCCAACGCACCCTCACCTACACCCTTCCCTTCGCCATGGGTGGGGTAAGGGTGCTGGCCCCTAAAGGCAACGATGGAACCCCCGACAGCCTGAATGGGCAGACGGTTGGTGTGGTGAAAGACAGCGTGGCTGCCAATGTTCTGGCTTCATCGGTGGATGATGCCTCCTTCCAGTTCTTCGACACCCCCGACGAAGCGCTTGCCGCGCTCAAGGATGGAACAGTGAAGGTTCTCGGCGGCGACAGTCTCTGGCTGAAGGCCAACCAAGCTGCAACCGCGCCCGAAGCAGCCCTGGTCCCCGCACTGCCCTATGCACGCTCCGGCATCGGCTGCGTGGTGGCTGGAACCACACCCAAGCTTTTGAACATGAGCAACCTGGCCATCGGACGTCTTCTCTCGGCCTATGTCAACGACAACGACGAAGTCCGCACTGAGATCAACCGCTGGATCGGAACCGGCAGCACCTTGGGCCTCAGTGATGACCAGATCGGCAGCTTCTTCACGATCGTGTTGTCCACTGCAGCCGAATTCAACAAGCAGTCCTGACCCTGACCCGTTCGTCCATTCCCATTTCTGAACCATGAACAAAACAAGTCTGCTGAGCCTTGTCGCCGTCCTTGCGACCAGCGCCGTTCTCTGCGAGTCCTCGAAAGCCGCCGTGCACCGCGAGCCTGATCTCGGCAATGCGCTCGAACAGCGCATTGAACGGATGGGAACGAAGGCCTGGGCTCTCCTCGACAGCAACGGCATCACCGGCAGCACCCCCGACTCCATTGCCAGGGCCTGGGGCAACGGCGGTGGCCGGGCCTGGGGTAACGGTGGCCGGGCCTGGGGCAACGGTGGCCGGGGCTTTGCTAACGGCGGCGGCGGCGGATTCGCCAATGGCTACCGCGGCGGATTCGCGAACTGGTGAACACGTCTGATTACGGCCCCATCGGTCTTCTGGTGATCCAGTCGACCTCCCTCTGCAATCTCGACTGCAGCTACTGCTACCTGCCAGACCGACAGAAGCGGAACATCTTCAACCTCCAGCAGCAGCTACCCCTGCTGCTGGAGCGGGTGTACGAAAGTCCGTTTTGGGGTCCCCATCTTTCGATTCTCTGGCACGCCGGAGAACCCCTGACGTTGCCGGCTGCTTTTTATGACGAAGCCAGCGTCATCATCAATCGGGAAACTGCTGATCTTCAGGCCCAGGGGGTGGTGATTGAGCAGCACATTCAGACCAATGCCACGTTGATCAATGACGCCTGGTGTGACTGCTTCCAACGCAACAACATCGTGGTGGGCGTAAGCATTGACGGTCCCGAAGACATTCACAACAGCCACAGGCGATTCCGCAATGGCCAGGGCTCCTATGCGAACACCCTGAATGGCATCCACACCCTCAGAAAGCACAACATCGACTTTCACGCGATCGCCGTGCTCACTGAGGATGCTCTTGATCAACCCGAGCGCATGTACACCTTCTTCCGCGATGAAGGGATCCATGCACTTGGGTTCAACGTGGAGGAGCAGGAGGGTGTTCATACCAACTCCTCGATGCAGGGACTGGCCAAGGAACGTCGTTACCGCGAGTTTCTCTCCCGTTTCTGGGCCCTCAATCAACAGGACGGTTTTCCTTTGCGCATCCGGGAATTCGACCAGGTGATGGGAATGATCGCCGGCGGTCAACGTCTGCTGCAGAACGAAATGAACCGTCCTTACGCGATTCTGAGCGTGGATGCGAAGGGCAACTTTTCCACCTTCGACCCGGAGCTGCTCTCGGTGGAAACCGAGCGATACGGATTGTTCAACCTTGGCAACATCCGCGATCTCTCACTCTTGGATGCGACGCAAAGCCCCACATTTCAGCGTCTGTTGCAGGAAATGCAGGCCGGAACAGAGCGCTGTCAACAAACCTGCGAGTACTACGGGTTTTGCGGAGGCGGAAACGGCAGCAACAAGTACTGGGAGCATGGGAGTCTTGATGCTGCAGAGACCTGCGCCTGCCGCTTCTCGAGCCAAATTCCTGTTGACGTGGTGCTGAACAAGATGGAACTGGAGAGTGCAACCAGCACCTGAATCACTCGCTCGCCACCATCCACCCTGGGCTTCGCTGCGATCGTCGGCAGGATCTCGTAGGCAACCAGGGAGCCTATCCAATCAAGGCTCATCTCCATTCACTGATGAAAGCAGCACACGGTTCTGATAGCCCTCAGTCCCGTCTGGGAAGGCCGTGAATCAGGTGATTTCAAAATCAGCGCGACAACGATCCAGAAGCCAGCAGCCGAACCTCGATCACCTACATTTAGTGAAGGCCTGGTGAGTACCTCTCTCCGGGAGGGTGATCACAGCATCAACCATCGGGCCTGAGCCCGAATCACTCTCTCGCCTAGCCCTTGCCCCATCCACTGCTGCCGGACATCACCTCCGTTGCTGCAGCCACAGCTGCAGCTCAAGGTTTTGAGCTTGCAGGCATTCAGATTCTCACCCACCTTCAGCCGATGACGGTGCAGGTGCAGATCCGTCGCAGTGATGGTTCTGACGTGTCTCTAGATGACTGCGCAGGTTTCAGTAGACCCATGGGAGAAGCGCTCGAATCGCAGGCACTGCTCACTGAGGCGTATGTTTTGGAGATCAGCAGTCCTGGAATCGGGGATCAGCTCCAGAGCGATCGGGACTTCCAGACGTTTCGCAGTTATCCGGTTGAAGTCCTCTACCGCGATAACGAAGGCAGGGAACTACGGCAACAAGGCTCCCTTCTCGAACGCGACAACGACCACGTGCACGTGAATGTGCGTGGACGCATCAAACGCATTTCCAGACCCTCTGTGATTTCCGTTCAGCTCATCAGCCCCACTAGCTGAATCACCTCCGCCCGCTCATCTCCTTTTCTCTTTTTACGATCTCCACCCGATGGCTCTCGTTCTTCTTCCCGGACTCAGCAACCTGATCGAAGACATCAGTGAAGAGAAGAAGCTCCCTCCCCAGGTGGTGGAAGCAGCTTTGAGGGAAGCCCTCTTAAAGGGATATGAGCGTTATCGCCGCACGCTTTACCTAGGACTGGGTGAAGACCCTTTCGATGAGGAATACTTCAGCAACTTCGATGTCGCCCTCGACTTGGATGAGGAGGGTTACCGCGTGCTCGCCAGCAAGATCATTGTTGACGAGGTCGAAAGCGAGGACCACCAGATCGCCTTGGCAGAAGTGATGCAAGTCGCCGATGACGCCCAGGCTGGTGACACTGTGGTTCTGGATGTCACCCCGGAAAAAGAAGATTTCGGGCGAATGGCAGCTGCCACGACCAAGCAAGTTCTCGCCCAGAAGTTGCGAGACCAGCAGCGTCGGATGATTCAGGAAGAGTTTGCCGATCTTGAAGATCCTGTCCTCACAGCCCGCGTGATCCGCTTTGAACGCCAATCCGTGATCATGGCCGTGAGCTCTGGCCTTGGGCGGCCAGAGGTGGAAGCTGAGCTTCCGCGAAGGGATCAGCTTCCCAACGACAACTACCGCGCCAACGCCACTTTCAAGGTCTTCCTCAAGGAAGTCAGTGAAGTTCCCCGTCGTGGTCCCCAGCTGTTCGTAAGCCGAGCCAACGCAGGGCTTGTGGTGTATCTGTTCGAGAACGAAGTCCCCGAGATTCAGGAAGGCTCCGTCAGGATCGTTGCTGTTGCACGAGAAGCGAATCCACCGTCCCGTTCCGTTGGACCACGCACCAAGGTTGCTGTTGACAGCATCGAACGCGAAGTCGACCCCGTAGGTGCCTGCATCGGTGCACGCGGATCACGGATTCAGCAGGTTGTGAATGAGCTGAGGGGCGAGAAGATCGATGTGATCCGCTGGTCAGCCGATCCTGGCCAATACATTGCGAATTCCCTTAGCCCTGCCCGCGTGGATGTGGTGAGGCTGGTGGATCCCGTCGGTCAGCATGCCCATGTGCTGGTACCTCCGGATCAACTGAGCCTGGCGATCGGACGGGAAGGGCAGAACGTTCGCCTCGCTGCCCGTCTGACGGGCTGGAAGATTGATATCAAGAACGCCAGCGAGTACGACCAGGCCTCCGAGGATGCGGTCGTATCCGAGCTGATTTCCCAGCGGGAACAGGAAGAGGCCCTGCAGCGGGAAGCCGAAGAGCGAATTGCCGCCGAACAGGCCGCCAGAGCGGAAGAGGATGCCCGTCTGCGGGAGCTTTATCCCCTGCCGGAAGACGAAGAGGAGTACGGCGACGAAGCGGTTGACGACGTTGAAATGCCTGAAGGTGCAACCGACGAGGCCAGCGAACCGACCCCAGAATCTGATGAATCCTCCAACGAGGTAGGAGCCCGGTGAAGCCACAGCGCCCCATCCTGCGACGCTGTGTCGCCTGCCGTCAGCTGCTGGATCGAAACCTTCTCTGGCGGATTGTGCGTGACCATCGGGATGGGGTCCTCCTCGAACAGGGAATGGGGCGTTCTGCCTATCTCTGTCCTCAGGAGAGCTGTCTAGAAGAAGCACAACGTCGGAAGCGACTGCAAAAAGCCCTGCGATGCCAGGTGCCTGACAGCGTGATGGCGACGTTGAAACAGCGACTCTTCTCTGAGAAGGAGACAGTCGCTGAGGCAAGATGAACATTGGCCCCACCTTGAGTGATGCCCCGAGGCACACCGTGCCCGGACCGACCGGAGACCTGAATGACCAGCAGCGGCAAAGTCAGAATCTATGAGCTGTCCAAGGACCTTGGCCTGGACAACAAAGACGTGCTGGATGCCGCGGAGAAGCTGTCCATTGCGGCCAAGAGCCACAGCAGCTCGATCAGCGAGATGGAAGCTGGGAAGATCCGCAGCCTCTTAAAGGCAGGTGGCACTCCCCGCCCCGCAGCCTCTCCTGGCAAGCCCACGCCGAGTAAGGCCATCCTCTCCGTTCAGAAAGCCGCCGGTCAGAGCAGCAACACTCCGGCGCGCCCAGCTCAGCCCAAACCCGCAGCAAGCAAACCCCTCGCTTCACCAGCTCCAGCTTCCCCCAGCAAAGCGAGCTCACCGCAGCAACCGCCCGCGAGGCCTGCAGCCCCTTCACGACCGGCCGCGCCAAAAGCCACTGGTCCCCAGAGCACCACACCCCAGAAACCCGTGGTGCGACAGCAACCGACAGCTCAGCAACCGGTTCCCAGGCCGAAACCTGCACCTGCACCTGCACCTGCGCCTGCACCTGCACCTGCACGCACAGTCAGCCGTCCGCCATCACCTCCCGCGCGTCCGGTTCCCCAACAACCCTCCGCGTCTTCACCGAAGCCCCGCGGTGCCGCTCCCATGCGTAGGAGTTCTCCCAACGATGCACCACGGCCAGCCAATGCACCTCCAAGCCGTCCCCAACCCAAAACTCCTGTCAACAGGAATGCTCCCCCTCCGCAGCGGCCAGCCGCAAAACCTGAACTGGTGGGCCGCCCTCAACCCAAACGGCCGGCAGGACCACCATCGGCTGGACCACCAACCCGACAAAATTCAGGGGCAGGGTCTCCCAGACCGGCCGTAAGCCCTCGCCCCAGTGCGCCAGGAAGCCAACGGAACATGCCTCAACGGCCTGCCGGTGCCCAACGTCCCGGCTCACCCGCACGACCTGGGACTGGATCGGGACGTCCATCCCGCCCGGGTGGCAACTCGCTTGAGCTCGTCGGTAAGCCGATCCGCAGAGATAGCGGCGGCACCAAAGGTGATGGTGGCCGCCCCGGGGGAGGGCCACGCCCCGGACCCGGAGGAAACCGTCCGGCCATGCCGCCCGGTATGCGCAAACCGGTTGCCCCCGGCGAGCTCATGCAGCTGCAGAAACCAACCGGACGGCCAGGGGTTCCGCCACCGAGACGGCCTGATGGAACTCCGGTCAGCCCCAGAGCGGACGGGCCAAAAGCAACTCCTCCGGTGTCACGCCCAACCGCGACACCGCCCTCGCCAGCGACGGCACCAAGACGCCCAGGTGGATTCAGGCCAGGCGCGGGTCCTGGAGGACAACGGCGCCCAGGACGTCCCGATTGGGACGACAGTGCCAAGCTCGAGGCACTGCGAAATCGTTCACCGCAAAAGCAGCGCCAGAAAGTTCACATCATCGGCGAGAACGACGATTCATTGGCCGCGCAGACCGGGGGATTCGCCGGCGAACAGGAAAACATGGTGCTGTCGGCAAGCCTGGCGCGCCCGGCCAAGCCGAGAGCCCAACAAAAGGCTGCCCCCAAACCAGTGGCGGCCATGCGCAAGCGCCGCAAAGAAACCACCAGGCAACGACAACGTCGTCGGGCCATGGAGTTGCGTGCTGCCCGTGAGGCCAAGCAGGTCAGGCCCGAAATGATCGTTGTACCGGAGGACAACCTCACGGTTCAAGAGCTGGCTGACATGTTGAGTGTCGAAAGCTCGGAAATCATCAAATCCCTGTTCTTCAAGGGAATCATCGCCACGGTGACCCAGTCCCTCGATATGCCCACGATCGAAGCCGTGGCGGAGGAATTCGGTGTTCCCGTCCTTCAGGACGACGTTGAGGAAGCCGCGAAGAAGACTGTGGAAATGATCGAGGAAAAAGACCGCGATCATCTGATCCGCCGGCCCCCCGTCGTGACCGTCATGGGCCACGTGGATCACGGCAAAACAAGCCTGCTCGACGCCATTCGCAAAGCTCGTGTGGCGGCGGGCGAAGCCGGAGGCATTACCCAGCACATCGGTGCGTATCAAGTGGAGATCGAGCACGGTGGCGAACCTCGCAAGCTCACCTTCCTCGACACACCTGGCCACGAGGCGTTCACAGCCATGCGCGCCCGCGGCACGAAGGTCACTGACGTGGCTGTTCTTGTCGTGGCAGCCGATGATGGAGTGCGGCCTCAAACGCTCGAGGCGATCAGCCACGCACGCGCTGCCGAAGTACCCATCGTCGTAGCGATCAACAAGATCGATAAGGAAGGGGCCTCGCCTGATCGGGTGAAGCAAGAGCTCTCTGAACAGAATCTCCTGGCCGAAGAGTGGGGCGGTGATGTGGTGATGGTGCCCGTCAGTGCCATCAAGTCAGAGAACGTCGACAAGCTGCTGGAGATGCTCCTGCTCGTCACCGAGGTTGAGGATCTCCAGGCCAATCCCAATCGCCTGGCCCGCGGCACGGTGATCGAGGCGCACCTCGACAAGGCGAAAGGTCCAGTGGCCACCTTGCTGGTCCAAAACGGAACGTTGAGAACGGGCGATGTGGTGGCAGCGGGGCCTGTGCTCGGCAAAGTCCGAGCCATGGTCGATGACGCCAGCGTTCGCCTCAAGGAGGCAGGTCCATCCTGTGCCGTTGAAGCCCTTGGATTCAGCGAAGTGCCGACGGCCGGTGATGAGTTTGAGGTGTACCCGGATGAGAAGTCAGCCCGTGCCGTGGTCGGTGATCGTGCATCCGATGCCAGAGCCACCCGACTGGCCCAGCAGATGGCCTCGCGCCGTGTCTCCCTCACCGCGATGTCCGGTCAGGCGAATGAAGGCGATCTCAAGGAACTCAATCTCATCCTCAAGGCCGATGTGCAGAGTTCAGTTGAAGCCATTCTTGGCTCTCTTGAACAGTTACCGAAGGACGAGGTGCAGGTGAGGGTGCTGCTCTCAGCCCCTGGAGAGATCACTGAAACCGATGTTGACCTTGCCGCAGCATCTGGAGCCGTGATCGTGGGATTCAACACTTCCATGGCCTCTGGAGCGCGCAAGGCCGCGGACGCGACCGGTGTCGATGTTCGCGATTACGACGTCATCTACAAGCTCTTGGAGGATATCCAGCTGGCCATGGAAGGCCTGCTCGAACCTGAACTCGTCGAAGAGGCTCTCGGCGAGGCCGAGGTGCGCGCCGTGTTCACGATCGGCAAGAGCGCCGTGGCCGGTTGCTACGTGACCACGGGCAAACTGCAGAGAAACTGCAAAGTCCGAGTGCACCGTGGGAAGGAGATCGTCTATTCAGGCGCTCTCGACTCTCTGCGCCGCAACAAGGACGACGTCAAAGAGGTGGCAACAGGATTCGAGTGCGGGGTGGGCACGGATCGCTTTGCCAACTGGAAAGACGGTGACCGGATCGAAGCCTTCAAGATGGTCACCCAGCGACGCAAGCTCACCACCTGATGATCACCCGCCGAGAGCCGCTCCTCTGGCTTCAGCTGATGGCCTTGGCCGTGATTCCGCTGGAGCTCGAGCTGCTCAGGCTCCTTCTTGCAAGCAGCTCCTTCGGCCCCTCTCCAGCCCTGGAACGCCTATTGGTGTGGAGTCTGTCTGTGGTGGCGCCGGGGTACTGGCTGGTGCAACGGCCGGTGGACTGGGGATCATTGCTGCTGGTGCGCCAGCCTCTTTCAACCCGTCAGATCGACCAGCGGCGGATCAGTACGCTTCAACAATCACCCGCACTGCGCATCGCCACGGTGTTCGGCATGGTGCTGCTGCTGATGGTGTTCTGGTGGATCGATCGTTCAGCCCTCTTGGTGATCGATCTCTCGCCTCTCAGAGAAGGAAGCAGGCTCACGGGATTACTGCTCTCGGGCCTGCTTCTTTCTCTACTTCTGTGGCAGTGGCAACAGCTCTGCTCCGCCCTTTGGCTGCTCACCCGTTCTGACGCAAACGTCCTCGCCGTTGAGCCCCTCAGCGACGAACAGATGCGCAACGATCGAACCAGCTTTGGCTTCGGGCTGCTCACTCTTCCACCGTTGACATGGTCATCACCCAGCAAAAGCTCAGGTCTCAGTTCTGGGCCGATCAAACCAGAGCAAGCTTCCAAAGAGAACAACCGCTCCGATCTGGATCAACAAGTCGCTGGGAACGACGGGGTTCCCAGCACTGAGGCGAAAAGCCATCACGAAGAGACCCAGACCACCGGAACCGAACAAAGCGACCCAGAGGAGACGCCTGAATCCCCGCCAGGGAGTGCGTGACTCCTGAAGGAGTCTCTGACGCATAGCCGGATCCAGATCTCTGTCTCCTTGTTGATCTGATGTCACGGGCTGAAAGCGTGGCCTCAAATGTTAATTTCCATAGGATGCCGATGTAGCTCAGCTGGTAGAGCAACGCTTTCGTAAAGCGTGGGTCGCCTGTTCAAGTCAGGTCATCGGCTTGCAAAGTCTGTTGCTTTCCAGTCCTTCATCGTCTGTCAGCAAGCTGAATCGATCAGGCTGCTGAGATTCTTTCGAAAGGTTCATGGACTCGGAGAGCGCCTCCAGCCGCATGCTCAGGCGACTGCACCGCAGTCATATGCGTGATGCCTGCCTTGATGAGGTTTTCATCGTGTTGAGCGTGGGGGCAAGCCTGATTGCCACGCTCGGGCTGCTTGCGAACAGCGCCGCCGTGGTGATCGGCGCCATGGTGGTGGCCCCGTGGATCATGCCGCTGCGGGCGGCCGCTTTTGCAATCCTGCTTGGAGAGGTTCAACTGCTGGGGCGATCACTGCGCACCTTGATGGTGGGGGTAGTGAGCACCACACTCTTGTCTCTGGTGCTGGGATACCTGGCGGATTTACCGCGATTCGGCACTGAAGTGCTGACCCGAACAACGCCGAATCTGCTTGATCTCGGCATCGCCCTGGTGGCTGGCGGCCTTGCCACCTACGCCAAGCTTCGCAGCGATGCGGTGAGTTCCTTGGCAGGGACCGCCATTGCCGTGGCTCTTGTTCCGCCGGTGTGCGTGATGGGTCTGCTCCTTTCACAACAACAGTGGAACGAAGCAGTAGGTGCTGGCCTGCTTTTCGCCACCAACCTGCTGGGCATCCTCACCGGTGGCCTAGTGCTGATGGCCTGGAAGGATCCCGAATTCAGACAGGTGTTCCGACGCAGCCACCTCAGCGCAGCCAGTTTCACTCTCACCGGCCTGCTCCTTGTGCCACTCGGCAGTAGTTTTCTGAATTTGTTGGACAGAGCCCAGAAGGACAGCACCCGGGACATGGTTCAGGAGACCATCGAGGGTTTCCTGACGCGGGAGACGCTGACGTTCGGCGATCGGGAAACTGTGGATGTTGAGCGTGTTGATATCGCCTGGAATCAAAATCCTCCGGTCATCCGCGTCATCGTGCGGGTCTCGGATCCAGCCCTGCCGAGTTTCAAGCAGGTCTCAGCAGTCCAGGAAGAAATCAACCGCAGGCAAGCCATACGTTTCCGGTTGGTCGTACAGCGCACCGCAGTCGATGTCGTCGGACCTGAGGAAGCTCCAAATCCTGCGACACCCGCCGCCGAACAATTGTTGGCGCCTGCACCAAAGCCAGAACCGCCTCTTGGTTCAGGTGAGTCGGACGCCGTGCCATCCGAGAACAACCTGAGCGTTGATTCAGAGCCGATTCTGCCCCCAAATTTCCCTACAAACTGACGACAGCTCGTTGGAGTAAAAGGAAGCGTGTTGGGAAATCAGACGGCAGAAAACCAATGAACCTTTGCAGATAAGCGGTCACTGAAGCCTTCGGCCATCTTCCCTTTCGGAATAAGCGGATGGAGGCATCGTTTCCCTGTCTGGCATTGACGCGAAAGCAGGAGCCTGGATGCCCCGTTGAATCACTAGAACCCTCGTCAACAGACAACCGATACCGGTCAGAGCAACGGCGATCTTGATCGACATCAGATTGAAGCTCTCTACGTCCGCATAACTGACGATAAAGAGCGAAAATATAAATCCCCAGAGCAGAGAAATCTCTGCGTAAAACTCATGATGAAGCGACGGGTGGCTGGCATCAGCTCTGATCACGTCGCGCAGGATCGCGCCACCAGCCCCTGTCATTGCACTGAAAATCGGACCCCAGATCAACAGGGGATCGCACCGTTCCTCCACAGCAACAATCACACCCACAACAGTGAATGAAGCAAGACCAACGGCATCAAACAATTTAATGATCCAGTTGCCCTTCTCTTCGATCGTTGGAATCAATCGCAGGCGCACATGCCGTTCAGGCAATCGCAGAGCGACATAGCTGACCAACACGACAACAAAGACAACCGCAAGGTGATTGGGAGAGTCCATCACGGCAGGGCGATCCCGGTTAACAAGCAGATCCCTGAGGATTCCCCCACCCACGGCAGGAAGACTGGCGAGAACGAGCGCCCCGAAAAGGCTGAATTTCTCTTTGCGTGCCAGAAGAACCCCTGAGAACGCGAAGGCTGCAGTCCCAATGTTGTCGAGCATTCGAAACCATGGCTGATCAGCGGCCAATCCAAGAAGTGTGGGGAAAAGATGCCCTCGGACAATCATGTTGTATCGCCCACTCTTGCGAATCGTCTGAAGTGCTTGATTGAAAGAGCTCACTAGAGCAGGCGAGGTACTGCTTCGGCTGAACAAAGCCACGATTGGACCACTAAAAATGGGCGTTTCACCCATGACCAACTGACTCGCGAACTTGTTGTCCCAAATCAACGATGCGCCGACCAATCGGTCCACAGGAACCAGGTCAACCTTGCCCTCGATAAGGTTCTGGAGATTTGATTGGACACTCGCACTGGAGAGCACCCGGTTGCGGTTCGCAGGTGCACTTAAGAAGTCATCAATCACATCGCCATAGACGTAACCATCAACGACCCCGAGTCGCAGCTTGCTGTTGGGAAAGTCTTTGATGAATTTATCTTTATTGATAAATCGTCTCGCCTGTGCATCTCTTCGATTCGCTACGAGAACGACATCTTCGGTTCGATAGGGGGTCGAAAAATAGACATAGTTTTCGCGCTCTTCGGTCATGAAGGCTCCCCCGGCGATATCACGCTTGCCCTCTTTCAGTTGCTGCTGATGCTCATCCCAGTTGATCTGGGGTAACTCGAGAGTGAAGTCAAGCTGATTTTCAAAGATCTCTCGAAACAATTCGATATCGAGGCCTGTCAGTCTCTGAACCTCGTCTGTTTTTTCCTCGTATTGGTATGGCATCCACGGGTACCAGCCGCCACGGAGTTTTGAGACAGCGGCAGCGCTGACACTCACTCCAAGCGAAAGCATCAGGACCAGCACAAACAAGACGAATCCAGCCCTCCATGCCATCCATTTACGCCTCATGAATCCTTCTCGGAGGTACCCGTATTCTTGACAAGCAGGTGCTCAGGTGCCGCAATCTGAGTGAAAAACCGCATTAAGAGGCGGGCATAGGGGTGAGTCACCTCCTGAACATTCGCTTGCTATCAGCGTCAACCGGAAGGGTGCACAGGGGTTGGAGGAGAACCTTCCGAAACGATTCGGATCTCCCTTTCGCCGTTGCATGCACCGCTTGGATCCGCCAATGTACGCAGCGTTTGATTGGCAGCGTGAATTGTCCCCAGATGGGGGATAGATCAACGCGTTCAGAAGCAGTAAGACAGTTCCACTCGAGGCAAAGCCATGAAGCTCGACCTTGCTCAAGCACAACCCATGGGAAGCCTCATTGTTGAGGGGACTCACCGCCCATTCCATGCCCTTGCCTGCGCCCTGCGGCCAGCAACTGTGCGCATCGGACGGAAGGTCACAGAGCGATGACAACTGCACCACAACGCTTTGTCGTTCGATACAAGAAGAACGACGGCAGCCAACACACGCTCCAACTCCACGCGGCCAATCGCCAAGAAGCGCGCATCGTCGCCATGGAAACCGATGCCTACGTGCGTCGATACCCAACCAGTGTGGATTCGATTCTTCAGGCGGCCTGACGCCGCCTGAGCACTGATCGAACACTCAGGTTGCAGATCCCTCGCCTGACTGTCGATGCTGGAGATCAAACCGTTCACGCCAGCCGATCTTGACGTAGTCACAGGAATCGCCCGTGAACAGGATTTCGCTCCAGGAGTGGGCGACATCGAGATCTACGCCAACACCGACCGTCAGGGGATCTGGTTGGCCTGGCAAGACGACGTGCCAGTGGGCTGCATCGCCGCCGTCACCTACAGCTCCAGCTACGCCTTCATCGGCCTGTTTGTGGTGAAGCCAGAGCATCGGGGTCAGGGAATTGGCCGTCGCCTCTGGCAACACGCCTTGAAGACCCTTAGCAACGTTGAGTGCATTGGCCTGGAAGCCGCAGCGCAGATGGTGGACTTCTACGAGAAAGCCGGATTTCAAAGGGACTGCGTCACCACTCGCCGGCAGATGCTCTGCCGCAGCGATCAATCACAACACCCGAACACCACCCTGCTCCAGCGCAGCGACATCTCCGTTGTGCCACTGCGTGAGATCTCTCTCGAGGCGATTCAGCGCTACGACGAACGCCACGAAATCAGTCCACGGCCCCATTTCCTTGAACTGTGGTTACGCCACAGGGCAGGAGACGTGTTTGTGGCAAGAGATTCCCAGGGGACATGCCACGGCTACGTGCGCATTCGGCCTTGCTTACTCCCCATCGGTGAAGGTTGGCGGGTGGGACCCTGGCTGGCAGAAGATCCCGTCATGGCATCACTGTTGCTGAACAACGCCATGGACCGTCACAAGGGAGTTGTTTTAATCGACACGCCAGGGCATAACCGATTCGCCAAGACCATCACAACGGCCAAGGGGTTCAAACCCATGGGCTCAACGGTGCGCATGTACAAGGGCGTGATGCCGGAAGGCCATGACCGCAGTATTTATGGCTTGGCCTGCCTCGAGCTCGGTTGAATCTGAGGGTAGAGAAGCCATTCTCTGAATTCCTGAGTCAACGCATAGCTGTCTTCGTAGCGCTGCACTTGATCGAGTTCAGCGATCCTGCTCAGCACAAAGCTTAAAACCTTAGTCCTAAAGACATTCATTTCGACCATCACAAACCCTCCTCAGACATCTTGAACTGATGCGAACTCGGCCTGGATTATCAACATCAAACGCTCGGGAGATTTGTATTGCCTTGGCAAAGAGCGATGCAACAACCTCAAACGATCCCAACAGAGTGTTCGTTGAAGTTGAGCACTGGTTTTGCCCTGCTTGATGAGGATCTTCAAAGCTTTACAGTACAGCGGATACTTGGCTTCGAGCTCTCCAATGCTGAGGTTGCATGTGCTCATGGTTGTTCACTCCGCCAAGCAGAACTGTGCAATGAACAAGGCCATTGCATCGCCTCCCATTTGGGGACAATTGCTCTGTCCCCGGATGGGGGTAGCTCAACCATGCAGTCAGAGCGTTGAATAACTCGGCTTGCAATCTTGACCGTGGAATCAATCGAAATTCATATCGCCAAAGACCGTGAGGAACTCGCCAAGGCGAAGGCCAGCGGAGACCAGGCCAAGGCGCGTCACTTCTCCACCGAGCTCGAGGAGCTCGAGACGTATCGCAGCCACCATCCAGGAGAACACAAGGACCCCACCTCCCTCGAAGTGCATTGCGAGCTCAACCCAGACGCTCCAGAATGCCGCGTCTATGACGACTGACGACGTCCAAACCATATGGGCCGAGTGATCCGCAAGGATGAATAAAACATGCCGGGAAGCGCATGGATCTAACCCCATACCTGCAGAGCGAACACCAATCTGCCAACGAAGAGCCCCTACTTTCCGTTGCCATCAACGGACGAATAGCACTGGCCATGAAGGGGCGTTTCTTTCTACGTTGTTTCTGCGAAAGTTTCAGCGAAAAATCTCTCATTGGGTGTGCTGTTACGGATGAAGAATCCTGCCTGAGTTATTTCAAAATGGATTCATTCGAGCTACTTCTATGCACGGACATGCTTGAAAAAGGCAATGGCTTTGAGTTGGCGCGCAAAGCTCGGGAGTTGCAACCTGACCTGAAAGTAGTGGTACTGGCGTTGAGCGATGCCATTCCCGTGGAGTACGACAATGCATCTTGGCTGGAAGCAGTTGTTGCCGAAGCCGACATCATTGAAGACCGCAAACCTCTTGAAGCAGCAGTATTGGCGGTCATGGGAGATCACTCCTACCGCAGCCCATCACTACGATCTGATGAACTCCCCTATCTCAGCTGCCCGAGGCTCACACCAAGGGAATACGAAGTTCTCGACCGCCTCGCCCGCGGAATGTCCGACCGGGAAATCGCTGAGGATCTCATCGTCACCGAAGAGACCGCACGCACCTATACCAAACGGCTGTTGCGTACTCTTGAAGTGAACAACCGGGTTCAAGCAGTATTGAAGGGAATGCGCTGCGGCATGGTTCAAATCTGAGCAAACAATTCACCCCAGATGGGGGTAGAGCTCAAGACCCGGCTCAGGTATCAATGGATGGCGACAAGTGATATCGCAAAGAGATGACAACAATCACCTTCACCCATGAACCATCTTTAGCAGAACTGCGAGAAACGGAAGCGGTATACACCCGCGCCATGGAATACCTGGTGGCCGATGGTGTGAAAGAAGGGGAAGCCAGACAAAGCGTCTGCTGGCGACGACTAAAGCGACTCCATCAAGCATTCCCAGACCGTTACGGCAATCCGCGCGCGCTGTTCCTTTCGCTCCAGGCGCATCAGCGAAGCCAGAAAGCGGCTTAGTTGCTCCGGGACAACGTCAGGCCGATGTTCAGCAACAAACAACTTGAGAGAAGTGATCGAATTCAACGAATCCTGGCACCAATAGAGAAACAAATTCAGACACCTCCAGCGGCGGAAGCAACAGGTTGCACCAAACAAACCAGCCACGCCTCGATTGTTGGAAAGTTCGTTGTCTGAATTTTCAGCAGACCGATCAAGGCATAGATCGCAATGGAGAGAGAGCAAACGATGCTGCTGAGAAGCTTCACAGGAACTCAGGTCGAACAATCTCAACGAATCATCCTTCTCCAAGGTTGTAAGACTTTTACGCTAAATGATGACAATTAATGCCACCAAAAAGCCCCCACCGTGAGGTGAGGGCTTTCCGATTCAACTGACGCTGAATCTTTGGGTTAAGAGACTTCAGCCTCAGCCGATGGCAGGTGCTTGCAGAGCCACAGGAGTGGACTCAGCAGCAGCCAGGTCGAGGGGGAAGTTGTGAGCGTTGCGCTCGTGCATCACTTCCATGCCGAGGTTGGCGCGGTTCAGCACATCAGCCCAGGTGTTCAGGACGCGGCCTTGACCATCAAGGATGGACTGGTTGAAGTTGAAACCGTTCAGGTTGAACGCCATGGTGCTGACGCCCAGGGCAGTGAACCAGATGCCGACCACAGGCCAGGCAGCCAGGAAGAAGTGAAGGCTGCGGCTGTTATTGAAGGAGGCGTATTGGAAGATCAGGCGACCGAAGTAACCGTGGGCAGCCACGATGTTGTAGGTCTCTTCCTCTTGGCCGAACTTGTAGCCGTAGTTCTGGGACTCGCTCTCGGTGGTTTCACGCACCAGGGAGGAGGTCACCAGGGAGCCGTGCATGGCGGAGAACAGGGAGCCACCGAACACACCTGCGACGCCCATCATGTGGAAGGGGTGCATCAGGATGTTGTGCTCTGCCTGGAACACCAGCATGAAGTTGAAGGTGCCGGAGATGCCGAGGGGCATGCCGTCAGAGAAGGAACCCTGACCGAAGGGGTACACCAGGAACACGGCGGAGGCAGCAGCCACAGGTGCGCTGTAAGCAACGCAGATCCAGGGGCGCATGCCGAGGCGGTAGGAAAGTTCCCACTCGCGACCCATGTAGCAGAAGATGCCGATCAGGAAGTGGAAGACAACCAGCTGGTAAGGACCGCCGTTGTACAGCCACTCATCGAGAGAAGCAGCTTCCCAGATGGGATAGAAGTGCAGGCCGATGGCGTTCGAGGAAGGAACAACAGCACCAGAGATGATGTTGTTTCCGTAGATCAGGGAGCCGGCGACGGGCTCACGGATGCCGTCGATGTCGACGGGGGGCGCTGCGATGAAGGCAACGATGAAGCAGGTGGTGGCAGCCAGCAGGGTGGGGATCATCAGCACACCGAACCAGCCCACATACAGGCGGTTGTTGGTGGAGGTGACCCACTCGCAGAAGGACTGCCAGCCATTGGCGCCGGAGCGCTGCTGAATGGTGGTGGTCATGAGTACGGGGGAGAAAGCGTCAGGGAAAACCCGTCGGCGGTAAAGAAAGTCGGTTAACCGACCTTCACAATGTAAAGGGACTTTGTGCAATGTGAATGCCAACCGACCCCCTGTGCACAACAGCGCTACTCATCCCTGCGATCAGCCCCGCTGATCAATAGCCATCTTGGGAGCGCAGAGCCTCGGCTTGGCGGCTGCTGATTCGGCCTGCCTCCTCCAAAAGGTCGCCGATACTTTCGAGTGTGAGCACCGCCTGAAGATTCAGGCCTGCATCAGCGAGGCGTTGTTTGGCTCGCGTGTCATGGCGACCGCCATGGTCGAGGAACACCACGACGTCGCTGACGGTGAGGCCTGAGGTGGTGAGCTTAGCGATTCCCTCCAGCACGCTTCCTCCGGTTATCAGGATGTCGTCGACGACGGCCACCGTTTCACCTTCATTGAATTCACCCTCCACCAAACGCCTGGTGCCATGGGCCTTCACCTCTTTACGCGGGTAGATCAATGGCTTGTGAAGTTGGAGTGAAAGCCCGGTTGCCGTTGGCAGAGAACCATAGGGAATGCCAGCAATTCGGTTAAAACAGAGCGGCCGCAGCACTTGGGCGTAGCAATCCAGCACACGCCGAAACAAGGCCGGGTCGGAAATGATTTGGCGGAGATCAACGTAGTAGTTGAAGATTGCGCCGCTCGCCTGCTTGAACTCGCCAAACAGCAAACAACGAATATCAAACAGGTCGATCACCAGATCCCTGAGTTCTTGCGTCATGCCTTGCTGCATTTGATCAGACTCGGCAAGCGATTGCTGCATCGATACCGAAGACTGAGCATGGGGCCAGATCCGGCAATCATTGAATGGAACTGCCTGCGAATCCCGTCGAGCCACAAGGTGCTCTTGACGCAAGTTGTTGATTCGCTGCTTGAGAGCTGCGGTCTGTTCGTGGATGTCGTCTTGATTAAGCAGGCTCTGGGGTAACGGCAAGAGCAAGCCATCACCGGTGGCATTCAGGCCACTGCCCATGAGCCGTTGCAGATTTCCCTCTTCACCCCAAAGCGAGCGGAGCATGACAAACCGTTCTGGCGCTTCCTTACGTACGCGCGCAAGAACGCTGGGGTCACTTGTGCCAACTTCCAGAAGCACTTGATCGGGAGTCCCCCAGCTCTGGCTTTCCCTCACCACCTGTAAGTAAAGGGGCTGCTGCTCACTGGGGAAATGCTGCAGGCTTCTGGCTCCCGGGTTGGAGCTGTGGCAATTGATCAAGACACCTTTGCCCGGATAAAGCAGAAACGGCGCGGCGATGTCTTGACCTGCCAAAGGATTCAGGGTGACTGCGTCAGCGTGGAGTGTTTTGAACAGGTAAGCGGCGATGGCACTGGAGCTGTTCAGATCCCCGTGTTTGAGATCAATGATGAGAGGAAGATCGTTGGGCAGCAGTTCACGCACTTCGAGCATCAGCTCAACCCCTGCTGATCCCATGGCTTGATAGAAACCCAGGCTTGGCTTGTAAGCGCAGACATGGTCAGCGGTGGCTTCAATCACCGACTTACACCAGGAGCGAGCCTGACTGAGAAGAGAACTACCGCCAAGGCCGCACGATTCAGCCCAGCTGCGAAGCATTTCCGGATTGGGATCAAGGCCGGTGACCAACAGAGATTGCCTGCTGCCCATCGCCTCGGTGAGTGCCGTGAAGAAACCCATGGCCCCGAGGTGTTGTTATATCCAGATTGCGCGGTCTGCCCCTCGTTCGTTGTGGCTACTGCATGAAATGAATCAATTGCCCAAAACAAAAAGCCCCCTCGCGAGAGGGGGCTTTCCGATTCAACCGAAGCTGAATCTTTGGGTTAAGAGACTTCAGCCTCAGCCGATGGCAGGTGCTTGCAGAGCCACAGGAGTGGACTCAGCAGCAGCCAGGTCGAGGGGGAAGTTGTGAGCGTTGCGCTCGTGCATCACTTCCATGCCGAGGTTGGCGCGGTTCAGCACATCAGCCCAGGTGTTCAGGACGCGGCCCTGACCATCAAGGATGGACTGGTTGAAGTTGAAACCGTTCAGGTTGAAAGCCATGGTGCTGACGCCCAGGGCAGTGAACCAGATGCCGACCACAGGCCAGGCAGCCAGGAAGAAGTGAAGGCTGCGGCTGTTGTTGAAGGAGGCGTATTGGAAGATCAGGCGACCGAAGTAACCGTGGGCAGCCACGATGTTGTAGGTCTCTTCCTCTTGGCCGAACTTGTAGCCGTAGTTCTGGGACTCGCTCTCGGTGGTTTCACGCACCAGGGAGGAGGTCACCAGTGAACCGTGCATGGCGGAGAACAGGGAGCCACCGAACACACCTGCGACGCCCATCATGTGGAAGGGGTGCATCAGGATGTTGTGCTCTGCCTGGAACACCAGCATGAAGTTGAAGGTGCCGGAGATGCCGAGGGGCATGCCGTCAGAGAAGGAACCCTGACCGAAGGGGTACACCAGGAACACGGCGGAGGCAGCAGCCACAGGTGCGCTGTAAGCAACGCAGATCCAGGGGCGCATGCCGAGGCGGTAGGAAAGTTCCCACTCGCGACCCATGTAGCAGAAGATGCCGATCAGGAAGTGGAAGACCACCAGCTGGTAAGGACCGCCGTTGTACAGCCACTCATCGAGAGAAGCAGCTTCCCAGATGGGATAGAAGTGCAGGCCGATGGCGTTCGAGGAAGGAACAACAGCACCAGAGATGATGTTGTTTCCGTAGATCAGGGAGCCGGCGACGGGCTCACGGATGCCGTCGATGTCGACGGGGGGCGCTGCGATGAAGGCAACGATGAAGCAGGTGGTGGCAGCCAGCAGGGTGGGGATCATCAGCACACCGAACCAGCCCACATACAGGCGGTTGTTGGTGGAGGTGACCCACTCGCAGAAGGACTGCCAGCCATTGGCGCCGGAGCGCTGCTGAATGGTGGTGGTCATGAGTACGGAAAAGAAGGCTCCGAAGAGCGGTTACGGAAGGGCAGGAATGCCCTGCCAGTCCGGAGTGTAAAGCAACATTGCGAAAAATATCCAGTGCTTTATGAAGTCGTTGTGAAGAAGCGTTGAGCTCCAGCCCGTCCCAGGCCTGAAGGAATCGACGATCGCTAAAGAATCGCTTAAGATTCTTAGTGTGATTCTTAAGGAGACGCGTGTGGTCTTGATCCGATGGCTGATCGCTGGCCAACGTCTTGAAGAGACAGTGCCAACCAACCGTGCACGCCATCGGCGCAATGAGTTGGAAGCCCAGGGTGCCGTTGTGTACTGGAGCGAAAGACTGGCTGAGAGCCACTGAAGCGCCAAACTGGACTTGCTGTAATGGCAGTCATGCACCTGAAGTTCAAGCCACCGTTCAGACAACTGACTTCAGGCGCCTTGGCGATCTTGGCGATCGGACTTCTCACCTCCTGCCAGTCCACAGCCAATCGCAGCTCGAGTGATTCCAGAGAACAAACGGAAGCACTAAAGCGACTTGAACAGCGCCTCCAACAACTCGAGCAACGCGTCAAGGCCCCATTGACCGCATCGGACCAAGGGAATCGTGTGCCCCCGGGACCGATCAAATCAATCACCTTCCGCAGCGGTACAGCGGATGACCGAGTCCGTATCTACTGGGCAAACGGAGAACGAACTGATCTCCCTTGCACGCTTGAGCAAGGCACTTGGGCCTGTGGATAGGAGACGTCCCAGTCACAAACGGACAAGACCGGAAGAGGGGTTGGCCATGCATCAACAGACCCCAACGTTCACCGTGTTGATCTTCGGCTCACATCAGTGATGGGAGGCTTAGTTTTGTCGATCAGGATGGTTCTAAGGATCAGCACCAGCCCGGTGGCCCGCGCCAATCAATCCTTGCCGTTCACCCAGACCAAGGCAGCCAATCTGGCCAGGATGCGTGCGGAATGCATGCATGAAACGGGTGCTCTCTCGTGTCTGGCCTCAAATCCTCGCAGGGGCTCCTGATCAGCTTTCAGGGAGGCTCACCAGGGTGGGAACAGAAGATCCCACCGCAACAACCTTCAGTTGCAACAAAGGTTCTGGTCTCTAGGGATGGAGACCGAATGCTGGACGTCCCATACAACGGCCCGCTGTGCTGACGAATCAACCTCAGCGCAATGTTGTTGACACTCCGCCGCTGAATGAGTGCCATAGAAGAGTCTGTGAAAAGACCATGAATCTTTCAACTGTTTCAGCACTGGCCCTGATTTTTGGAGCAGGCACCTTCTCAGGTGCATCAGCGCTTGCTCAAGCGCCTGTGCCCGCATCCCAGATCAGAGCCCTGAACCTGGCCCGCAACACTGCTGTCACAGAAAACGGCGGGCTCAGCGTCTATCGCCCCCAGCCCTGCATGTTCAAAACTAGCGATGGAGGTGGTGAGTGCCTGGTGCAGGATGATGCCAACGGCTACACCTTCAACTTTCTAGGCGGGCAGCCAGGCTGGCCAGAGGACGGAAGCAATCCCACAACGGAAACCGAACTTCAGGTTGCTCCTGACGGGCGAAGCGTCACCAACATCATTTACAACGGATCCCCCCGCTGACTTCACCTCAGCAGTTCGGCCAACGCCTCTTTCCAGTCTTTGGGAAGAGGCCACGTCTCCCGCTTTGTGAGGCTCAAGGCGATCGCCTTCTCGGCATAAGCCGCTTCGTTGATAAACACAGGAACCAGTCCATCCTCACCGTCAAAAACAACAGTGTTTGATTCGGCGTCGATAAACAGTGGATCCCCTGCTTTCAAGGGTTGCCAATCGCGACCCTGAAGATTGGGATGCACCAGGGCATCCGGATCACCAGAACTGCGTCTCGGCACATCCAGGCTGCCCAGATGGAGGTGAATCACAACCTGGTCGGGATAGCGAGCACTCCCGTCACGCACCGATGTGATCGCCGCCAACACAGCTTCGAGAGCCAGGCGGGTCTGCAGCACGATGTCGGAACGGCGTACGTTCTGGGGAACCGGTCCCACCTCGATCACCAGTCCACAGGGCCAGCGCTCCGCAAGAAAGCCCTGCTGCGCCGCGTCCGCTTCATGCAGATAGATCGGAAGACCCAGTCGGTGCTGAACCAACGCCGCCAATGCCAAATCGACGGGCCGGCGTCCATACACAACCAGGCAATTGCCCATCGCTGAGGTGGTGCTGTGCAGGTCCACCACCAGGTCGCAGGGCGTTTGCCCCTTCGGACCGAATTGCTTCAGCAATTCGAGTGCCTGCACCATTTCCCGATCCGACTCGGCAGCAGACTCTGATGCCTCCTTGTGGAGGTCCGGGTGGAAAGAACGGTTGAGATCTCGGTCGAGGTAGCGCCGGCCCTTCGCGCAAGCCGCAGGATTGCCGATCGCCAGCTGCACGTTGAGACCCTCGGAATCAATCAAGGCCGGATATTGGCGCCATTGGTCGAGCAACCAGGGCCCATTTATCTCATTGCCGTGGGTACCGGCCACCACCAAAACCCGAGGCCTCACCATCCAGCACCTGGCAACGCATCCAGACTGACACCACTCGTCACTGATCGACCATGGCTTTACCTCCTCTGGTTGTTGCTACTGCCAGAGAGGGCTGGCGGTGGCAGTGGCGCCAGCTGATGCAGGGGCTTGGACCGGCTGATACCGAAGGGCGTTACCAGCGTCCTGCGAGCGACCGAATCGACGTGCTGATTCCAGATAAGTCTGGCCTGCAATTCCGTGCCGACGCGCAACGGCCACGGTTGGTGATCGGGAGAAGCTGCCCTTGGGCCCATCGCACCTGGCTGATGCATCGACTGCGTCAACTGGATGACACCCTCACCCTGTTGATGGCCACAGCTGATCACCGCGCCGGACGCTGGTCCCTCGTTCCAGCCTGGCTGGGCTGTGACTCTCTGCTCGCTCTGTATCGGCATTGCGGTACTCCGCCCCATCACAGGGCCACCGTTCCAGCCCTGATCGATCCAGGGGAGGAGGCTGAGCCCACTCCCCAACTCCTAGGGAATGACAGCGCTGCACTCACCGAAACGCTCAATCAATGGCCAGGAGGGGAAGGAGCCATGGACTTGGCTCCCGCCGCTCTGGAGCCAAACATTCAACGCTGGCTCCAGCTCTTGCAGCCAGCCGTCAACGATGGCGTCTACCGATGCGGCTTCGCACGCACGCAGAAGGCTTACGACGAGGCCAGCGCAGCCTTGTTCTCAGCGCTGGACGAGGTAGAGGCCGCATTGCAGCACCAGGGCCCCTGGCTCTGCGGCGCGCAACCCACCATCGCGGATGTGTGCCTGTTCCCCACGTTGATCCGCTGGGAGCTGGTCTACGCCCCACTCTTTGGATGCAACGCCCAGCCGTTGTGGATGTTCCCGGCGCTATGGAGCTGGCGTCAATCCTTCTACGCCCTTCCAGGGGTTGCAGAAACCTGCGATGGCGAGGCCTGGCGCGCCGACTACTTCGGCGCCCTTTTCCCGTTGAATCCCGGCGGCATCATTCCAGCGGGGCCGGATCTCTGCACACTGATAAAGAGTTCACCGGCATTGCCATGACCAAAGCCGATCCCCAGTTTGAAGGCGTCTATGGCTCCTATGCAATCACCGAACAGGATCGGCAGGAGGTGCGTCGGTATCGGATTGCGCTGCTCGTGAGTGGCCTTGCACTCAGTGCCGGTCTGCTGCAGTGGTGGCAGCTCGGCAGTGAACTGGCCTGGCTCTGGATCTTGCCACTTGCCTCTGCCCTCGGATTGGCGCTGCGCTGGATCCACATCTACCTGCGTCCGTTGCACCAGGCCTTGCAGCTGTTCTGGTTGCTGGGATGTCTGGGATGGTGCGCCTTGCTGGCTCTGAACGGCCCAGCCGCTGCCCTGCCAACCCTGCAACGCCAACCCTTGTGGATCCTGGCGATCGGTCCCCTATTCGCGGCAATGGCCGGCATCGGTTTCAAGGAGTTCTTTTGTTTCCGCAGGCCTGAGGCCATCGGACTCACCCTGTTACTGCCCATGGCACTCCTAGGGAGATTGAGCAACCTGCTTCCAGCAGACGTCTGCCTTGCATTGCTCACGACGGCTGCTCTGCTCCTGGTGATCTTGGCGGTCCGCAAGTTCGGAATGGACCCAGCCGCCGATATCGGCGATAAGAGCGTGTTTGCTTACCTGGAAGCGCAGCGCAATGTCGTCACCCCGTGAGTCTGATCAGCCTTGTTGATGCGTCCAAGGACTTCGGGATCCGCACACTGTTTGAGGACCTCACCCTGCATGTGCGAGAGGGAGATCGTCTCGGGCTGATTGGCCCCAATGGAGCGGGGAAATCAACCCTGTTGAGGGTGCTCGCAGGGCTGGAGCCCCTCGGCAGCGGAGAGCGTCGCTGCTCAGCCCGACTGCGGGTGGAACTGGTGGGGCAAGAGAGCCGAGTGGATCCGGGATTAACGGTGCTGGAGCAGGTTCTGGCTGGATGCGGCAAGAAAAGGGATCTGCTTCTGCGCTTCAGCGAGGTCTCGGAAGCCGTTGCAAAAACGCCGGATGACACGGCCCTGATGGGTGAGCTGGGAGCGCTCAGCGAACGCATGGATGAAGAGGAGGCCTGGGCGCTGGAGCAGCAGTGTCAGGAGGTGCTGCAACGCCTGGGAATCTCCGACTTGCATCGGCCCGTGGAGGATCTCTCCGGCGGATACCGCAAGCGGGTGGGATTGGCCTCAGCCCTGGTGGCCTGCCCCGATGTTCTCCTACTGGACGAACCCACGAACCATCTCGATGCGGCGGCGGTGGAGTGGCTTCAGAGCTGGCTGGATCGCTATCCAGGCGCCGTGGTTCTCGTGACCCACGATCGTTACGTCCTGGATCAGGTGACCCGTCGGATCGTGGAAGTCGAACGGGGGGTCGCCAGCAGCATCGACGGAAATTACAGCGCCTATCTGCAACGCAAGGCCGACCAGGAGGTGGCCGATGCCGCAGAAGCCGCTCGCTTCAAAAGTGTGATGCGTCGCGAACTGGCCTGGCTGCGCCAAGGTCCGAAAGCGAGAAGCACCAAACAGAGAGCCAGGATCGAAAGGATTGAGGCCCTTAAGGCGTCACCGACGAAGCAAGCCAAGCAGGAGCTGGCGATGAGCAGCGTCAGTCGGCGCATCGGCAAGGTCGTCATTGAGGCTGAGGAGCTCACCGTCACAACGGATGGCCAGCCGGGCGGGCCCTCACTGCTGCGGGATTTCACCTACAGCTTCAGCCCCGAGGATCGAGTCGGGATCATCGGCCCCAACGGCAGCGGCAAATCGACCCTTCTCGATCTGATCGCTGGCCGCCGCCAGGTCACCAGCGGCTCCCTGCGGCTGGGTGACACGGTCCACCTCGGCTACCTCGATCAGCACACGGATGCTCTCAGCGAGGGACGCGGTCTCGAAAGGAAGGTGATCGAATTTGTAGAGGAAGCAGCCTCCAGGATCGAACTAGCTGGCGAACAGTTGAGTGCATCCCAGCTTCTGGAACGGTTTTTGTTTCCCCCTGCCCAACAGCACAGCCCCCTGAACAAACTCTCGGGTGGCGAACGCAGGCGTCTGAGTCTCTGCCGGATGTTGATCCAGGCTCCGAATGTGCTGTTGCTGGATGAGCCAACCAACGATTTAGACGTGCAAACCTTGAGCGTTCTCGAGGATCTGCTCGAGGATTTCCGTGGCTGTGTCGTTGTGGTCTCGCACGATCGCTACTTCCTCGACCGCACGATTGATCGTTTGTTCTGTTTCGAGGACGGTCGTCTGAAGCGGTTCGAAGGCAACTACAGCGCCTTCCTTGACCACAAACGTGCCTTGGAGAAGAACAGCTCCGAGCCATCGTCTGTTCCGAAAGAGACCGCCAGCTCCAAGAAGAAGCCGAAGAAATCCTCCGATTCAGGCCCACGACGCCGCAGTTTCAAGGAGTCCAGAGAACTGGAAACTCTGGAGCAGACATTGCCAGACCTTGAAAAGCGCAAGGCTGATCTGGAAGAGGCGATCGGGTCAGGCCAGGGAGACCTCACCAACCTGAGTCAAGATCTGGCGACACTGCTCGAACGAATTCAGGAGAGCGAAGAGCGCTGGCTGGAACTCAGTGAACTGGCTCCCTGAGTGAACAACGCTGTCGACAGAGATGTGACGACTCGATAGGCAAGGGGCAACCCAGCGGAGCTGTGGCCGTCCAGCCCTTGGAGCCGGACTGGATCCACCTCCAAATGATGTGAGGTCATTGGATCCCCCATCTGTTGCAAGTCGAGATCGAGTGACCATTTCACCTGAATCTGTTCCAACACCTCGCAGGCTTCCGGAATGGAACGGAAGCGTTGATCCAGAACACACTTCCCTCTTCATCCATGAAGTGGCGACCTTGTCGCTGCTGGATCCTCACCATGGAATTGAGGCCTCTGCAGCTCTTCTTGTAGCGATTAACACAAAGGCGTAACAAGCGTGTTGTTACGGAAACCTCGTCTTCGCTCCCATCGCTGGCATGTCTGTCCAACAGCCTTATGGTGTGATTGTCGCCATTGGCCTGGACGCGCCAACGATTCCATGAAATCCATCGACGAGCACATCAAAAAGGACCAGTCCGAACTCGAGACGGCCAAGGCAGAAGGGAACGATGCCAAGGTGCGTCACATCAGCGAGGAGCTGGAATCCTTGCAGGAGTACAAAAAGGAGCACCCCGAAGATTCCCACGACCCAACGCCTTTGGAGCTTTATTGCGAAGCCAATCCAGAAGCTGACGAATGCCGTGTCTACGACGACTGATCTGCAACGAGAGTGAATTAGCACTCATAAATAGGCGGGGCTAACACCCCGCCTATTTTGTTTCTAATTCTCCGTCTCAATCAGCAAAAGAGGGTCAAAGATCCTCATTGAACTCGGAGGGACTGCCGGTGAGGCTACAAACAACCGACTCCTCAGGTTTCAACTCACGAACTTCAGCGATCGGACGACCGCGACGTCGGAGCGCTTCAATTTCTTCACGGGTCTGGCAGCGGGCGATCAGTTGACCCTGATCGTCAAAGCAAGTGAAAAAGGTCATTCAGTCTGGTTCGACATCGATTCCTTTATGGCCAGGACATCGGCGCAGCACAAGGGCGGATGAGCCCCTCCACACAGGGGGCAAACCGGAAGCTGTCACACACCAAGCTGCTGCCAAACCTGATCCAACAAAGCATCGAGTCCCTTACCCATCACAGCGGAAATCAGCAGAGGACGACGCCCACTCAACGCGTCTAGCCGTTCCAGCAGATCGTCTCTCCCCTGCTCATCGAGAAGTTCGAGTTTGTTCACCACCAGCAAGCGCGGACGACTGACCAGCCCATGTCCATAGGCCTCGAGCTCCTTTTCCACCACTCGCAGATCACCAAGGGGATCGTCGGCTCCTCCATCCACCAGATGAATCAGTAGGCGGGTGCGCTCGATGTGCCGCAGAAAGTCATGGCCCAGGCCAGCGCCTTGAGCAGCTCCAGCGATCAATCCTGGAATGTCTGCAAATACAGTGCCGTCGCCCGAGGGCCTGCGCACCACTCCGAGATTCGGCACCAGGGTGGTGAAGGGGTAGTCGGCAATTTTGGGGCGGGCTGCAGAGAGAACACTAATCAGAGTGCTTTTGCCAGCATTGGGTAGTCCGATGATTCCCACCTCAGCCAGCAGTTTGAGCTCGAGCTGCAGCGGCCACTCCTCGCCGTCCCTGCCTTCGGTGCACTTCTCGGGAGCGCGATTGCGGTTGCTGAGGTAATGCGCATTCCCAAGACCGCCTCGACCGCCGAAGGCCACCGTGAGCCTCTCCCCTGGGTTCGTGAGATCACCCAACAAGATTCCCGTTTTGAGATGACGCACCTCGGTGCCACAAGGCACCTTGATGACAAGAGGTTGTCCGGAAGCACCGGTGCAGCGGTTGGGACCACCGCGACGACCGTCGATGGCCGCGAACAGACGCTTGTATTTGAAATCCAGAAGAGTTTGGAGGTTGGCGTCTGCTTCCAGCACCACATCGGCGCCATGCCCACCATCTCCGCCCGAAGGCCCCCCGGCAGGGACATACTTCTCCCTTCGGAAGGCCACGATGCCGTCGCCACCGCGCCCCCCCCGCACGGTGATGCGTGCCTGATCGATGAACTGCACGAAACCCCTCGATGGGTTCAACCACCAACCCTAGGATCGTGCAGTGCCGGAGATTGGGCTTGGCAGGCGTTTGCTTTAAGGCGCTCAGCAAGAGCTATCCACCCCGGGGAGGGTCCGATCCGGTCGAGGTGATCCGTGAGCTCTCTCTGACGATTGAAGACGGGGAATTTCTGGTGCTGGTCGGCCCATCAGGCTGCGGGAAAAGCACACTCCTACGCCTGATGGCGGGCCTGGAAACCCCGAGTTCAGGAGAAATCTTCATTGGAGACCATCCCGTCAGTCGCCTGCGTCCGGCCCAACGCAATGTGGCCATGGTGTTTCAGAGCTACGCGCTCTATCCCCACCTCAGCGTGCGGGACAACCTGGGGTTTGGATTGAGGCGCAGTCGTCAACGCACCGTTCTGCAGCAGATCCAAGACCAGCTGCATCGCTCCACCCGACGCTTTCCTCAGCCTCTCTCGCTGAGTTCTCCCCGGGAAGCGCGCCTGGAAATCCGGGTGAATGAGGTCGCCGAGGCCCTCGAACTTGATCAGCTTCTAGACCGGCGCCCGAAGGAGCTCTCTGGGGGCCAGAAACAACGGGTGGCGCTGGGACGGGCCATGGCACGGCAACCGGACGTCTTCCTGATGGATGAACCTCTGAGCAATCTGGATGCCAAGTTGCGCGGAAGCACCCGAACGCGCATCGTTGATCTGCAGCGACAGCTGGGTACCACCACGCTGTACGTGACCCATGATCAGGTGGAAGCGATGACCATGGGGCACCGGATCGCGGTGCTGAATCAGGGCCGGTTGCAGCAGCTGGGCACACCGATGGAGCTCTACCGCTGGCCCTCAAATCTGTTTGTCGCCCAGTTCATCGGAAGCCCGCCGATGAATGTGCTTCCTGTAACGGTGGCCTCAGCGGGGACATTGCTTCTCGGTGAGCGACGTCTGCCGGTCGAAGGCGTCCTCGCCGATGCGCTGCCCGCTTTGGAGGGGCAATCGTTAAACGGCGGAATCCGCCCGGAACAACTTCGGATTGCACCTGCCACCAACCGCAACCTCCCAGCTGATGTCAGTCACAGTGAAGTGCTAGGCAACGAACAACTGATCACCTGCCGGCTGCTGGATGGCGGACATTTGATTCAGGTTCGGGCCGATCCTGACCTGGACGCCACACCGGGATCCAGAGTTCATCTTGAGGCCGAGCCCACAGGCTGGCGACTCTTTGATCGCCTGGGAGAGGCCATTGCCAGGCCTCACCCCCCCCGATCAAGTGAAAACGAGCCACTTCTGCCCAACCTGGGCTGACTGGCGCTCGAGAAGATCCTCATCGCACCCACACCACACTGCAGCCGGCCCCCCCGTCTCCCTGTTCAGCATCCACAACCCGTTCCACATACGGCAGGGACTGAAACCAGTCCCTGAGGCCACGCTTGAGCCGTCCGGTGCCGATGCCGTGAATCACCCACACAGGACCACTGGCCCCGCGCAGCACCTCTTCAACGGTCGACTCGGCTTCATGAACGCGCATTCCGCGCACATCCACGGTGTTCCTTGATGTCCGCACCTCGGCACTGCCGCTCCCCCGCCGAGCCTTCACCCGCACCTGCACCACTGGAGCGGCTGGGGGGTCAGGCTTGCGTCCGTCCAGGCTTTCGACAGCCGACAGTTCAACGGTGCTGCGCATCACTCCGCAGCGCACCTGAAGCTGCAGACCATCGTCAGACACTTTCAGAACCTCAGCGGCCTTGCCGAGGGCCAGCAAGCGGATGCGATCTCCCACTTGCGGTCGCCAGCCTTGATGCCGGCGACGTTCCGGCTCAGGACGGTGGCGATCCTCGAGTTTGCGCAGCCGCTGCCCCGCTTGTCTTGCTGTTTCGCCATCGGCCCCATCATCACGGAGACGTCGGATCAGTTGGCGCACTTCTTTCTGGCCGGCACGGATCGAGGTCTCCAGGCGTTGCCGTCCCTGTTCCTGCCGTTCAGCGGAATGCTGTTTCTGCTTCTCCCAACGCTGCAGGAGTTCTTCATGCAGCAGTTCGGTCCTTGCGAGGAGCGCCGCTGCATCTTCCGCTGCGGCCTGTTGGCGCATGCGCTGTTCTTCCAAGCCGCGAATCACGGTGTTCACCTCACCATCTCCGACAGGAGCAAGCAGGGCGCGTGCTTCATCGATCACACTGCCTTCAAGGCCTAGCCGGGTGGCGATCGCCAGCGCATTGCTACGACCTGGAATCCCCCAGAGCAGGTGATAAGTCGGCGACAGCGTCTCGCTGTCGAAGGCAACCGACGCATTCTCAAAGCGGGCATCGCTGTACTTAAGAGCCTTGAGCTCGCCGAAATGGGTGGTCGCCACAGTGAGCCGTGCACGATCGGCCAGGGTGCGCAACAGTGCTGTTGCCAGAGCCGTGCCTTCACTGGGATCGGTACCGGCACCCACCTCATCCAGCAGCACCAAAGCAGGAGCCGGCCCGGAACGAATCGCCTCCAGGATGCGACCGATCCGTTTCACATGACCGCTGAAGGTGGACAAGCTTTGCTGCAGCGATTGCTCATCGCCGATATCAGCTAGCACCTGGGCACACCAGGGAAGGGTGGGGCTGCCACTGCACGGCACCCACAGTCCTGCCCGCGCCATCAAAGCTGCCAAACCGATGCTCTTGAGGGTGACTGTTTTCCCACCGGTGTTTGGCCCGGTAATCGCCACCACACGCAGAGACGACGACACCTCAACACTGACGGGCACAACGGTTGGCCCCTGCTCGTTGCGCTCCTGCCAGACGAGCAGCGGATGGCGCAAGGTTCTCAGCTCGAACGGAGCATCAACAGCGGACTCCAAACGGGGAGGAACCGCACCGAGCCACTGCCCATAGCGGCCACGGGCCAAGGCCAAATCCAATTTGAGCAGCACCTGCATCAGATGCTGGAGTCCCTCAACCTGCTCAGCGACAGCTGCACTGAGCTCGGAGAGCACCCGCTGTTCCTCCTCACGGATCCGGCCATCCACATCAGCGAGCTTGTTCCCCAGATCGATCACCGATTTGGGTTCCACGAACATCGTGCTGCCGGATGCGGAGCTGTCGTGCACCATTCCCGGGCACTGTCCACCGGCACCGGCTTTCACCGCCAGCACGGGCCGGCCGTGGCGCTCGGCAATCACGGTGTCTTGGAGATGGGCGGCCCAACGCCTGATCACGTCCTGCAACCTGTCCCGGCGTCTGGCCCGCAGCTCCTGCCACTGCCGCCTCAGACCATCAAGCCCAGGGCTGGCTCGGTCAGCAACCCGTCCCCCCTCTTCAATGGCGAATTTCAAGCGCTGCTCGAGATCGGGGAAGGTCGCCACATCCCTGAGGAGTGTTGTGCACACCGGGCGCAGCTCCGGTTCATCGATCTGGCGACGCAAGCGACGGGCAGCGGCCAGGGTGTTGGCCACATCTAAAAGCTCCTCACCCGAAGCCGTCCCCCCTTTACTGCAGCGCAACAGGGTGCGAGCGAGATCACTCACACCTTGGAAACTCAGCCCACCCTCGAGAACACCGTCCAGAGAGCCCATCTCCAGGGTCTGGGCCTGAAGGGCGAGGCTGTCTTGGAGCGAGGCCGGGAGAGCATCGATTTTGCAGTGACGACGTCCCTGCACGGTGCTGGCGAAACTGGCGAGATGGTCACAGAGCCGCGGCCACTCCAGCAGCTCCAGGGTTTCCTGAAGAGCAGACATCAATCAGCTGTCGTCACTCCTGATTGATTGGAAGGAATGCCACCTGGAGGCTCATAGAGCATTTCGAGCCAATTGCCGTCAGGGTCACGCAGATAGAAGGAGGCTGTGCCGTCGCGATGATCATGGACGGCTCCCACAGCGACACCCGAAGCCTTCAGTTGATCATGCACCACATCCACTTCAGAACGGTCACGGAAGTGGAAGGCAAAGTGGGGGCCTGCGGCTTTGTAATTCGGTCCCAACAGAGCCAGGCCATCACGTGACTTGACGGCTTCCAGGTAACACCAGTCGTCTGCTTTCCAGACCATCTCCATCCCCAGCTGAGAATAAAAAGCCACAGCCCTTTCCATATCCTCAACGCGGATGGCGACGTGCCCCAAGCGCTCCACCACAGGCATGGACTGGTTCTCGAATAAAAATCATTCTGAATGGTGCCCGACGTCCGGCGAGAGGGAGTCGGGGCTCCGCTCGTGCGCTAGAGACTCTGGACGGGCGCCATGGGCAAAGGAAATTCCCCATGACGTGCGGCAGACACATCCAATCGAGAAGCAGATGAGTCCACTTCCCAGCAGTAGAAATCCCTCAGAGCGATCCTGACGATCACCGCTGGTCAGCAGATGCCCAGCGAGAATGAAGGCCACGGATGCACACACGAAAGGGAGAGGGCTCCAGAAACGCATCGGACGACCTGAGGCCATAAATCGACGAGCACTGACTCCTGATTAGCTCGCTTCTGCTAACCCTGCTTCAACCATTCAGCGGCATCACAAGCGTGATAAGTGAGGATCAGATCCGCACCGGCACGCTTGAAGCTGAGCAGGGTCTCCAGCACCAAGGCCTTCTCGTTGATCCAGCCACGCTCGGCGGCCGCTTTCACCATGGAGTACTCACCACTGACGTTGTAAGCCGCGATGGGCAACTCCGACTCTTCCCGCAAGCGATGAATGATGTCGAGGTAAGCGAGACCGGGCTTCACCATCATGATGTCAGCCCCTTCCTGTTCATCGAGCTGGGCCTCGGTGATGGCCTCACGGGCATTCGCCGGATCCATTTGATAGGTGTCCTTGTTCCCAGGAATTGGCTTGCTTCCAGCAGCCCGGGGCGCGGAATCAAGAGCTTCGCGGAAGGGCCCGTAATACGCCGATGAGTATTTGGCTGTGTAGCTGATGATGCCCACATGCTCGAAACCTTCGTCATCGAGGGCTTCACGGATCGCCCCGACCCGGCCATCCATCATGTCGCTAGGTCCGATCAAGTCAGCACCGGCTCTGGCCTGGGCAACGGCCTGCTTGCAAAGCAACTCGATCGTTTCATCGTTCAGAACCACACCCTGTTCGCTGACGATGCCGTCATGGCCGTCGCAGGAGTAGGGGTCGAGGGCCACGTCCGTCATGATCGCCATTTCCGGGAGCTCTTGCTTGAGCTGGCGAATGGCACGCGGAATCAATCCGTTCTCGTTGAAGCATTCGGCACCATCTTCGGTTTTGAGTCCCTCAGAGACCTTCGGGAACAGAACGATGCAGCGGATTCCAAGCTCCCAGGCGCGCCTCACCTCCGAGGTGAGCTGCTGCAAGCTCCAGCGATTGGCCCCAGGCATGGCCCCAATTGGCTCCACCTCCGCACCTTCGTGCACGAACAGCGGGTAAATGAAATCAGCAGGCGACAGATTGGTTTCGCGCACCATGGCCCGCAGAGACGCAGTACGACGCAGGCGGCGTGGGCGGTAAGTGAGGTCCATCAGCAGGACAAATCGAGGACGTGATCGTAGGCGGCAAGCCTGACAGCTCTTCAGAGCCGGGCGGTTTGAATCCAATCGCGGCGCGGATCATCGCCGCGTTCCTCACGCAATCGCTCAAGTAGAGAGCGCTGCGTCTCAGACCACTGGGAAGGCCACTGCAGGCTGAGGGTGAAAAGGAGGTCTCCCCGGCCAGTTTTCAGCGGCCAACCCTTGCCCTTCAGCCGCAGACTGCGGCCTGGGCTGGTGCCCGCAGGGATCGAGACTTCGGCTTCGCCGTCCGGTGTCATCACGGTAACGATGCCTCCGAGCGCCAACTCATCGAGAGCCACAGGAAGATCAGCACGCAGCTGATCACCGTCGAAGCGCCACACGGGGTGAGCCTGAACCTCAAGGTTCAGATAGAGATCGCCGCGACGCCCGGTTCCTGGCTGAAGGTTGCCCTTGCCCTTGAGACGGAGGCGGGAACCGTTCTTCACTCCCGCAGGGATGCGCACCTGTACCCGTTCATCATTCACGGAAAGCATGCGCTCACCACCACGGAAAGCCTCCGCGAAACTCACTTTCACCGTAGCTTCAGCATCGAGATTCACCGGAGGGCGTGAAGCTCCTCGAGGAAAGCCGCCCCCAGCAAAACCGCCAGGAAATCCACCACCAGGAAATCCACCGCCCGAGAAACCACCCGGTGCACCGCCGAAACCACCACCGCCTTGACCGCCGAATCGACCAAGAAGGTCATTGATGAAATCGTCGAAATTGCCGTAGCGGCCGAAATCAACATCACCCATCCCGGCACCGCCACTGCCGGCCTGATTCCAGTACTGCCCAAATTGCTCGTACCGCTTGCGCTTCTCAGGATCCGACAAGACCTCATAGGCCTCGCTCACTTCCTTGAACTTGGCTTCAGCCGTCTTGTCACCCGGATTCACATCCGGGTGGTACTGGCGCGCCAGTTTTCGAAACGCCCGCTTAATGGCATCAGCATCAGCGCCACGATCCACCCCGAGCACCTTGAAGTAATCGCGGTACCCACTGCCGGCCATGATGATCCTTCAGTCCCAAGGACTCCACTGCCACTGAGTCTCCCAGTTCCATCCGGGGTTCGGCACCGTTAGGGCAGGCCGGATGCCCGTACGCCTGAGCGCACGTACATTCTCGAAATGATCAGATTCTTATTTCTCGGCATCATCTCCAGTGCCAGCATCGGCCTTTTGGGTGCAGGGTTGGTCCGTTCAGCCCCCGACCCGGCCGTCCTTGCCGACCACCTCAGCAAAACGCAGGTTCTGTACTACGGCTCCTGGCGTTGTCCAGCCTGCCAGGCTCAGGGGCGGCTGTTCGGCGACGCGGTCAGCAACCTTCCGTACGTGGAATGCGGCAAACCCAAAGAGCTTCCGATTCAGGCCGCTGCCTGTAAAAACGCTCGAATTCGAGCCTATCCAACTTGGATTCTTCCGACTGGTGAACGCCGCGAGGGTGTCCAGTCGCTCGAGGAACTTCAGGTATGGACAGGGATGAGCACGACACCCTGAGGCGATGAACAAACGCCGGCACGCTCTCATCCACGGCTTTAGCTGGACGCATTGGCGCGGAGACCTCTCGGGCGGTCTCACTGCTGCGGTCGTGGCACTACCCCTGGCATTGGCCTTCGGCAATGCAGCCCTCGGTCCGGGTGGTGCGATTTACGGTCTTTATGGAGCCATCGTGACGGGCTTTCTTGCAGCCCTATTCGGGGGAACCCCTGCACAGGTGAGCGGACCAACAGGGCCGATGAGCGTCACCGTGGCAGGGGTTGTAGGCAGCCTCGCAACCGTTGGCGTCAGCCGGGAACTCAATGGCGGAGAGCTGCTGCCGCTGGTGATGGCTGCCGTGGTGATCGGTGGACTCATTCAGATCCTGCTGGGCGTGCTGCGACTCGGTCGTTACATCACCCTCGTGCCCTATTCCGTGGTCTCGGGTTTCATGTCTGGCATCGGGATGATTATCCTCTGCCTGCAAATCGGTCCGCTGCTGGGAATCAACAGTCGCGGTGGTGCGATTCAGTCTCTTCAGATGGTGGTGGCCGATTTCAGGCCTGAGCCGTCGGCGCTTTTGGTTAGTGCCGCCACCTTGCTGGTGGTCTTCGGTACTCCACGTTTGATCAGCAAGGTGGTCCCGTCGCCTCTGCTGGCGCTCGTTGTGATCACCCCCCTGTCTTTGTGGCTCTTTCCAGACCAGTTGACGCGCATCGGCAGCATTCCAGAAGGGGGGCTCACCTTCATGATTCCCAACTGGCGGGACCACCTGCCTGTGCTGATGCGAGCCGGGGTGGTGCTGGCCGTCCTCGGTGCGATCGATTCCCTGCTCACCTCACTGGTCGCCGACAACATCAGCTACACACGCCATCGCTCCGATCGCGAACTGGTAGGCCAGGGCATCGCCAACAGCGTGGCGGGTCTTCTCAGCGGTCTTCCTGGAGCGGGGGCCACGATGCGCACGGTGATCAATATCAAGTCCGGTGGTCGCACACCCCTCTCAGGGATGACCCATTCGGTTGTGCTCCTGCTACTGCTGCTGGGAGCCGGTCCCCTGGCAGAAGGAATCCCCACTGCTCTACTGGCTGCAATTTTGATCAAGGTGGGATTCGACATCATCGATTGGGGCTTCCTACGCCGCGCCCACCGTCTCTCCTTCAAAACAGCTCTGGTGATGTGGGGCGTTCTGCTGATGACAGTGTTCTGGGACCTGATCGGTGCGGTGCTGGTCGGCATGTTCGTAGCAAACCTGCTCACGATCGAATCACTCACCGACCATCAGCTCGGCACCATGAACGTGGATGCAGCTCCTCTGGATGAGGAGGAACAGACCCTGCTGGAACGCTGCGGCGACCAACTCATGCTGTTCAGGATGCAAGGGCCACTCAGTTTCGGTGCAGCCAAAGGCATCAGTGAACGGATGATGTTGGTGAGGCAATACACAATTCTGCTGCTGGACATTACTGACGTTCCACATCTGGGAGTGACGGCCAGCCTGGCGATCGAACGCATGGTGCAGGAGGCTGCGCAGCACGATCGACAGGTGCTCGTGGCCGGTGCGGCAGGCAAGGTGAAACGCCGTCTAGAAATGTTCGGGATTCCATCTCTCGTGGATACCCGCCTGGCAGCTCTGCGTGAAGCTGATCAACGTCTCAACAGTTGAATCATGAGCTTCATCGTCTTTCGAAGATGGAGACGATCCCCATGGGCTCCTCCAGCTAGCGCTGACTGGAACGAATCAAAACGGTGAAACGGATCAAGTCCTCGCAGACATCAATGCAGAGATCAATCAAACGGTGGCGATAGGAAGACCCCTTCATCGTGCAGTCGTCATTGCAATCAGCCATGGAGCGAGGAACACTGATCCGATTCGTGATGCAGATCATCCGCATCCAACGGCCCAAAATGCGAATGGCGAGTGTTTGTCATCTTGTGGACCTCGAGGCTGCACTTTGGAGCGGGATCCAATCGATCTAATTGTTGAAGACACCACTCAGATTTCCATACAGTTCCGACGAGCACCAGAACTTTGCCTCCAACCCAACCACCAATTCAAAGAGCTCTTGCGCCTTCGGATGAACCGACGACTTTGACGCCAACACCCATTGCCACGAGGAGGCGCCAAGCCACCAGGGTGAGCCAGCGCAAGCGGGAGTTAGCTCGAAACGAACCATACAAAGCAAAGATTCATGGTGGATCGCCGCTCACCTGACCGGATTGGAACGGCTCGAGAGGACGATCGAACCCAATGGGCGCTTACCCGCACTGGAGCGCGGAAAGCACGCTGATTAGAGCTAAACCAGAGGAACGCGGGTTAACCCATGATCCATTCGCTATTGATCGCACAGCTTCTGTTCGCAAGCGATTACCAAGGCTGGGTCGACAGTCAGACCCCTGCAGAACTGTGCCAGGAGTACCAAGACGGAAAGATCGAACAACAATATCTACCGGGAGGACGTTCGCAAACACCCTGCGGGGAAGGAACCTTTGACGACCCTCTGAATTACATCCCCCAATAAAAGAATCAATGTCAATGGCAATTGAACCGCTGATCAAACATCAAGATAGGAACGAGTCACCGTGCTTTCGATAACGTGGCTAGCGTCGAGGATCATCTACATGTTGTCATCAAAGATCTTGTGCGCGACTTCCACAGGGCCCTACTGAACCGCGCAAACTGTGATTGGATCGTCTTTGCTAACACTGCAAAAAAGTGATTTCAAACCCGCAGCGGCGTGCATCTTGGCAACATCATCGCTGTCGCAGATCACAGCCCATTTAGCAAATGGAACACTGAGGTTCAAAGCCCCAACGGTGGTTTCCATAAAACGTTGGAAGATCATTGATTGAAGCACTTGTTCCGCGTTTGATCCGTATGCGCCACAACACGAAGCGTGCGGACCAGCGACCAGAGGACCTTTAAAGCCAATCAAGACTCGCGACCCCTTACGATTAGCTTAGCTATGGCTAAAAGACACCATGGAATTTTCAATCGTCATTCTCAATCAGTTTGTTGACCACTATCCAACAATCGAGTGGAGCAACTGGAAAGATGACAATAGCAAGCAAATGAAAAGCGAAGGTGATCACTGGGCCAAGGCGATCCTCCCAGGAACAGATATCTGGTCTTGCCTGGACACGCATCAGATCGATCCAAACCACCTCGTGCAATGGAGGCCTCTCAACGAGACCCTGCACAAGGTCAGTCTCCCAAGCAGAACAACAACAAAATAAGCATCAACAGTGTCTTTTGCATTCATCGGTGGAGGACGATGAAAGCCGCATCGACACAAGCGGAAACTGCATTAGTCACAGGATGTTCATCGGGCATTGCCCGCGCCATCGCAATTCAGCACGATATCAACCTCCCCCAATCTAAATAAGACCTAAAACAATGCCATCCAAAAACTGGCAAAGGCGACCACGAGTCGATTAGGGATGGATGAGAGTTTACCCTTAAATCAGTGAAATCAAAGGCAATACTTCAGCCTTAATCATAAGCTGATCAATAGATCTGGATGAGACGAGATGAATGTCCCAGTTGCAGCCCTGATCACTGGGACTCTAGGAATAGCAATAGCCTGGAGCAATCAGAGAACAGGGGCGCTACCACAAAAAATTTGCCCAAAAGAAAAGAATCTCCCCTGCAGAATTATTAGCGAACGTCCACTTCAAGGAATCTGGGTGATGAAATCATCTGAGACTTATACCAGCAAAATCCCTAAAAATAGCTTTTGGTTTTCAGACTTACAAGCCTTCACCTTTACAGAAGATAGATATTTCAAGCATTTGATCAGCAGTGGCAAAAACCTTGATTTGAATGATCTAAAGCAAAATGCATCTCTTCCATCCCCTAACTATCAAACATATGAGTTTAAAGATGGATTTCTTTGGATCAACCATCCGGAACGAAAGCCAGCGCCTTACTACGTTTTAGAGTTTCAAGAAGATCGCTTAGGAGGAGAAATCCAACAAGGTGATATTGCCCTTTGGGCTATCGTGCCGAAATCACTGTCCGGAAAGAAGTCTAAGAAACTCACAGCAGAACCCCTAAAAAACCTAGAAATGATGTACGTCAAACAACTCAGAAAAACCAACTGGTAGATCAGCAATCATTAGTTACTTCTGAACATTATGCAAGAGAAGGCTATGACTAAACACACAACTGTGTCACTAAGTAGTTGTGAACTCGATGGTAGCGCCGACTAATCAATAGACTGATCTCATCATCAACATTTGGATGAAAGCGATCCATATCAACACCACTGAATTAATCAAGAAATCTAAAACATTGAAGCCATCGACAGAATGCGATGAGGAGAAAAACGATCGACTAGGCAGAAGAGCATTGCGTAACCGAGGACTGAGAGGTCGAACGCTTTGTGCATGGAACACTGAAATCGCGTCATCAAGAGACCTCTTAAATCAGTTGTTCATCTATTGAACAAGGACACCGATTTGTGTGAGCCTCAAGAGAAGGAGTAGATGCAGAAGCCAAGAAATACAGTCGAAAGCAAAGCAATCAACGAGATCTACACCAAGACTGAGATAATCCTGAATGAGGAGCAAGCGGACTACAAAAGGCTTTGAAATACACAGCAGGCCGATCTGAATTATGAAATGTACTGTGCACCAAGCGTCAAACCACGAACTGAATTGTGCAGATGAGACATCCGTAGCATGACTGGCGAGCCATTCCGAATACTTTCCCATAAAGGACTCAAGGCCTCTTTAGGAGCTTGGTGAATCACAAGAATGTCACTGGAATCAGCATTTCTGACACCTCGGTACAAAGATTTGAGGTGGACTCAGGATGACGATCTTTTATAAGTCAACTCTCAAATTGTTTAGCTGATTCACCGAATAGAGCAGTACGCTTAGGAGTAATCGGAGGCGCAATCGACATGTCAAAACAGAGGCTGTTAAAGATTTAAGCAGAAAAATTCTATTCTATTTGTGGCGACAAAGAGAATCGTTCAAAGCAATCCTGCCAAGCCTAGAGATCACCCTCGGTGGCGCAGAGGCCGAACAAAAAGAGCATTAGAATTAATTTAAAACGCTATTACTTGTAAGAAAGTACGGAGAGATCAACAGGGGGGTCGCTAACCTGTTACCCGATAACAAGAGAACTTTAATCGTCAATTGTCAGGAAGTCTAAGCTTTAGCAACAAGCGTCCTATCGAGAGAACATTACCTTTTGCAGCTCGCAATTTTTCCACCTTTACCGAAAAAGAGCAGTCTTTTACTCGACAACGTCTTTATATCAAAGGACGTTGTCTTTCCCGTCCGTTGAGATTTAGATGTTCCAGTTTTCAAGTTAATTGTGGTGATACTTTTCTGACCGGGGAAAACCAATTGTTCTGCTTTAACGATCATCCATACACCTTTGGTCACCACTCGGCTGTTCCCTACTTGCAGATCAGATTTCAACGAACCATTTGGTGAAAAACTATATTGAAACTTATCTGTTGGAATTGTTTTCCCCCCTGATTTAAAGATGCAGTTCCAAGTACCCAGTATTAATTTGCGTTGTTCAGAAACTTTGTCTTCCCCATAAGCCTCTGAAGAGATGAAAGTCATTAACGAAGCAACGACAATAGCGGCAGTCATTGGGTGCAACAGCTTCATCTGATTTAACTTGTTCACAAGAATCTCTAGCAAGGAATGAATACTATTGCACTCTTGTGCTTTGGTCAGGCTCATCAATGACAAACAACTGCCTAGCTCTACAGCCTGCACTCTTCATGTTGCCCGATAGGCTCACCCTGGCGATTGGGGTGCGACTTTAATTCGAAAAAATTAATAACCTCAAACCTTTCAACAAAATAAATGCTTAAGCTTTTACGATTAGCGATGAATCAACCCAAAAGCGAAGCTTAAAGCCCTACTCGGACCCCGAGTTGACCTCCCCAGCTACTCCAAGAAGCATTATTCCAATCATTAAATCCGTCATTCGTGTCAAAACGCGATGTTCCTCTGTAAATACCTTCAGCAAAAATCTTTGAACTTGCTGAAACATCTACAGAAATGCCAGCTTTAAATTGATACCCCCATAGGGAACGATTGAATGCTTCATAAGAGAGACCTGGATCAGAAAAACCTCGAACATCCAAATTTGAATACCCTATTCCTGCTCCGAGGTATGGAGTCCAGCTCTTCCTTCGTAAAATATCCCAGTATCCGCTCAAGAAAGCTGATTGCTTTCGAACTTCTCCGCCTGAAATATAGTCAAAATCAATACCTCTGACGTTTGTGTATCCACTCAATTGGCTTGCATCGAGAGCATAAGTCGCCTCGATTCTCAAACCATCAAAATTCACTCCTAATCCTAACTCTGCAGACGCACCAGGGCTTGTATATTCCTCAAAAGTTCCTGCTTCTCCTGTATTTGTTCGGGTCGTTGGATTATTAGCTCCAGCTGCACCCGTTAAATACAGATAGGGGAACTTGACACTTTTATCTTCTTCAGCAAAGGCAGGCAGAGAAGCAAAGCAAATGGCAAAGCCCAACAGCCCCAAGGAGTGACGACACAACATGAGACCACACTTAATTCCGTAATTATGCATCGCTTGTGATGCTGATGCCTGCTGCCATAGCCAGTTTCAGCTTTGCTGTTCTGCACTCTCCAACGGATGCGACATGCCTGCGCCCGCCACAAAACACGAGGTGCAGCATGACTGTTTGAAAAGTTGAGCGCGGGGGCGTGCCGATCGGTAGTGATAAGGAATCCGTTTTGGACGTCTGCGGCCGTCCTGAGATGTAACGGCCGATATGGAGGCCCAGTTCTGCTGCTGTAGAGGGTTCTATAGCAACCGCCACGCGGACCCTTGCGGGGCCCAAAGAGGAGTAACAGGAGCCTTATAGGGCTTGGCTTGCAAATCCCGCGTTCGACGGCGATCTTCCTAAAGCTTTCGAAGTCTCGTCCCCCTACAGGTCGAACGAACCCCGCTCTTTGAACCAGGTTCCATAAGGCTGTGACTCCTTTCCAGTGGGATATTGCAGCCAAACCTTGTAAGCCTTCAAGCCTTTTGCCGTAGTTCAGGGTTGATTGTCACTCAACCTCCTTTGTCAGCAAAAGTTCTTCTGCTCTGCAGGCTGCTTTTCTCTCTTCCGTTCTGCGGGGGTTGTTTTCCGCTTCCCGCGCCTCTCTCTCAGCATTAAGCTCATGCCCCTTTCGTGCGCCTTTTTCCTCTGCTGTTCGGATAAAGCCATTTGAGTTTGATGTTCAGCTGTGAGCTTGGTTAGCGGGGGGGGGCGATTTTGCACCGCGTCGACTGGGGTGCATATCCCTCAACTGGGAGAGCAGTAACAACCCCCGCCATTGCTGACGGGAGCGAGAAGGCGGATTTTATTTTCTGGAATTAGTGGAAGTTTTCCTGAAGCCACTGGGATGTGCCAGTCAGTTGTTCCATAAACCTGAACTTTGCTCCGTCCCAATCTCCATTCGTGTCAATCACCTCCAGGCCGCTGGCATTCCAACCAATCGTGATTCCATCCAGCGTTGGACCTTCGACTAAAAATAAGATCTCCCCTTCGGCATTTTTGATCTGTGTTGATTGGTAAAAATCGCCAAAATTACGAGCTTCACGATGAGGAAGCTGAGCATTGCCATTCCAGAGTGTTGTTTCCACGCTGGCAATTCCACCTGTTTGCGCCATGAAATCCTCGCTGAGGAAGATGCGATCACCTTCATCTACGAAATCCCAGATCTCATCTGGTGCATGATTGTCATGGTTGGCCAAGTAAATCGAATCAACTCCGCGTCCCCCATTGAAAATATTCTGACCGTCTCCATTTCCGATGAGTACATCGTTATCGTCACCTCCGTATAAGTAGTCATCGCCTGCCCCGGCAGTCAACCAGTCATTACCTGACTGTCCATAGAGTCTGTCGTTTCCTCCTCCTCCGTGGATCGTGTCGTTGTCTGAATACTCATTCGTGCCTGTTATGTATTCCCCATCTCTTCCGTCCTGTTCTTTTCCTCCATAAATGATGTTGTTGCGGCTGTCCCCCGTGAGGATGTCATTGCCGCCGAGTCCCCAGAGATTGCCGTTAAAAGTATCGGCGGCTCCCATATGATCGTCGTCTTCAGTTCCAATGCTTTTCATTGCAATTTCACTGACAGCCTCGAAAAGCTCTTGATACTTTGTCTTGACTTCGAAATATTCGAAAATTTCCTTTTCGCTAGGGTTTGAGAAGTGGCTGAATTTTTCAGGAAGTTTGAAGTCCATGGATTGAGAGGCGGTGTGGTTCGTGTCGTTGGGATTGTTCCCTTCGATGGACACACCATCTCCGGAATGACGGGTCAACTTGATGACCTGCGTCAAAGCGGCCTGTGATCTTGGTCACTTGGGTACAAAAACATTGCAATAACTGGGGTTAGAGGCTTACCCCTAGGTGCCAACCAACCAGACTGTTCGCTTCGTCTGTCGCGAGGATCGAGTCTGTCCGGTCCACCATCAGCTCAATGGCAGGAGGCTTTCCAAGGCGTTCAATTCCTAGAGTCACTCAAGCCTTGAAGTCATTAGGGGCGTTGGCACGAAGCGCTAGGAGCAGTTCCTGTAGCAGCGCAAGGGTCATCTGAGTGTCGAGTGGCAATGGTTCAGTGCAACTGCTGAAAGCATTCCCCGCTGCCAATACAAAACCCAGCCATTGCTGACAGCACGAATAATTTGTTGATAGATAGTCAGCGACAATCAACTCCCCCTGCTTTCCGTTGCGGATCTTGTATAGCTTTCTGCTAACTGGCCTTCAGGCTTACCGACATGAAATTGCAAGCAGCTGGCGTTACACGTATTTCTGAAAGTGAAGCAATAGGAATAACGAGAAAATGGACTACAGATAGACGAATGAGTCTTGTTTCCATCCCATTTCTACGAAAGCGTCGAGTGATTCGATTCGCTAATTCATCCGACAACACCAAGGCAGCTGAATCTATAGCCAATCCACAAAGTGCCACAGACTATGAACCCGCGAATTATTGCTTCAGCTTTGAGTGTATAATTTATTTTTTGACGATAAACAGTGTTGTATTTCAAAATGGTGTGCTCCATTGTTTGCGCCGCAACCGTTGTTAGTGGTTGCTCTACCAATAAAGACAGAGTCGCTCGAGATGCACCCTGCAAACCTCCATCAGACCTGACAACGCTTTCAGGCTCATATTCCTCTGAAAATATAGGAATAAATAGCAACGGCAAGCACCAAGGCACTTCTAAACTTATGATTGAAGTCGATACCGATGGAGTAATCACAGGCGAGCGCTCTTGGGAGTCTACTATTCATTCCGGTCACACGAAAGACGGACAAATCACTAAGTCTGATTCCGAAAAAATAATCGGCGTTATCGATCCCTACAGCTGCCAAATTGGCATGGCAGAATTTGAAGAGTCAGGAAATTATAATGGGCGGTTATTAAATGATGGCTCTATCGAACTGGTGCTTGTTCAATCTGGCGAGCGTCCCGTCGTTATTCGCAATCATTACAAAAAAACGAGCTCTATGGCTGATCAAATGTAGAGCCTATGACTCGCTAATTGCTTGATTAGTTGATCTTCTACAATTTCCAAAACTTCACTCTCAGAGACACTAGCCAATGGCATATTTGACAATTAAAACCAGCTGCATTGCTGACGGGAGCAGCCGTTGAATCCTTGTTCACCACCAACGGTCAACGCGACCAACGGACGGACGGCCCGGCTCACTGGGAACCGTTAGCACCGACAACCGCTGCAGATCTCGGCGGTAATCAAAGCGGCAGAAGCCAACGCCCGTGCTGGAGCAGACCGAAAGGCTTTCGAGCGCAACAGAGGACAAGCGCCGTTCCTCCGGTGTTGGCGTTTTTTCCGGCGCGGGACGCCAGCCATTGGCGATCAAGTGGCGATTCGCCTCAAGGATGGTCTGCCTGGCACTGAGCTTCGGCTCATGCTTGAGGGCTTTGGTAACGGTGTGCGCAGGTGCCGCGTCGGCCTGTTTCGGCAAAACCGCTTCGATGGCGAAAAACGACGCCGCACCCAGACCAGCACCAGCAAGTGTGCCGAGACAAACACTGCCTAACCCCCTGAAGAAATCGTTCATTGCTTGAGACCTTTCGATGCACACACCATCTCCGCAATCAACGACCCAAGTGATGATCCCTGTCATCCGCAGCTGTGATCTTGGCCACACGCAGAAGCAGGTCATAAAAAACCCCGCCATTGCTGTCGGGACGAGTGATGACTGGCAAGTTCCTCAATTGAAATGTCTCCCGTTCTGAACCACTCCCCAATCCACCCTGCCAAGGCGGATGAGTGGCCTCTGACGCTCCCCGAAGTAGAGGATGTCTTAGGAGGCCCCAAAACATGAATCCCACTCTCCAACTCCCGGGAAGGACTGAATAAAAAACTGGCCTATAGAAGCACTGCCACACACACTCGTGGCGGAGTCGAAAGAAAAAGATTACTCTAGTTTCACTTATTAACAATCCATTTGACCAAATTCAGTCAATTCTTTCTACGAATCGTGTTTTGGTTTGTGGGTGCTGGCTACCTGTTCATCGAAGCCCGTGAGGTTATTGAAACCAAGCAACTCTCTAATATTGCAATTTTTGCCATTTTATTCATCTTGGCAAGCCATCAATTAAACATTTCACGGGTCTACATATCTCTCAAGAAATTCGCACCGGCAAGTCGATGCTACCGGGCATCAAGCCTGATGTTTATTGCGTCATTAATGGCAGTTCTCGATGCTTCTCTCGACTATTTGATCAGCTCAATCACACCAGAATCTCTCGCACCACCTGTCCTTTCCTCGCTTTTCATCCTTGGGTGGGGCGTGAATTTAATGGCTGTTATTTTCGCACTTATCGCAATGGAATTATTTCTACCGATCATGGTCGCTGGGCCTTACACAAAGGCTGCTGAATGGCATTCGGACGAATCCGTCTCCTCCAATTGAGGGAACCACAAAAAACCCCGCTATTGCTGGCGGGGTGAATGTTTTGTCGGGAGATTGTCGGCGACACACAGCGCCCCCTGCTTTTCCCCGAAGGGTTTTGTATAGCTTTCAGCCCCGCTAAACGGCTTCAGGCTCCCCGACCATCTGGTAAACACACCATCTCTTGTTCATTGATTCAAAACACCTTGAGTTGACTCAGAGTTGACTGAGAATTAGCTGAGTGCAGACCAGCACCTGTCTAGAGGCACACTCCCAGGTGCCAACCGACCAGCCTGTCCGCGTCGTCTGACGTGAGGATCGGGTCCATCCAGTCCACCAGCAGTTCAATGACAGCAGGCTTTCCAAGCCGTTCGATGCCAAGTGACAACCAAGCATTGAAGCCATCAGGGTCGTTGGCACGAAGCGCTATGAGCGGTTCCTGAAGCAGCGCAAAGGTCGGCTAGCCAACGAAGATCATGGTTCAGACGTGAAATTTAGAAGTATTCACCCTTATAAAGGATAGAAAAGCCCCACCATGGTTGACGGGGAAACTTACAAGCTTGCGGCAGTAAAGTCATTAAAGTACTGAATACTCACCAAACAACAGGTGGCAATTCCTCATCAACTGAAATAAATGGCAGCAATTCCAAGTCGGCAGCATCCGAAGGCTGATTAATATTTTGCACAGTAGCAAGAACGGTTCCAGTTACGGCATTCTCAACACTAAAGAATCCAAACTTACTTTCAAATGTGTAGTCATCTATGTCTCCATCAATTAAAATACTATCAACGCCAAATTTAAAATCTAAAATCTTTGCATCTCTCGTATCAGTCGAAAGAACGAATGCGTCAGCGCCAGGGCCACCAAGGGCTTCGTTAAAGGATTTCAAGAAGAAAGTATCATTTCCTTTGTATCCCCTAAGCAAACCTGTCGAGAATTCTGCACCGGTTATCTGATCATCCCCTCTTAATACCTTTTTAAGAGAATTAAAAGTTGGATCAGTAAAATTAGCAAGACTTAAACCTGTGATTTCATCAATTTCGACCTTGAATTGAATATCACCAGCGGTTTTTAACACGCTTTTAAAAGATCTAATCTTTCTATCTTCAAAGGGCAAAAGTTGATTGAGCTTTCCTTTTAAAACTGTAGATTCCGTGAAACCACCTTTATCAAATGATTCAGTGAAATTATATCTTCTGTTTGAAAGTGAAACAGAAAGCTCTGGACGAATAAGCCAAGGTCTTGCGAAAAAATCAGTAACGGTAGTCTGTGAAGCAACAAAGGGAATACTGACTGGTGCGTTGCTAAATCCTGTAATTAAGACTTTAGCCATTTGCTGGATAGAAGATTCAATTCAAAATAGTTTTATAGCTTAATCCCGCAACCTGATCTTAAATTATTTTAAGGTCATGCTTGAGAGCAGCCATCCCAAAGCCACAAAGCCTTAGCGCTGCGTTTTCAGGGCAAGCTAGAGGTGGGCGATTCGCAAAAAGGACAATTAATTTGATTGTCTTTCAACTCGAACTGAAGCAAAATGTAGCAGTTCCAACAAAAGAATCACCGCTCGGTTGAACAACCCAATTACCAGCCCCTGGCCAAGGGCTATGAAGGCTGTAACCAGCGAAGCAGAAAGAAGCTGGAAGAGATTGCATACTTACACGATACCGAGAGCAAAACTGCTTACGAAGCAAGCATCACTGTTGTACGAGCTGAAAGCATTCCCCGCTGCACTAAACAATCCCGCCTGCCTCAACACGTGGGTGACCAGACATGATGACTTATCAAATACTCATATTTTTTAAATCCTATATTCAGATTCATAGCCTTTCATTCGGCCATGATGAATTGATAGATATATTCTCTTAGTTATGTTTAAAGCCGCTTCGCTTCTGCTTTTAGCCTTCACTTTTTCTGCGCCTGCATTGGCGAATTCTGATGCTATCAGACTTAGAAATCAATACAGCAGTTGGATGGATGAGTATAGAAATTATACGGATAGAGAAAACAAATGCGGAGCACTGGCAGGTGCCAGACAAAACGCACAATGGTTGATGGAAGACCACGCTGACGCAACCCTGGCTAATCAGTGGAATGCCACCCTTCGCTCATCAGGCTGTCGGCTCACTCGTCTAATCGTTGACAGCTCTGCCACGAACAAGTCCAGTAATCCCTCAGTTAATCCAAGTGCTGATGTAGCAGTTGCATCTCCTGCACCAGTCCCATTATCTGATGGTGGTTGTCTCAGCTGGTGGAATATAGATACTTCTACCAATATTGTTGACAAAAGGTGTAGCGATGGTGGGGCTATCTATATTCGTATTAATCGTTAAACAATCAATTTCTAAGGCGCAGTTCCTGTAGCGGCGCAAGGGTCATCTGAGTGTCGAAGGTCATGGTTCATACGTAACTGCCTGAAGTATTTCCCGCTCTTGCAGGCAATAAAAAGCCCCGCTGTTGAGCAAGGCCTAAAGATTCGGTTGTTAGGAGAGTTCAGAACTCGCCATCATCAGCAGCCTTGAATGACAACTCTGCCGCCGGAGTCACGAAGGGGTGACCGCCTTCGAGCAAGCAGCTGACATTCAGCTCTTCGATCTCCGCCAATGATGGTGGTGGTATTCCGTGAACGTTTGGGCACGGTTGCGCTACCCAGAACCAGCTCAGGAAGGTTGGGCAAGACCATTGAATAAATCACTAACGCATTGGCATGAGCTTGCCTGGTTGTAGCTTCTCCCAATGTTCAAATGGCTGAACGATCCAAGGATTTTCCGTTAGCTCCATCGCCCAAAAATCTGGGATAAATGCGCTACCAACCTTTCGCCACAGAACCCCAGTCAACAGTTGAGTTGGGCTGACTTGGTTCTTCAGCCAAGCGCTGGCCTCAACCAAGGTGTTTCCACTATCCACTAAATCGTCTACAAGAAGGAGTCGTGGTCCGAGCTGGTCACATGTGTGGGCAAGCTGATGGCCGAGTTTTAGTTTTCCTTGAATTCGTTCGTCATCGCCGCTGTAACTAGTAGCTGCCATTACGACCAAAGGGCATTCAAAAAGGCGGGAAAGCAGATCCCCCACCCGTAAACCACCACGGGAAAGGGCCACGATCTGATCAAAGTCCGCTGAGGCTTGATGCAATTGCAGTGCCAAGTGCTCGATCAGCCTGTCGTACTGCTCCCAGCTCACCACTAGCTCGTCACAAGTGTTGTCGCTGACGGCCGGGGGTTCTAGGTGAGGTAGCGCTGCCATCACGAAAAGACCATTGAATACAGTCTGTAGTGATCCCTTGGTCCATTGAAAGGGGCAGCCATGGGTGGATGATCTCCTGTGCTGCCCTCCCTCAACAGGGTAGGCATAGTCGGCAGTAGCAACCTGTTAGGGCAAGAAGGGTCAGCAGTGAATCCCGCTGGATCCATCTAGTCGGCTAATGCCCTGCTCCGGGCGGATTAGGGAAGTCGGAGTCAGGGGAAGATGTGATGAGCAGGGTGAGGCCACGAGCAACGCTGGAGGCCAAGGGCGGTTGACACATGCTGCCGCCGCGATGAACAGGAAAACGTGCATGACCTCCTCTATGCGTGAACCCTTCCACAATGCGAGGTCTTTTGTTCCGGCACATCCCCCATTGTGACCAGTGAACTGGCTTCAAGTCACCACTTTTGGGGGAGGTGCTTTCCAGCGAGAACGGCGATGGTGAATGCACCGGAGGGATGACCTCCTCAACACCAAACTCCAATGAACCTCGCTTTCACAACCAAACAACTGACGCCAGAGACCATCGCGACAATCCTCAATGGTGCTTACATCAAAACTGAGCTAATCACCCGCAACGAAGGTACAGAAACCGAGTATGTATTTGCGCAAGCACGATTGCACCAATGGACATTTGAAATTGTCACAGGACGATTTGACGATATTATCTTTAGAGCGTACGTCCCGTTTGACAAATCTTTCGACCAGGAGAAGCTTAAAAAAACTGCTGACTATATGGATAATTATCCCGTCGACACTACATACATTGCAAATTTCGAATCAGGCGACCACATGATGTGCTTCCATTACAATCATGTTTTGCCGGAGGACGAGACTATTTCGCCCGCCTATCTGGTCAAGCTGACGAGGTATTTCGTCAAGTATCTCAATCAGTTCTTCGTTGATTGGAAGATTATTGAACAGCATGCTTGCGAGACTGCATAACTTTAAGGCTTCGGGAAGCCTGAAGCCTGTGGGCTGAGAGCTATACAAGACCCGAGAGGGGAAAGCAGGGGGCGTAGGTGTCGCTATCGATCTCCCGACAAACATTCACCCCGTCAGCAATGGCGGGGTTTTTGTTGCAGCCTTGTGAGCTGCGCCTGAAGCTTCAGAGCTCCAATGGCATTGCTGTGTTGCTTGCAGCGGATGCTGGCTTCGATGATCACAGCCAAGAGAACTGAACGTCTAGAGCGCGGGCAGCTTCTCAAGTTGTCTTCAGACTTCAGTCCATAACCTCTGTATGGCTTTGGACGCATCGCCCGTACTGCTTAGCTTGGCGCCCCTGCTGGTGGGCCGCGCACGACGGGGCGTGGTGGGCAGCAGTCGTTACGCCAAAACGCTAAGGGAGTCCGTGCGACAGGCTGCCGCGGATGTTCAGCAGCGAGCGGTCTTCATCCTCGGAGAACCGGGCCTGGAGAAGGACAACATTGCGGCGCTGATCCACTTCGGATCTCCTCAGCGCAAAGAGCTGATGCTTCGCCTCGATGCGGCCCTCACAAAAGCGGATGGCAGCGATTTGCTGCAGCCGCTGGAAGCTTCAGATGGTCGTTCCCTGATTCAGCTTGTTGGCGATGGATCACTACTCATCGATCAGGTCGACCGTGCTCCAGAGACGCTCAAACACTTGCTGCTGGAGCTTCTTGATGGTCATCACGGTTTCCGAGGACGCCTATTTTTCACCTCAGAGACGGTCTGCCCCGACATTGTTCAGCGCTGCAGCCTGATTCGGGTACCGCCGCTTCGAGTACGTCGAAAGGATCTCGGGGAGTGGCTTCGGTATGGCATCCGACTGCGCAGTCGGAAACTCGGATGGCATAAAGCTCCTGGAGTGTCCGAGGCTGTGATTAAACGTCTTCAGGCTTACGACTTTCCAAGCAACATCCGTGAGCTTGAAACTTTGATTGATCGAGCGCTTCAGCAGATCAATCAGCAAGACGGCTCCACGTTTCCGGAACTAATTCCAGAGGACGTGTTCTGGACACCGCCTCGCCAACAGCGCTACCGCTTCGACATTTGGCGTTGGAAGCCTCAACTGAGGGAGTGGATGCGGGCTCCATTGCTCTGGAACACATTGCTCTTTGGCTTGGTCAGCTGGCTGTTTGTGCTGGTCAATCTCTGGCTATGGCTGGGACCGCAAGATCGCGCCCATAACGGTGCATTGAACCTGTTCTGGGCTTGGTGGTGGCCCTTGATCCTTCTTGGCTACCCACTAGTCGGTCGTCTGTGGTGCTCCTTCTGTCCATTCATGGTTTGGGGTGAGATCAGCCAACGTCTGGTGCGAGCCTTGGGCTGGCAACCCGCTCGCTGGCCCCGCGGGGAGAGTGACCGGTGGGCCTCCCCCCTGTTGGCGGCGGGCTTCGCACTGATCCTGCTTTGGGAGGAGGTCTGGAACCTGCAGAACACGGCGTGGCTGAGCAGTTGTCTGCTGTTGTTGATCACAGCAGGTGCAGTGATTGGCTCTCTGTGCTTTGAAAAGCGGTTTTGGTGTCGATATCTCTGTCCGGTTGGAGGCATGAACGGTCTGTTCGCAAAGTTGTCAATCTTGGAGCTACGCGCTGAGGTCGGAACCTGCAGCGGCAGTTGCAACAGCTACTCCTGCTTCAAAGGCGGTCCAGCCGATGGCGAGGGAATGGCCACGGAGGGTTGCCCTCTGGGGACTCATCCCGCTCACCTGAAGGACAACCGCAACTGTGTCTTGTGCATGACTTGCGCCCAAGCCTGCCCGCATCGTTCGGTTCAACTCGCACTCAGGCCACCTGCCGCGGATATTCAGCGTGAGATGCAGTTGCCCTACGGAGAGCCCGCATTGCTACTGGTCCTGGCGGGAGATGTTTGCTTGCACCAGGCAAACCGACTGCTCGGATGGATTCCCGGCACCCCGGAAAGCCTGTTGGATGGTCCGCTTCTTCTTCGTCTGCTCCTGTCCATCTCTGCCCTTTCGATCCCAGCACTTCTGTATGGCCTCGCTTCGATGGCCTTTAGCCGCGAGCGGATTCGACGCACTCTTTATGGCCTTTTGCCACTCGTTTGGGCCCTGCTGCTGGCGCGGCATCTGCCTTTGGGTATGAGCGAAGCAGGACAGCTGCTCCCCGTCAGCCTTGCACCAATGGACTGGAGTTGGTCTCAGACCTTGCCGACTTGGAGAGCTGACTCACACGTCATTGCTTTTTGCCAAAGCACTTTTGTGCTGCTGGGGTGGGGCGCGAGCGTGGCGCTGCTGCGGCGCCAGTTGGCAAACCATCGGACAGCTTGGATGGGAGCCTCGGGATTAGCTCTCGTTCTCGCCTTGGCGGGCCGCTGGTTGGTGGCGGCCTGAACTGTGTCTGAAAAGGTTCGGGGCTATCAACCTGACCAGAACACCCATCACTCTGCGGTCTCAGGCCAAACGGCTCGGCAACCAGGACTCCGCTCTTATGTTCCCCTAGGGGTTTCCGAAGGGTCGTCATGCATAGTTACTTTTCTTTTTTAAAGTCACTCATTGAAATCACCTCCTGGGAATTATTGCAAGTAATGGTTTCGTCCATATCCCCAAACTGAGGGATTTTCCGCCCGATTTCAGCCGCCTACCTCCCCCAACTGAGGGAGCAATAAAAAACCCCGCCATTTCTGACTGGGATTATGTTTATTTATTGCCAGGTATTGGATGGTATTTAGGCATGATTAGGCATCGGCTAAAGAAATAAAAAGACCCTGCAATTGCGAGGGCTTGAGCCAATAATCCTGATCAATGCTGCATGGGAGTTGGAATCTATTAAGTAGTGGGACTTTGGTCGAACCCTCAGGCAGCATCTCCGCCGGTGCCATCACCTTGCCCAGGAGCACCCTGACCTCTTTGTTGTTCAAAATCCCCATCCAAATCCCCACTACAGCCCTCAGGGAAAATCGAACCACAGGAATTACCAACTCTAATATTTCTATTTCTTGGATTATCACTTAGTCCTTGCAGCACAGGGAATCCGATGAATTTAGACAGTGACTTTGCATCACTTCCAAAACGCACCTTGAAATCTGCAGATACTCTCGACTCGAAATTTTCGTCTTAGGTGTAGACGACACCAGCTTGTAATTGATCATTCAGGTCATATGTCAAGCGTGCCTTAAATCCAGAGCCGTCGGGATAGCTCTTGAATTCATCAAGTTCTTTCTCGCTATATTGATAGCAATAACCGCCTGACATAGATAGACCAGGTAGAATATTGCAATCAATATCGGCTCCAACAGTTGTTAATGGCGATGCTCCATAGAAGCTATTAATCGTGGCAACATTGTCAGAGCCATATCCATACTCGCCGATGGGAATCAGTCCATAAGAACTCACGCCCCAGCGATTGCTCTTGGCTTCTGCATTAATCTCAACCTGCTGGAACAAGACCGTTTGAGGGTCAATGATGGGCAGGTCATTGGTCGTGTCACCAGTTGCCATCTGGCGGGTGTCATAGCCGCCGTTGACGCCATACATCCAACTGCGATCCCCATTCAGCCAGCGATACCCCAAACGCGTAAAGGTGGAGAGGGTGGTACCTGACACCAAGGTGTCGCCAATGCTGCTGAAGCTGCTTCGGTCTCCAAAGTTGGCGTTGACCAGTGCATCAATGAACCAAACGCTGTTCTCATTAACAGACAGTGGAAGGAACCCGCCGATGCCTGCCTGATTCGGGGTGCCAGCACCTTGCAGTGCTCCCTGGAACCCAATGGTCGGCTTCACGACGTCCTTGAGGCTGATGCTCATCACATCACCAAGGTCTTCTGCAGTTCCTGCATGAGCCTTGGTGGGCAAAGGGGCTAGGACTAGGGCAGAAGCCAGTAGTCCGACGGAAAGGCGGCGGAGCATCGAACAGGTTCTGTTCCGCGAATGATGGCCCTGATGCTCTCGGCTGTCACGCAGTGCTGTCACCCAGCCTCAAGCGTCCATCCCATCACCTTCTGCAAAGCAATAAAAAACCCCGCCATTTAGTCGGGGTGAATGTTTTGTCGGGAGATCGATAGCGACAACACCACGCCCCCTGCTTTCCCCTTGTCGGGGTGTGGACCAATTTACAAATAAGATTCAATTCTCTCGAAATATGCTGCACCTGCAAAAAGCAGGCGCAGTTCGTAGAAAATATTTGCTTTTTCGCTAGAAAGAATTGGATAGACAAACCATACACCCAGAACATTTCAATCAAAAACATGAGTAATTACTTCCCTGAACCTAAGCGACTCCCGGCAACTAGTCGGCCCGCGGAGAAGGAAATGTCAATGGAATATTCAGTTTTGGGAAAGCAGAAACTTTCTCCAGGTAATACACGAGAAGTGTAACATCTCCGTTTGCACCTCTACCCAATTGAGACAGCCTCAATGTTTTGCTATCTAAAAGGTGAATATATCCCGAACCACGCGTACCAGGAGTCGTGCTTGCATAAGGGATACGACGATCTTCGGCAGATTTAGCCTCTTTATATGCAAGAGCTTTTGCTGTAACCGTTGAAGCCAAAGCATATTCTTTCACCCTAATCTTTGACTCTAGATTCCACCATTCGAAACTTACCTTCCAAGCACCCATTTTGCCCACCCTGTCAAGACTCATGCAGGTATTGCCGCTTGATACATAGCTAACATCTCCACGGTAAGTAATCCTTGCAATAGAATTAGCCTTGTCAAAAGTGCACCATTTTGTACCATCAAGCTGTTCTACAGAATTAGCCTGAGACAAAACCTTGTTTGGCCAAAAAGACAATGCCAACAGAGCTGAAATCAGAAAACTCGTCTTAAACATGAGCGACACGCGGTAGCAATCCTTCTATTCATAGCAATCAAACAGAACGCTGATGCTCAGCGCAAGACTCGCTGCATGCCTCAAATATCTACAATCTCTTAACCTTTAGCAAGCACGCCCCTTGTCCCGTCAGATGACACGCTAGGAACCATCTGCGCTCAATTCCAATGAAATATTAATATTGCAAAACCTTTCTTGAATAGTGAAATGCTTTGAGGAAATGCACAATACCGAAGATTGTCGTTTCTTAGAGATTAATTAGAAGCATCAAAGTATTTTCAGCCTTTGCTGGTAATTAGCTTTAAAGCAAATCAGTCGCCTGCTGCAGTCATCAAGGTCAATCAATTTGCTATTGCAGGGCGACGACCGTGAATGAATCGCCATCAGCCCTAGCGATGGTTTACCTAGTCTCATTTGTAATTAAGTGAGTTGTGGAGGTCATCTCTCCGATGTATTCACCATCGCCGCTCTCGCTGGAAAGCACCTCCCCCAACTGAGGGACTTTCACCCACATCAACCCAACACACACACCTCGCCGTCATTGGACGCAGCAACGCACCAGCCTTCAGCCCTGGCCTGATCTCCATGGTCTAGATGGGCCGCCGAGCTCACTTCCCCCAGTAATCTGCATCAAGCAGGGACTTGTGGGCTGCTTTCCGGGCACGGTCAATACCATTTTTGACAAGGAACGGCGTTGCGGCGATAGCCGTGAGATTGCCTAAAATAGAAAACATCATTGATGCTTGTTCATCCTCAATCGCAACTGCAGGGATTAAGAACACAATCGTGATGGCAATTGAGCCCAGCAGATCCACCAGAAAGGGTGTGATGGTGCGCCGTGTCACTGCATAATAAAGGCCAACAAAGGGCACCAGATGTGCCCAGGCATAGCCCCAGCCTGTATCGCGTTGCCTTAACCGAAAGGCGTTTACTTTTTCTTGCGAGAGTTGTTGAGACATAAGCTTTTCAATATTGGAGGTGCGTTGATCCATAGATAGGACACCAATGGAGTATCGGGCACGCCCCAACTGCGTTAGAGGCTGCCCCCTAGGTGCCAACCGTCCAGCCTGTCCGCCTCGTCAGTGGTGAGGATTGGGTCCATCCAATCCACCATCAGCTCAATGACAACAGGCTTGCCAAGCCGTTCGATTCCTAGAGACAGCCATGCTTTGAAGCCATCAGGGTCGTTCGCAAGCAGCGCTAGAAGCATTTCCTGAAGCAACGCAAGGGTCATCTGCGTGTCGCAGGTCATGGTTCAGGTGTTATTGCCTGAGGTCTTCCCCGTGACTTCCTTGATTGAGGGGGTAGCAGGGAGTTCGGCAAGCCGACCCTCGAAAGCAGCCTGTCACCGTTAGACCATGCAAAGGTTTGTGTAATTCCCTTGACTATCGATCTTTCATTTTGGGAAGTCAATCGGTTCTCTAGTTGAAAGCAGCGATCACGCACCTTTTCGTGCTCTCGCTTGTCCGCTGCAGGTATTGGCAATGGCTTCAGGGGAATCCCCATTGGATTCAGCCCAAAGGCGCCGCACATTTCGCTCTAAGAACTGCTGAAAGCATTCCCCGCTGAAAAGAGTTCTGTTCACCTCGCCAGAATTGGTGAGAGAGAGCCGAAGCATGGGTTGTCGCCAGTGTCAGAAGAACCAAGAGCGGACGTTGACGCGGCGACAGCAGCTAATGGCAGCGAAGGTGGATCGGCTGAAAGTAGCGTGTTCTGAGGGCGATCAGAGGAGTTGTATGGCGTTGCAGCAGATGCTCGCCATGGATGCCAATCGAGGTGCTGGGAAGTTTCGATCAGAGCTGCACCGGCGGGCATGAATCAGACCTGCGCCAGTGCTGCGGTCACGAATCTCCTGTTGTCAACGCGGCCTGATCTTTTTGAACGTTGTCAACGTTTTGTCAACGGACTGCTTTTTGGCAACACGGCAAATCCCTTGGATCCACTGCGGTGGAGTGATTAAGGGGGCCTTCCAGCCCCCGTGAGTCAATTGGGTGATACAGGATGATTTGGCCAGTGAGAGCCTGAAAACCGTTGCTGTTACAAGGAACCGTGAAGACCTCGACCGACCTATATTGACTTTAATGCCCACGGATGCCCACAATCATGGGCAACAGATCACAAATGACTCATGCCTAAAACCACAGCAGGTGCACCCTGGGAGCAAGGGTTTAGGGCTGCCGTTCGTGCAAATGCAGTGGGTTGGACCGTCAGCCAGCACAACGGCAAAATGCGCCTTGAGCATCGACCGCCAGGAACTGGCAAAAAGCAATCGGTTGTTCTGCCACTGGACTGGGCACCGGGCAACACAAACAGGGCTTTGCTGCTGATTAACCGCATTGCCAAGTCAGTCCTAAGCAATGAGCACGGCACCCTTAAGAGCGCACTGGCTGCGGCACAGGGTGACAGCACCACCATGCGTCAGAAACTGGCCTGGCCTGATGTTGCCGACAGCCTGCGGGATGTCTTGATGAATCACCGCAATGAGATCCGGGCCACCACATGGCGGGACAACTACCAGCCTTATGTGACCGAAGCCATTCGACTGATTGATGCCGGTCAAGCCTCTGATGGCCACAGCCTTCTAAAGGGAACACTGGCCAAATGGACGGGCATGGCCCCATCACGTGCCGCCTGTTGCATCGCATTGCGAAACCTGACTGATCACGCCATCGCCCGGTTTGGTGCCGCCAAGTCCTGGCAGATCACCAAGGTGGACATCAAGGAGTTGCGAGGCAAAGCACCCAAGAAACGCCGCAAGGCCACATTGTCTGACACTGAACTGCAGTTTTTGATAGATGCCATCTCAAGCCGCAATTTGGGATGGGGCAACGTCATTAGGACATTGACGCTATTTGGCCTCAGGCCCATCGAATTGCAGCACCTGACTCCCAACACCAGAGATGACGGCAGCCTGGGCATCTGGTGCAGTTATGAGAAAACCTGCGGTGCAAGCCAAACCGCCCAACGCCAACTTGAACCCTGCTGGCTGCAGGACACCGATGGCAGTCCCATTCGCTGGAACCTGATCGAGCAAAAGCACGCTGGTGTTCTGGAATGGCCGGTGGGCAATGACGGCGAACCACGAAAACTGGATGGCCATCACGTTGAAGTGTTTCTGAAGCGACAACCAGAGTGGCAACAGCTGAAGCAGGTTTGTGAGGAGCGCGGTGAATGGCTGCGGGCCTACTCATTCCGCGACACCTACAGCCTGCGCTGCCACCGGCAGAAGATTGAGCTGGGGGCCATCTGTGCAGCGATGGGCCACAACATCGAGGCCCACGGACGCGCTTACCGGTGGGAATCACAAGAGACCACAGCAGCAGCGTTTGCAGGTGTTTTCGCCGCTTAGGTATACCCAGGCGGAATGATATTAGGATTCTGGAATCATCCGGGGACGCAAGGTTTCAGGATCCAATTTTCAATTAACCCTTGCAGATTTGGATTGACCTGTGTAGCGTTGCGGTCACAGAGATACCGGATTGCGGAATTTCCGTCCGGTGCGGTTCACCCTTAATCGGGCGGATCGTGATGCAGGTCGTTGACCACGAGCCCTCTGGTTCCCGTTGCGTTTGGTGCTTTGGCACGCCGCCGCCAACAACAGCAATCTCAAGTCTTCGTGATCAATCACGAGACTGGAAATCGCCATTGGGTAAGCACACCTAAGGGCACTTTTCACCCGAGAAAGCTGGTGAAGGCACTGGAATCAGTTGCTTCTGGTGACGATCCCCAAGCGGTCCTGAAGTTGGTAGAGCCCTACCGGCTGAATGGTCCCAACCCCCGTCCAGATGTGCTCTCATCCATTTTCAATGGGATGTCGGCCATGGGCGGGAGTTCGCTTTCCAGGGTGCGGGCTGAGCACCAGCAACGGGCAGAAAACACCTGCCCGAACCACGATGTCCCCGAGTGTCCGCGAGACGCTGAGCACGCCAGACATGGCCAAGGCTCTAGGCATCTCGCAAAAACTGCTGCTGAAACTGCGGCACCTTGAACCCAGCCCCTTCAAGGCTGGAGAGCATTACAGATTCCAAGGCATGACCACAGCCGCACCACTTCGGTGGTTCCCGGCTGAAACAGACACTGCTTTCACAACGTTCAGCAGGGTTGATCCCTCCGACATCGAAACGATGGATGGAGGTGAAGCATGAGTTGTGGTGAAGAAAGCGCGCCTGCCCAAGAGACCCCTCAGGTTGTTATTGACCACGGGGTGGGCTGATGAAAGGTCACTGCATTGATTGCCGTTTCTGGGAACCCAACGGCAATGAAGGGCTGTGCCATCGACACGCCCCACGCCCCTTAGTCGTGCGCACCTCACTGGAAGACAGCCCCGAGGCTCACTTCCCCTCCACCTGCGGCGGTGACTGGTGCGGCGAGTTCCAGAAAAGACTCAGGAGGCGGGTTGATGAACCTCACTGAGGAATTGCTGGCATCGGCGTTGCCGGAGTCCGTCCACCACCGGCTGCAATACCGCGAGGTGTCTGCCGAGGAGGCACTGAAACTCACGGGCCACAAACACGCTGGTTGGGTGGTGCCGATGAATGGCCCTGACGGCCAGCCTTACCAATGGGAAGACGGCAAGACCTTCTATCGGTTGAAGCCGGTCACACCGGTGCCAACCAAGGACGGGAAGACCGCCAAATACCTGACCGCAGGCGAAGCTGGCTGTCGGCCTTATCTCTCCCCCCTGCTGCCCAAAGCAGCATTGAAACCAGGCAAGGACCTGGACTGGACCGAAGGCGAGAAAAAGGCTGATTGCGCCAATCACCACGACTTCCCCACCATCGGTCTGTCAGGGGTGGATTCATGGCGCGACAAGCGCACCGGCCGCAGCCAGCCGCTACCTGAATTCGATGCCCTCGAATTGCGGAAGCGCACCCATCGGATCGCCTTTGACTCGGACATCGTTCACAAGGTCGAAGTCCAGGGCGCCATGGCGGCGTTCTCGAAGCACCTTGCTGATCACCACGAAGGCCGCGTCCTTGTCACCTTCATCCCGCCCGAGCTGGATGGTCGCAAAAACGGCGTTGATGACTTCATCGTTCGCCACGGTGCTCAGGCCTATCGGGTGCTGCGTGAACTGGCCCGTCCGGCCACCGAAATCGACAAGGACGGCGACCATCAATTCATTTGGACTGTTGAGCCCAAGGAATCGCACGACAAGGCCCTAATCGCCTGGACCGTTTTCAAGGACAACTTCGCCAAGCGGAAGGGTGTTGGCCTATATCGCTGGAATGGTCGCCATTGGCAGCGTTGCCCTGATCGCAGCGACTCCAGCGCACTGCTGACGCCATTGCATCTGTGGATGGATCACTGCGGCTGGGTGAAGCGCAGCACCAGCGCCATCAACAGCATCACCAGTGAATTGCTGGCCCGCTTATCAACTGATGCGCCCTGGGATTCAGTTGACCTCATCGGCTTCGCTAACGGCACCCTCAACTGGCGCACGGGTCAATTCACCCCTGGGCACCGGCGGGAAGACTTCCTCACCTTCTGCCTGGATTACAACTACGAACCCGAAGCCAAGTGCCCGAACTTTCACCGGTTCCTGAGGGAAGCCTGCGCCAATGACGATGGCCTGATCAATTTGGTTCGTGGCGGTTTCCGGTGGGCCATCGCGCCAAAGGACACCAGCCAGGCATTCCCTATTGAACGGTCCTTTGATGTCACCGGTCGGAAGGGCCGCGGCAAAGGCACCCTCTCCGAAGCGTTGACCGCTCTGGTGGGTGGTGACCACGGGAGAGGCCTCATCAAATCCAGCACCTTCACTAACCCCAATTCCCTGGCGGGGTTAATTGGCAAACGGGTGGCCATGGACCCTGATTCCGATGGCCGCATCTCCAGCGCTGGCACCTTCAACGCTGTGGTCAGCAATGAACCCGTCGAGGTCAAGCTGCTCTACAAGGACACCCACCCGCAGCGCCTTGGCGTTGTCGTCTGGCGGTTCTTCAACGACTCCCCTGGGGCCTCTGGTGGCGGTGTGGAGGGCATGGGACGCCGCATCATCACCATCCCGTTCGACGTTGAACCTTCAAAGCGCGATCCACTGCTGAAACGCAAGATCGTCGAGGAAGCCGCGGGCATCTTTGCCTGGGTCTTCGCCATGACCACCGACGAGATGACGGCGGCATTGGCCAACTCCGGCACCGTTCAATCCAGTGCGGATGCATCCATCGAACACGCCCTGGAACGTGACCCTGTGGTGCGGTTCCTGTTGGAGACCTACCCCGAGGGAATCGACCGCATCCAAGGCCGAGATCTGTTCAAGCAATGGTGTGATTGGTGCGCCCAAGTCCGACACGAAAGCGGCAGTGAAACCCGCTTTGGCGGCCTCATCAAGAAGGTGAGGGTTGGGGTGGGAGTTGATGCAAAAGGGGTGGCAGTTCGCGTTTCTAAGGGCCGAAAGGTCTATACCGTCACCCCCATGCAGGACTTCCCGCTTGGTGCTTATTTCGGCGTGGTGACAGTTATCCCTCACCTTTCGGACAACCCTCAACCCAACCCTCACCCCACAAATCAACCTGAGGGACAGGATTCTGAGCAAAGGGGTGATAGGGGTGACAGTTCTTCTTTGAATTTAGAAAGATTAGAAAAAATAGATAAAAGGAAGGAAGAGAGCCCTATCTCTCCAATAGAAACTCTTTACCCCCCTGAACCCTCACCACTGTCACCCCAGCACCCTGCAGACGCTTTCAGCGATGCAACCTGGGCAACCTCCAGTAAGTCATTTATCGAAGCCCAGCAGCCCATCCCCGTCTACTTCTCAGCCACTAACGGGGCATACCTAATCGGGAAAATCGCAGGCGAAACTCGCGACAAAGACCTCATGGTCATTCGCACTCCTACCGATAAGATTGTTGGCTGCAAACGCAGCGATTTCACCCACGAAGGACAGCCATAATTGGGGCATGGGTAAGAAGAGCGATGCTGCAGAAATTGATCGGCGGATTCATGCCGTCGTCAAACTGTTGTCGTCGGCGAAAACATCCAGCTACATCCTGCGATTCTGCACGCAGGAATGGGGGGTACAGAAGCGACAAGCCGAGACGTACCTGCAACGTGCCCGAGAGATCATCAAGGCTGACTATTCAGTCGAACGCTCTGACTTCCTCGGAACGCGTCTAGCCCTGCTGGACGAAATCATCGAAGCCAGCATCCGAAGCAAGCAACACAGCAATGCCATTGGAGCTCTGAAGCTTCAGGCGCAGCTCACAAGGCTGATGGAGGGCGGTTGAAGCAGTTCAGCAGCCAGTGACGCGAAGTACCCGTCTTCTGCATTCAGGCATATCTCAACCTATTGCCCTCATAATTTTTCTGCAGAATGACCAATCGCTCTGTCAAGGAGTCATGCCTTGCAGCTGCAGCAGAATTACTTGGATCAATCAGATCAAATCTGGCAGTGGCAAGATATTCCAGAAAGTCCTTGGGCTCACACTTTGCACCTCTTCTGCTTTGCCAGCTATGGAAGTCAGCATGGATACTGCTTTCGAGAATCAAGATGTTTTCATGAAGGTCAGCAAGATCTGGCCTGCTGCACTTATTGAACAAATGATGTCCATCAAGGGTTAGCTGCTTTCCTCGTGCTTTGCGAGAGCCCGTAACCTGGCAGGTATCCCTGGAAGCTCGCTTTGCATGCTTAATCGCTTTAGTAATTCTCAAATCGGCACTAGACAGTCTTTTCAGCTCTTTTTTAAAACAATCCTCAACAACATCCCCTACGGCTGAGACCCAAGCACGCCTGGACTTTGTAATTGAAGAATTTACTTTCATGTCCATGGCAATACTTGCGAGACCTTTTTGGCTCCATGCTTTTTCGCCGCTCGCATCAAGTACAAAATGCATTTCAATCTCAAGACCTTCCTGGCCATCCAGGGAATCTGATTTCACAAGCCGATCAATAGCATTGTTAATTCCAAGTCCATTGGTTTGAAGCACTTTAATAGAAGTACACCTATCAACGAATAACAACTCTCCAGAGGCATGAACTATGCCATTGGCTTCAATCAACTCTTGCGTGATTCTTCGCGAAACAAGCAACTGCTTACGCTTGCGTTTGCGGTGAGTAAACATCTCCACAACCCTGGCAATGACACCTTCCCTATCCCCTTCCAGGTACTTGGCAATCGCCTCAACGCCTTCTTCAGTAAAACGTCGTTCTTGATAGTCACCTGTACTTTGAACGAACTCAAAATGCTCGCCTTCGACTAGATCCCAGGGATCGTCATCATACTTTTCGAAGAAATCGACGGTGGCATAAAGCTGATTAATTTTGATGCCAAGGATTTTGGCGGATTCCCTGTCAGTTAGAAGTTCCCTCATAGCTCTATTCCTGAATCAATTCATCAATGCGATTAGTGAGTCGCGCATCTTTTGAAGACGCTCGAAAACTCGTGCATCCCCTCCCATATCGGGGTGATGTGTCTTCACAAGCTGCCTATAGGACTCCTTGATGTCGTCCGTGGACGCTGTGGACGAGTTCAGACCAAAAACATGCCACGGCCTGAAGTTCTCAAGGACATCTATTCCATTGATGCAGGTAGGTCCCTTTTGGTACCTTTCATCTTCAGGAACTGCAATCCATTTTCGATATTGCTTTCTCCAGTCTTCGGTCGTCTTCAACCCAACTTTGTCTCCAGTAAAAGCCATTGCGAATGTCTTATGTTTACGCAAGTCGGCTACTGTCTTGCATTCGAATTTATTAAGCACAGCTTTTCTCATTACTGTTGCAGTGAGGCCTTTTGGCTTTGCTTGCTTAGGCGTCTTAAAAGGCCCCAGGTTGATCGTCTCCGCGAACACCAAAAGATCATCAACACTTGGTGAATTCGAGTAATCCAGTAGATCCTGAATCAGCTGCTGGACTTCTGGAAGAGTTAATTTCGTCTTTCTGGTTGCCATGAACTATCTCGACATGTGAGGCTCTGGCCCCGTAAACACACCATCGCCGTTCCAGCAGGGAATCACATCCCCCAACTGAGCTATTTATTTTCCCGATTTCAGGGGTCTCTATCCCCCAGTCGAGCTAGAGACTCACCCCCAGGTGCCAACCGACCAACCTGTCCGCTTCCTCTGTCGTGAGGATTGGGTTCATCCAGTCCAGCAGCAGCTCAATAACAGCAGGCTTTCCAAGCCGTTCGATGCCAAGAGACAGTCATGCCTTGAAGTCATCAGGATCGTTGGCACGAAGCGCCAGGAGCAGTTCCTGAAGCAGCGCAAGGGTCATCTGCGTGTCGCAGGTCATGGTTCAGACGTGACTACCGGAAGTGTTCCCCGCTCATGAGTGTTCTGGTTTCACTCTCGACAAACTGAGAGAACGTGCTCAACGCTCATGACTATTGATCAGATGTCTTGCATGGAAGCGTTCTGCCTAGGGCAACTCAGCTATCTCGAACAGCTTGAAGGGCCTTGGCTTGAGCTGATGGCTGGCGGTGAACCCGAGATGGTGGCAACGACGTTGAGATTGCTGTTGGCCCATATGACGTGGGGAAGCAAGTTGATTCTTCAGGCAATGGTGCTGGATGAAATGGAGATGGAGTTGGCCAATTGAAGCTGTCAGTGATCACTGTCTTATTGACGTGACCGTTAAGGCCGCTGCTCACCACTAACGCACTTGATCCGTTGCCGTTCCAGCTTGCGGCGCATCCATGGTGTAATTCCCAGTTCCACGCCTCTCCACATCCGATCGATCTCACGGGTGAAATGCGCTGCCAGCTGGAGCGAGTGAATCACCAACAGGGTTTCATCGTTCTGATGCGCAGCACTCGGGCTCCAGTTGAAGGATCCGGTGATCACTGTGCGGTTGTCGATTTTTCAAGTTTGTATGGCAGCACATTCAAATAATTATCTGTTTGGTTTTTATTTAGTTTTCCAGTAATATTTTTCTTAAGAGCAGTATTTCTTTCGCCTGATCATTGTTAGCGTCATTCCCGAGACCTCCCTCCTTCTTCTTTGAGCTATAGCCAGGAGGATAAGAGTTGTCGCCTGCAGGCTGCTTGGCTTGATGAAGGGCTAATTTATTGCCAGTAAGCTTGATTACTAAATAAGTCCATTTGAGTAACTGCTTTGCCCGCAATCAATGCATGCATAGCAACATGAAAGCCGACATTGCCTGTATGTGTGACTACAGCCGTGCATTTACTTGCCGCGATTACGGCTGCAATTAGATACTCGCACCATTCTTGTCTGTGTTGTCTTGGCATTCCGGCGCAATGCATTACCGTTGTCCCGAAAGTGGCAGGAAGCTCTTCGAAGTGGCAACACTTTCTATCGTATCTCTGCGCAAATTCTTGCCTTACTTGTTCTTGATCTGTTTGAATGATAACGCGCCCTTTTGGGTGATTATCGAAAAACTTATCTGATTCATTGAAATAATGCTCGATTGGAGCAGGCGAAACTTCTTTATACTTGTCCGTGCCTCGATAGCACACAAATAACGCATTTTTTTCGATTAGCTCATACTTTTGCGATAAAAATTCAATTTTATTTTTGATCCTTGCCGTTGGCTTCATGTATGATTCGATCATATTTTTAATCCATTCACGCCCAAGTAAGTTGTTGATTATTTCGCTGTAGTTTCCATGGTGATTGAAGTATGGTGTACTAAGTTTTAGTCGTGTTTTTGGCACCAATGGAGTGCTGTCCCTTTCGATGGCCTCGTAGAGGCGGTTGTAAGAATTGCAATATTGAGAATTTTTGAAATGACTCATCGACAGTGAATTATTTATCTCTGTAATTCTATATTTTGCCTCCTGAAGTTCAAGGATGCTCCAAGCCAAAGTTGTTAAGCATGAAAAAAGTCCACAATTATGAGTCATCCAAAAGCAGTTATTTTTGGTTGATTCTGATATTACTAAAAAACCATATTTAAGTACAATTATCTTAGTTGATTCTTGCAGGAGCTTGCTTTGCAAGGCCGTGAGGAGACTGCAGGGATTGTTCTTGTTGTGCCTAAACAGCAAGTTTGTATTGAGGTCGCTAAGAACTTGGCCTTGGCTGTTAAGTAATACTGCTTTCATTTTCATTTATTATTGCAAGGGTATTTTAACTATATCAGCCGGTGGGTAGCGATTCGAAGTTTTTCTGACCAAGCATTTTTTCCTGCAATTTAGTTTTTAATATGTGCTTTGCTCGACTTCAGTTTTCTCAGAGATTTCAGGAAATACTTGGTTTTGGGCTAAATATTTGGGGGATTAACGGATTAATTAATCATAAAAGCTTTGTTATCTCAGCAGGCTTTTCAAGGCGGCCACCACGCGACTGGATGCCTACGGCGTGGGCAACAGAACCGGATGCCCACAGGGATGCCCACAGACATTTGATCACTAAAAAGGCGACCATTGAGATCGCCTGCGCTGGAATGGTTGAGGGGGCCTTCCAGCCCCCGTGAGTCAATTGGGTGATAAGGCTGACTTCACCCCATCTCCCCTAAGGGTCAGGCAGCAACAGGGGCTGCTTGACGGGAGAAACGAACGATGTTGTTCGCAGTTACGTGTTTGCTCTCACCGAGCAGGCTTCAGTCACCCTCCTCATGCCCCGTCGAAACCATTGCAGCCCCGGGAAGGGGGAATGGAGCTGAGCGGAATCGAACCGCTGTCCGAAACACTGGTGTGGATCACCTAGTCCGGTCGAAACCGGACCTTGCCATTCTGACAGCAGTGGTGACGTGGAGCACAGCAGCGTGGGGAGGGAACACCGCCATTCAGTCAATCGGGTCTCGTGCATTGCTGTCCTCCCCCAGGGGCTGGAAGACATCGGAGCTGCAGAACTAGACGCTCTTGGAGCCAAGGAGGTGAAGCCTCTCCGCCGTGCCGCTTCTTTTGCAGCCGACATGGCCTGCCTCTACAGACTGCATCTCCAAGCGCGACTGCCGTTTCGGCTGCTCCGCGAAATGAGCCACTTCCCCTGCAGAGAGCGTGATGATCTCTACGACGGCATCCAACAAGCCCTCGACTGGGAGCGATGGTTGCATCCCTCGATGACGTTCCGAGTGGACGTGACCGGCACCGCCCCTGGACTGAACCACAGCCATTTCACGGCCCTGCAGGTGAAGAACGCAGTGATCGACCGGCAACGAGACCTCTGGGGCAAACGCTCGTCCATCGACCTTGAAGAGCCGGATCTAAGCCTGCATCTGCATCTCCACCGCGGCGAGGCCACGCTCAGCCTCGATGGCTCCGGTGGCAGCCTGCACCGGCGCGGCTATCGCGCAGCCATGGGAGCAGCGCCATTAAAGGAAAACCTGGCTGCAGGGCTGATCCGGCTCTCCGGCTGGGATGGCACAGGCCCGCTGGTGGATCCTCTCTGCGGTTCCGGAACCCTTCTGATCGAAGCAGCCGCCATGGCTCTGCAGCTCGCACCAGGACTCGATCGTTTCTTCGCTCTCGAAAGCTGGGCCGACTTCAACCTGGAGCAATGGGACGCCGAGAGACAACGCGCTCAGGGCCGGGCATGCAGGCAGCGGGACCTTCCCCTGATTCAGGGGTTTGAAGCCGATCCCAGCATCGCCGATCAAGCCAGAGCCAACGTTCAGGCCGCAGGCCTGGAGAACGTGGTGGAGATCCAGACAGGCTCGTTCCACAACTTCGCCCTGCCGCAGGGACCTGGAACGCTGGTGTGCAATCCGCCCTACGGCGAACGCATTGGTGCGGGAAGCGATCTGGAGAGTCTTTACTCCGATCTGGGCCGCTACGCCAAAGAGCAGGCATCGGGCTGGGCGCTGTGGGTGCTCAGCGGCAACCCCCAGCTCACGGGAGCCCTTCGCATGAAGGCCACCCGCAGGATTCCGATCAGCAATGGCGGCATCGACTGCCGCTGGTTGCACTACGACGTGCGCTGAAGCTCAGCGGCCGAGAACAGCGCGGGTCGTGCGCGACAGTCCCTCAAGGGTCTGGGGCAGGTAAGGCCCCTTGGCCAGTTGCCCGCCCACGCGCAGGCTGATCCCAGCCACCACCAGGTTGAGCACAGCCAAACCGAGCAACGCCTGAAGCAGGGACCAGTCCCAGGCCTCCAGCACCCAAACCAGCAACGCCGCTTCTGCGGCCACCAGTGCCAGAAGCATCAAGGTTCCGCCCATCGCCAGGAACACTCCACCACTGATCAGGCGTCGCTTTTCGCGATCAACCTCCTGGAGTGCAATGCGCACGTGAAGATCCATCACCGAACCCGCCAGGGCCGTCACCCTGGCGGCCGCGCCGAGCCCGCGAGGACGAGGCTCCTGCGACCGGGGCAGTTCACTCATGAGGAGCGCCGGCCGCTGGTAAGAAAGGCTCCGACCAACACCCCCACACCCGCAGCCACAGCCACAGAAAGCAGGGGGCGCTCCCGCAGGGGCTTCTCAATTTTCGGGCGCAGGGTGCGGTTCAGTTCATCCAGCAACTGCTCGAGCTGTTCCTCAAGAGGCTCGAGGCTGTCCACAAGATTGCGCGTTCGATCACCAGCTTGATGCAGCAGTTCCTCGAGCTGGTGCTGCACCGATGAAGACGCGCGGTCGGATTGGGTGGAGATCAGATGCACCACATCATCAAGACTTCCGCGGGTGGCTTCCAGCGCCTGATGTGTCACCTCCGGCCAGCGGCGCTTGATCTCAGGGAGAAGCGTCTCAAAGCGGTCTCGAAATCGAGTCGCCAGATCCTGAGGTTCCGCAGTCGACTCGGCAGGGGATGGAGCTGAATCCAAGGCGATCCTTGTAGACACCGTCAGGTTAGGGGTGGTGACCTGCGCAGGAAACCCATGCTCGCCGATCCACACCGTTACGTGCTGCTTGAGCATTTCGGTGCTCCAGACGATCCTCGGGGCTGCCATCTCGACCTGCTGCTTGAAGACGGTGACAGTTGCCGCAGCTGGCGGCTCGACGCCATTCCCGTCCTCAACGGACCTGCGCAGAGCGCAACTCCGCTCCCCCCCCACCGACTGGTGTGGCTCGACCGGCAAGCCGCTGCAGTCTCCGGAGGTCGAGGCTGGGCGCGACGAGTGGTGGCGGGTACCTATCGCGGCAACCTTCCAGCCGCGGCCGATCAGCCGGTGAACCTGGAGCTGACCGGCATGGCCGGAATCGGCATGCCTGAACCCGTTTATGTATCGCTGAGCGAAGGGCTTTGCCGGTTCAGCCAGTTCTCAAGGTCACAAACCTGAACAGGACGCTTGAGCTTTTCAGGTATTTCGCTAGTTTCAGCACGCTGACAGCTGTGGCACCTGTTGGTACATATCAATCAGGTAGGGCTGACGCACTTCAAGTCCTTCGGGGGGGCGATGAGCATCCCCCTGGAGCCCGGTTTCACTGTCGTGACCGGGCCTAATGGATCGGGCAAGAGCAATATTCTCGATGGCGTGCTCTTCTGCCTCGGTCTCGCCAATAGCCGAGGCATGCGGGCTGATCGTTTGCCGGACCTGGTGAACAGCGGGGTTCTCAAGGCAGGCAAATCAGCTGAAACCACCGTGAGCGTGCGGTTCGATCTCTCCGATTGGCAACCGGATGCAGCTGAGGAAGGCATCGAAGCTCCGGCAGAGGGACCCTGGATCCGGTCCGATCAGACCGAATGGACAGTGACCCGCAAATTACGGGTGATGCCTGGCGGCTCCTACAACAGCAGTTACAGCGCCGACGGGATCCCTTGCAATCTGCAACAGCTTCAGACCCAGCTCCGACGGCTTCGGATCGATCCCGAAGGAAGCAATGTGGTGATGCAAGGGGACGTGACCCGAATCGTCTCGATGAGCAACCGTGACCGTCGCGGCCTCATTGATGAACTGGCCGGAGTGGCTCTATTCGACACCCGCATCGAACAGAGCCGCAGAAAACTAGACGACGTGCAGGAACGGCAGGAACGTTGCCGCATCGTTGAGCAGGAACTTCTGGCCACGCGAGCGCGGCTCGAAAAAGATTGCGCCAAGGCCAGGGCCTATCAGGAGCTGCGGGAACAGCTCCAGCTGGGTCGCCGACAGGAACTAGTCCTGGCCTACGACGCAGCCCAAGCCGAATGCCACCGCCTTCAACAGCGGCACCAGCAGCTGGGTGATCAGGACGCCCGCGACTCCCGTTCCATCGAAGAACGGGAGACCACACTTCAAGAGGCGGCCGCCAAGCTGAAAACACTGCAGGACAACGTCAAGGCCCTTGGCGAAGACAAGTTGCTGGGAGTGCAGGCGGAGCTGGCCGGACTCGATCCTCAGAGCCGCGAACTCGAAAGACAGGCAGCGCAGCACCAGCAGGAAGGCGAACGGCTGCAGGCCCTGCGCCATGACCTGCAGGGGCGCAGGGGGCAGATTCAATCGGAATCCGAATCCCTGCGGCTCAGCGCCGACCCGGCAGCGCTCGAACGTGCGGATGAGGACTGCCGCAGGGCGGAAGGAGCTGTGGAGCTCTCGCGCCGTCGGCTAGGGGAAGTGGCCGGCCGTTCGAGCACCTGGATTGAGGAGCAGCGTGAGCGCAGCCGCCGCCGGCAGCAGCTGCAGGCCTCCCTGGCGCCTCTGCAGGAAGAGCGTCAGCAACTGATGGAGCGGCTGCGCCAGAGCGACAAGCGCAGGCACGACCTAGAGCTGGAACGGGACCAGGACGGCGGAGAAGACCGCAGGGTTCAGACGCTGCAGGAGCAACTGGAGCAGGAGTGGCAGACCCTGCTCAACGCGATCCGCAGCGGACAGGAACAGCTGCAACAGCTGGCGGACTCTGTGGCGATTCAGCAGCGCACCCGCGCCCGGCTTGAGCAGGAGCAGACACGACTGGAACGGGAGATCGCACGCCAGGACAGCCGGCGCGAAGCTCTTCAGGAAAGCCGCGGCACCGGAGCCCTGCGCCTTCTGCTCGAGTCCGGCCTGGAGGGTATCCATGGACCGGTTGCACAGCTTGGGGAAGTGGAGGACCGCCACCGCATGGCGCTCGAAGTGGCGGCCGGCGCCCGTATGGGCCAGGTGGTGGTCGACGACGACCGCATCGCCGCACGGGCCATTGATCTCCTGAAGAGCCGCAGGGCCGGACGTCTCACCTTTCTGCCTCTCAACAAGATCCGCGCTCCCGGCAGTGGCGGAGGCGCAGCCATGGCCCGTGGGCGCAGGCCAGACGGTGACAACGCGGATGGCCTGATCGGCAGGGCCGTCGACCTGATTCGATACGAACCGATCTATGGAGAGGTGTTCGCCTACGTGTTCGGTGACACCCAAGTCTTCACAGACCTGGGCAGTGCCCGACGCGTGCTGGGCCGCTCCCGTGCCGTCACCCTCGATGGTGAGCTGCTGGAAAAAAGCGGCGCCATGACCGGAGGCAGCCTGAGTCAGCGGAGCGGCGGACTCAGCTTCGGTGTGAGCAGCGAAGGGGATGAGGCCGCTCCCCTGCGGCAACGACTGCTGGAACTGGGAGAGACCCTCGCCGCCTGCTGCCGAGAAGAACACCGCCTAACAGCACAGCTTGAGGAGCAACGCCCGGGGTTGCGCCAGCTCGAGCAACGCCAGGCAGCCCTGGAGGCGGAACGCCAGGCAGCACGCCGTTCCCACGGCCCTCTACTGGAACGCCTGCAGCACCATCAACGCAGGCTGCAGGAGCTGCAGGAAACCGGTGCCCAGGACCGCCATCGTCTCCAGGAGATCGAAACAGCACTCAGCCCCCTGCAGAGCGATCTCCAGCAACTCGATCAGCAGGAGAGCAAGGGAGAAGCGAATGCCGATACCGAGCGCTGGCAAGCTCTCCAAAAGAGCCTGGAACAGGCCGATGCAGCCCTTGAGACAGCCCGCCGTCAACGCGACACCCTGCTGCAGCAGGACCGTGACCGCCAGATGACGGCCCAACGCCTGGCCGATCAGCTGCAAGGACTCGAACGGGACGAACAGTCCCTCAAAGAAGCAGTCCAGACCCTCGCTGAGACTCACGGACGTTGGCGGCAGCAGCACCAGGATCTGAACAGACGTCGCGATGCCCTCAACGCCCAGCAACAGGATCTGCAGACACGCTTCGGAGAGGAACGTCGTGCCCGCGATGAGGCGGAAGCCTCCGTTGCGGAACAACGTCAAGGGCTGCAGCAGGCCCGCTGGGAACTGGAGCGGTTGCGCGAGGAACGCATTGGATTGGAGGAACAGCTGCGCAGTGGCAGCATGCGGCTGGACGAACTCAAATCCTCCCTCCCCGATCCACTGCCGGAGATCAGTGACGCCGTCCGTGACGGTGGCCTCGAGGCGCTGCAAGAGCAGCTGCAACAGCTTCAACGGCGCATGGAAGCTTTAGAGCCAGTGAACATGTTGGCTCTGGAAGAACTGCAAGAACTTGAGCAGCGCCTCGGAGATCTTGGCGAACGCCTGGAGTTGCTCAGTCAGGAACGAGAAGAACTGCTGCTGCGGATCGAAACCGTTGCCACGCTCCGCCAAGAAGCCTTCATGGAGGCTTTCGAAGCGGTCGATGGACACTTCCGCGAGATTTTCGCGAGCCTGTCCGATGGCGACGGCAAGTTGCAGCTGGACAATCCCGAAGACCCCCTTGAAGGTGGCTTGACCTTGGTCGCGCATCCCAAGGGCAAGGCGGTGCGTCGCCTCGCTGCCATGTCGGGCGGTGAGAAATCCCTCACCGCCCTCAGCTTCCTGTTCGCGCTGCAGCGCTTCAGACCATCGCCGTTCTACGCCCTCGATGAGGTGGACAGTTTCTTGGACGGCGTGAATGTGGAGCGCCTGGCGGCGCTGATCGCCCGGCAGGCCGAGCAGGCCCAGTTCCTCGTGGTCAGTCACCGTCGACCGATGATCGGTGCCTCGACCAGAACCATCGGTGTGACCCAGGCACGAGGCGCCCACACCCAAGTGGTTGGCCTCCCGGATGCAGCCTGACGGGCCGGCGTCGACTCCTTGCGTCAAAATGACGCAAATCCCTCCGGCTGAGGCCTGCGGTTGAGTTTGTCGTCGTCTTCCAATGATCCACTGGCCAACGTGCCCAGTGATCGCCTCTGGCTGAGGTCTGAGCTCATGGGCACCCAGGTGATCACCCGCGATACCGGGCGCCGCCTCGGTGTGGTGGGTGAGGTGATCGTGGACATTGACGGCCGCGAGGTCGTCGCCCTCGGTCTGCGTGATAACCCCCTCACCCGATTCCTGCCGGGGCTCCCTCGCTGGATGCCCCTGGATCGCATCCGTCAGGTGGGCGACGTGATCCTCGTGGATTCAGCCGATTCCCTGAGTGAAGCCTTTTCACCCGAGCGCTACAGCCGGGTGATCAACTGCCAGGTGATCACCGAATCGGGCCAGCAGCTCGGCAGGGTGCTCGGTTTCTCCTTCGACATCGAAACCGGAGAACTCACCACGCTTGTGATGGGGGCCGTGGGCGTCCCCCTGCTGGGTGAAGGGGTGCTGAGCACCTGGGAAATCCCCGTCGACGAAATCGTGAGCAGCGGGGCTGACCGGATCATTGTTTATGAGGGAGCTGAGGAAAAACTCAAACAACTCAACAGCGGCTTTCTCGAAAAGCTGGGCGTTGGTGGCCCCAGCTGGGAAGAACAGGAGCGGGATCGCTACAGGGTGAACGTGGTGCCTGTGGAGAATCAGTTGAGCTCTGGTCAGAGCGCCGAAGACACTCCAAGGCAGCTGGGAGCCTCCTCCTCCCAGAGGTTTGACGTGGATCAGGACGAGCTCGAGTACGTGGAACTGGAGCAGCCCCGCCAGGACGAGGTCCGCCGCAGGCGCTACCTCGATGAACTGCCACTCGAGGAAGACCCTGAGCGCTATCAACCTCAGGAGAGCTACCAGCCTCGTGAGAGCTATCAGTCCCGAGACTTCGACTCCGAGCCTCCTCGCTACGACGAGGTCCCACCTCAACCACGCAGCGATCAGCGGCCGCGGCCGGCATCGCGACGACCGATCGAGCGACCGGGTGAACCTTTGGATGTGGAGCCCTTGGATGATGAACCTCAATCCAGCGCCCCCAGGGAACCGATGGATGATCCCTGGTAGATCCATCGATAGCGATTGTCCTAACCCTTGAACTGGAGTGACGCGCTGTTCACGCAGTAACGCTGCCCTGTAGGCGTCGGACCATCAGGGAAGACATGGCCCAGATGGGCATCACATCGGGCACAGAGAATTTCAGTGCGCACCATGCCATGGGTGCGGTCCTCCTTGGTGCGAATCGCACCTGAGCTCACCCCATCCCAGAAACTGGGCCAGCCTGTCCCGGACTCGAATTTGGTGCTCGAACTGAACAGTGGCGCATCACAGCAGATGCAGTGATAGGTGCCGTCGTCCTTGTGATTCCAATAGGCCCCGGTGAAGGCGCGTTCAGTCCCCCCCTGCCGGGCAACTTGGAACTGCTCGGGGGTGAGCTGCTGTTTCCATTCGTCCGGAGAACGCTCCACGCGATCGCCTTCGGCGGGGAGAGAGCTGGACATCAATTTGCAGCAGGTGGGGCGGACCCTAATCGGAAAGAGCAAGCGGAAGCAGCTCCCGCACTTCCTCAGCCAGAGCTGCCACAGCACCGGGCTGTCCGCGCAGTCTGCGCAAATCCTCGCGTTGGCCATCCAGACGTTCAGGTGCCTGAAGCCATTCGAGAGCTTCCCCGGCGATGTCCTCAGGCGTGATCGGCCCGACACGCTCGGGAACCACCATCCGTCCGGCAGCGATGTTCGGCCAAGCCAGTAGGCCATGGTTTCGCATGCGCCAGGCGCTGAGGAGAAGTCCGATGAGCCGTCGCAGAACTGGAAGTCGGGCAAGCAGACCAAGCCAGCCATCCCAGGCCTGCATCACCCCAAGATGTTGCGTTGGCACAAGCACAATCATCGGCACCCCAAGAGCACCGAGCTCAGCGGTATTCGCTCCAACGGTGGTGAGAGCAAGCGCACACTGGCTAAGCGCGCCATGGGCAGGCGGATCTTCCTGCAGATGGATCACCGTGCCGGCATGGGTCAGCAGGCGACGCCATGGCCAGTCATCGTCAGCAGGCAGCAAGGAGCGGATGCCACCGCGGTAGCTGGAGGCAATTGGATTGGTTGCGCTGGAGAAGCGCAGAAGCTCCTCTGGACTGGTGGTGGGAGCCACCGGCAACAGGAATTGGCAGTCGGGCTGCTGGGTCGCAAGACGATCAGCGGTCTCCACCAGAAACGGCATGCCCACCCGCAACTTGGCGGGCTTTGAACCAGGCATCAGCGCCACCCAGAGCCCTTCAGGCAATGGGTCTCTGCCTTTGGCGTCATCAGTGAGATCCGCCATCAAGTCCCCGACGACACGGCAGCGAGGACGAAAGCGCCTGGGCAGCTGTTCAAGCACCGCTGGAGCCATCGCAGCGATCCGGTCGTTCCAGCGGGGCCAGCGTGCCACCCATTCGGCATACGTGATGTGGCGATACCCGAGACGGGCCGAAAGCAACACGGTCCAAAACTGGTCGCCACCCAGAAACACCACCACACCTCGCGATGGCCAGGGTCCGTAGCGGATGGGATTCAGCAACAGTGTCCAGAAGCGTCCCGCCGGAATAATGCGATCGAACTGGCCCCACCGCGCAGCCGCCTCAGCCTCCGTACCGGTGGCATTCGGGCAGGGAACCAAGACCAGACGGAGACTGACCGGTGATCCAGGGGCCCTTGGCCTCATCAAGAGGCGGCGATGCAGCTGCTCTGCCAGAGGACGAACCCATGTTGCGAGCTCTCCAGGTCCGTTCGAAACAAAAACGATGGAGAGTGCCTGATCTGTAGGTCTCGTCGTCACGCGCGACAGATCAGGGGAAAAGAAGTGCGGATGGCGAGACTTGAACTCGCAAGGCCGAAGCCACACGCCCCTCAAACGTGCGTGTCTACCAATTCCACCACATCCGCGTGGTCGACTCAGCCGCTCGGGCCTTGTCGAGGATCGATCATACCGGCTCATGGTTCAGGCCATTCCAGAAGCCCATGTCAGGCCGGCTGAAAAAAAGACCTGCAGAACAGACGCTGATACGATCCGCCCTGGCTTGGTAACTGCGGGATGTCCATCGGCAAGGTGCTGATCGCCAACCGCGGCGAAATCGCTCTGCGGATCCTGAGAAGTTGCCGCGAGATGGGGATCGCCACGGTCGCTGTTTACAGCACCGTGGATCGCAATGCTCTGCACGTGCAGCTGGCAGACGAAGCAGTGTGCGTGGGCGAAGGTCCCAGCAACCGCAGCTACCTGGATATTCCCAACATTCTTGCTGCGGCCACATCGCGAGGGGCCGATGCCATTCACCCCGGCTACGGCTTTCTTGCTGAGAATGATCGTTTTGCCGAGATCTGCAGGGATCACGGCATCACCTTTGTAGGCCCGTCCCCCCACGCGATCCGCTCCATGGGGGATAAGTCCACGGCCAAAACCACCATGCAGAACGTGGGGGTTCCGACCGTGCCGGGCAGTGAGGGCCTCTTGTCAGGGCCGGACGAAGCAGCCGACCTGGCCATGGCCATGGGATACCCCGTGATGATCAAGGCCACAGCTGGCGGTGGCGGCCGTGGCATGCGTCTCGTGCAATCCCCGGATCAACTGGAGAATTTGTTTAAGGCAGCTCAGGGAGAGGCGGAGGCGGCGTTCGGCAACCCGGGGCTCTACATGGAGAAATTCATCGACAGACCCCGCCACGTTGAAGTTCAGGTACTCGCCGACCGCCACGGACATGTGGTGCATCTCGGTGAACGCGACTGCTCGATTCAGCGACGGCATCAGAAACTGCTGGAGGAAGCACCCAGCCCAGCCCTGGACCAGAACCTGCGCTTACGCATGGGCGAAGCCGCCGTCGCTGCAGCACGCAGCATCAACTACGAGGGTGCGGGCACCGTTGAATTCCTGCTGGATCGCAACGGCGGGTTCTATTTCATGGAGATGAACACCCGCATTCAGGTGGAACATCCCGTTACTGAGATGGTCACAGGCATCGACCTGATCGCGGAACAGCTGCGCATCGCTGGGGGTGAACCCATCAGCGTGTCTCAGGACCAGATCGAACTGCGCGGTCACGCCATCGAGTGTCGGATCAACGCCGAGGATGCAACCCATAACTTCCGGCCGGCTCCTGGGCGAATCACCGGATGGCTCCCTCCAGGAGGCCCGGGTGTGCGCGTCGACAGCCATGTGTACACCGGCTACGACATTCCTCCTTTCTACGACTCACTGATCGGAAAGTTGATTGTGTGGGCACCTGATCGGGAAGCCGCTATCAGCCGTATGCGCAGGGCCTTGAACGAATGTGCCATCACCGGCATTCCCACCACGGTGGATTTTCATCTGCGCATGCTGGAACGGCCCGAGTTTCTGCAGGGTGACATCCACACCAAATTCGTGGAACAGGAGATGCTCTGAACACACCACGTGGAGTGCAGTTCAAGCGATCGCCTGTGCACGCAGCAACACCATCGTGAACAGCCCCTGCTGACCGACCAGCAGCTCACGAACCAGACTCACGATTCCCACCCAGATCACGGGGGTCACATCAACCCCACCGATGGGGGACACCAGGCGACGTGTGAGCGCAAGCACGGGTTCCGTTGGTGAGGCGATCACTGCCCAGGGGGCGGAGCTCAGATCCACCTGGGGATACCAGGTGAGCACGATGCGCAGAAGGAACATCAAACTCCAGGCTGCCAGCAGCAATCCCAGGACCGGATTCAGGAGAGAAAGCACCTGGAGCAAGGTCGGCGTCACAAACCTCAAAGCAATCGCGAAGACATCGTAGAAACAAGCCAGCGATCCCTAGGATCACCAGGTTTCGTCCAGATCGTCAGCCCCGGCGTACTCGCTATGACCCCCTCCCTCGCCAATTTCCTCAGCAGCCTGGTCTGGGGTGCCGTCATTGTTGTTGTTCCGGCATCCATCGGTTTGTTTTTCCTGAGCCAGACCGACCGCGTCGATCGCAAACTCTGATCGCTCTGACACGCTTCGTAGAATTAAGACGTCAGACCTTGCTTCATCAAGAGCTGACAACCGTTTCCCGGGGGCCTCAACGTGGTTAACGCCAGTCTCAACTGGGCCAGCATTGTTGGAATCGTGCTGGCCGTTGGCGGCGCAATGCTGTATTTCATGCGCAGCTTCAAGCCAGCGCTGGCCCGCGATTACGACGTCTTTTTTGCGGCTATCGGCCTTCTCTGCGGTGGAATTCTGTTCTTCCAGGGATGGCGTCTTGACCCAATCCTCCAGTTCGGACAGTTTCTCCTTGCTGGCACCACAGTCTTTTTTGCCTACGAGAGCGTGCGTCTCCGAGGTATTTCTGCAGAACAGGCCAAACGGTCGGCTTATTTCGATGACGAGCCCGCGACCAGGGCTCCCGCTGGCGGCCTGAGTGGTGGATACGACGATTCCTATGACCGCTTCGACGAACCACAACCCCTAAGGCGCCGGTTCGCTGGCAGAGAGTTCGACGAATCAGATCCAGAGGATCAAGACTTTTACCGACCGCGCCGGAATCCCCGTGCCGCGATCCCTGAAGAGGCGGCCAGTCGCAGGCGTGGACGCAGCGAGGCGTCCAGCGGTTGGAGCGGTGATTCAGAGCAGGATCGACGCATGGCGCGGTTCGGCAATCGTGACGATGAACCCAGTCGTTCAGGCCCCAGCTTCGGCGACCGGCGCAGCCAGCGGGACGATCAGCGTCGAGGCAGCAGACCCAACCCCGCATCAACGCGTTCCGCCAATCCGTCCCCAACGGCGGGACGGGGCAGCACTCCACCAACCCAACAGCAGAAGGGCAGCAGGCCCATCGGCCAGTCTCAAGCCGGCATTCCCCAAGGGACACCTTTGCGCCAAAAGGCGGAAGATGCTGCCTACACCCCCAGCGAACGTTCAGCACCCACACCACGGAGACCTGCAGGCCCCACCGCCGCCCGACCTGACAGTGCTGAACGCACTCCCCCCCGCAGTTCCCGTCCACGGGACAACAGCTCCCGATTCGACGACTGAACCGCTGGATCCTGGTGCTAGTGCTGGCTGGTCTCACCACAGCTGGCTGCAGCGGCAGAAGCCGTCGTGCTCCGAGTGGGCTGGTACCAACCCAACAGCAGCAACCCAGTCTGAGTGGCGATGGCAGCAAACTGGCTGTCATCGCCGACCAACGCGGACGCCCAACCGTGCAAGTCAGGGACCTCAAGAGCGGGCAGCTTCTGCAACTCCGTCACTTCTCTCGCCACCAGCCTCACAGCTCACCATCACTGAGTTGGAACGGTCGCTATCTCGCCGCTGTGATTCAGCGAGGCAACCGACGACTTGTGCTGATCGAGGACCGTCTCACAGGGCGGGCACATCCCCTGAGGCTTCCTGCAGGACGTAATCCTGTGAACCTCAGCCTGGCACCCGATGGACGCGAACTGGCGGTTCAGACTGCTGAGCAGGGGCGCTGGCAGGTTGAGGTGTTCAACCTCAGTGAGCTGCTTGAATCCGATCGACCGGGAGGGCGTCGAGAAACGACTGCCCCTGAGGAACCTTGAGGGGATGGCAGGGAACAGTGGTCCTGGCTTCGGTGCTGGGAATCAGCATCTCAGGGTGCTCCCGATCCGGCTTGCGTCCGCAACCGGGCTTGAATTCGTCACTGCAGCGCAGTGCAGACAGTCGCAGGCAGCCAGCCCTGGGGCAGCGGTGGCTGGTGTCGATTGCAAGCCGAAACGGGCGGGAACGCATTGAGCTGGTGGATCTACGGTCCCGCCAACCGGTTCCTCTGCCTGGACTCAATCAAGCCGGAAGCCAGCCAGTGAGCGTGAGCGTGAGCGGCAATGGCAAGCGCATTGCTTTCGTCCGAACCCGGGAGGGACGCACAGAGCTGATGCTCTACAGACGAGACGCTGCTGGACTGCAACGATTACCCATTGAACCTTCAGGGGTCCCCAGGGAGGTGAGCCTGGATGGAGAAGGCAGGCGTCTGGCCGTCCAAGTGAGTCGCCAAGGACGCTGGGACGTGGATGTGATCCGACTCCCCTGATCAGCGAAGGAAACCAGCCCAGTGCAGGAAGGTGTCATGACTGATGGCTTCCACGAACAGAATGGCCACAAATCCGACCATCGCAAAACGACCGTTCACTCGCTCTGCGTACCCACTCCAGCCGAAAGCCGGAACATCCGATGTGGTGGCAGAGGGAGTCTGGTCCGGGCTATCCGTGGATGCGTTCGAAGAATCAGACGTCATCAGATCAGTCAGGCGAGTTCAGGTTGATAATTGGATGCCGCAACAAGACGCCAGTCACCGTTGCCGTACAACTCCAGCACACTGGAGTGAAAACGCTTCAGGGATGGGCGGTGGCCAACACTAACGAAGGAGATCTCGCGCTCAAGCAGTAGCTCATAAAGCAGCCGCTCCGTTTTCACATCAAGAGCACTGGTCGCCTCGTCTAAAACCACATAACGAGGTGAGTTCAAAAGCAATCGTGCAAATGCAAGACGCTGCTGCTCACCCAAAGAAAGAATTCTCTGCCAATCTTGCTTCACATCAAGATCAGGATATCGACGCACTAACTGAGGGAGATTAACTTTATCCATCACATTTAGAAGTTGCGAGTCAGTGAACAAGTCCTGATCACTTGGGTAACAAAGCTGCTCTCTTAGAGATCCCAGCAGTAGATAAGGCTTCTGAGGGATGAAGAGAAGATCTCCCGTGGCAGGACGCTCGACACAACCAGCAGTAGGACTCCATAAACCGCTGATCATCCTCATCAGCGATGTTTTACCGCAGCCGGAGGGACCGACAACCAAAATCCTGTCGTCTTCGCTAACGGTCAGACTGAGATCACGGATGATTGGAATTCTTGCCTTGGGGGTATAGAGGTCTGCATTCGAAATCACGATGCCACCACCAGGGCGCACAAGCTGCCGGTCATCGGCAGTCGGCTCATCAGCCACCTGCTCAACCTTCGACTGGAAACCTTCCAGTCGGTTGATACCAGCCGTAAACTTGGCAAGCTCTTCAATTTGGTTCACAACAAAAAGTAGAGAACCTTCAACCATGTTGAATGCAAAATTGGCCTGCACGAAACTGCCGTAATCGGTTTCACCCGAGAAAATTGCAGGAGCCAAAATGAGATACGGGAAAAACACTCCGGAATAGTTTGTGGAGCGCCGCATGACATCGATAACAACCTGCCAGTTGATAATGAAATTGAAGTTGCGCACAACCTCTCCTAGACGGCGCTTCGTTTCGTGAGCCTCAGGAGCCTCACCAGCATAAAAAGCGATCGACTCGGCATTATTCCTGATATGGACAAGCCCATAACGGAAATCCGCTTCATAACGCAACTGATCAAACTGCAGAGTCACTAACTTCCTGCCAGCTACAACCAATAACGTCGTGGAGAATGCTGCATACAAAAACAGCCCTAATGTTAATTCCTTACTGATCCCCCACAAGATCAAAATATTCAGGAAGAAGGTCAGAAGTGCATCAAAAATGCCGATTGTGAAAGCAAGGCTTTGAGCAGTGAAAGCACGAGTATCTTCCGTAATCCTTTGATCAGGATTATCGATATCAGTCGCCTGCTCATCATTTGGATTCAGAATATAATAGGCACGATTGCTCATGTAATCGCTTATCAGCGCACGCGTAAGCCAATCTCTCCAAATAATTCCTAACTTAAATGTGAAAAATATCTGAGACACCCTGATGGGCAGAGCGACCACAAAACAGCTCGCATAAATAATCAAGATCCGATAAAAACTTGCCTCTTGCTGCTGCACAAGTGCATTCGTTAGATCGCGGGCAATAAAACCGATACCAGCATTAATGCCATTGACCGCGAGAAGCATCAAAACGATGGCCGCAAGCAAAAGCCAATGCAGCCAACGTCGCTGCTTTAACTGATTGCGAAAGGCCGTAAAACTTGCTATTCCAATTAAAAATAGAGCGACAAATGCGCCACCCCACCAAGATGACCAGATCCCAGTAATTGTGGCGGCTACACCCCCGAAATAGTTTTCGGTTAGAGCAGGCTGCAAACGCTCGAGAACGTTGAGCAACCCTGTCAGCAAAGCCAGGACAACTCCACCAACACAAAAAAGAAGTGAAATCAGCAGCCAGACGAATTGCCAGCCATTCGCTTGATTAAGAGGTAGGAAAAACGGCTGCGAGAGGTGACGCAACCTGCTGAGTTGCTGCTGCAGAGACCGAAGCGATCCGGTTCTCACGGGACTAAGAGATGTCATGGCGCAATTCTCGCTTGATCCAGGCTCAACCGGGAGGCCACGCCAGTGGACGCCCACCCATCACATGCACATGCAGGTGAAACACGGTCTGGCCAGCAGCTGCACCGGTATTGATCACAGTGCGCCAGTCGTCCAGCCCCTCCTGCTGCGCCACCCTCGCAGCCACCAGCATGAGGTGTCCAAGCAACGAGGCGTGCTGCTCTTGCGCCTCACGCAGGCTTGGAATCGGCTCACGGGGAATCACCAACACGTGAACCGGTGCCTGCGGCGCGACATCCCGGAAGGCAAGGCAGCGATCATCGCTGTAGACCTCATCGCAGGGAATCTCGCCCCGCAGAATGCGGGCAAAAATCGTGTCTTCAACCATGGCGCTGGGCTCGTTGGAGAAAGGCATGCGACGGACTGGGCATTGGATCCCTGAACCGTTTCAACCATGAATGCTTGCACGTTGCCTCAGCGCCTCTCTCCTGGGAATTGACGCCCGACCGGTCACCGTGGAGGTGGACCTGGCCCCTGGCCTGCCAGGCCTGCAACTGGTGGGCCTCCCGGACACGGCGATCCAGGAATCCAGAGAGCGGGTGCGCTCGGCCCTGCGCAACAGCGGCTTCCGTGGCCCCCTCGTGAAGGTGGTGGTGAATCTGGCGCCGGCTGATCTGCGCAAGGAAGGTCCTTGCTTCGATCTGCCGATTGCCCTCGGCCTGCTGATCGCGAGCGGTCAACTCGATTCACCCTGCCTAGAGGGCCTCTGGAGCGCAGGAGAACTGGGCCTGGACGGCCGCCTACGGCCGTGTCGAGGCATTCTCGCCATTGCCTGCCTGGCCAAATCCCAAGGAGCCCGCGGGCTGCTGGTCGCCGCGGAAGACGCGGCAGAGGCCGCCCTGGTGAAGGGTCTCAAGGTGACGGCGGCGGCATCGCTGAAGGATCTGGTCAACCGGCTCCGCGCTGGTGACCTGGTGCAGACCCCAGCAGGGCACCAACACCAAGTCCCGAGGGGTCAGTGCGCTGCTGCAGAGCGAAACGCAGCACCACCACCCCTGAACCTTCCAGCTCAACATTTGGCCCGCCAGGGGTTAGCCCTCGCGGCGGCAGGCGGGCATCACCTGCTGATGGTGGGGCCTCCGGGGTGCGGCAAGACACTGCTCGCGCAGCAATTGCCAGCTCTGCTGCCTCCTCTCGACGATGACGAGGCTCTCGACATCACCAGGCTGCACTCAATCGCGGGACTGCCTCGCAACGAGAAGCACCTAATCCGCCAACGGCCGTTCCGGGCTCCGCACCACAGCGCTTCAGCCGCTGCATTGCTTGGCGGTGGCGCGAATCCCAGGCCAGGGGAGTTGAGCCTCGCCCATGGAGGCGTGCTGTTTCTCGATGAGCTGGGAGAGTTCCCTCGAGCAGTGCTGGATCAGTTGCGGCAACCGCTCGAAGAGGGCGTGCTGATGTTGAGCCGGGCCCGGGTGCGTTGTGCTTTCCCTTGCAGAGTCACCCTGGTGGCCGCCACCAATCCATGCCCCTGTGGCTGGCACGGCGATCCTCGCTGCCGCTGCAGCGAGTCACAGGTGAAACGCTATTGGCACAGGATGTCGGGTCCCTTGCTGGATCGGCTGGATCTGCAGCTGCGACTGGAACCCCCGGCAGCGGACTCGTTGCGTCAGGTGATGGAAGAGCGCCACGGACCCATCGACAGGGACCCTCTGCCCGAGACGATCGAAGCGGCACGCCGGCAGATGCATCAACGCAACCCGAATGGATGCTGCAATCGCGACCTCTCCACCGCTGACCTCAAGCGGCACGGAGCGTTCAAGTCAGGGACCCTCACGTCCTGGGAACAGGTGCTGAAGGCGCGTCGGCTCAGCCTGCGCAGCGGGTTGAAGCTGCTGAAAGTGTCACGCACCATTGCGGACTTAGCCGGTCAAGGAGACGTGACCGTGGAACACCTTGCAACAGCGCTGTGTTTTCGCAGCTTCGACGAACAGACCCAAGACAAGTCTGCACACCACTCTCACCGCGCTGAATGAGGGCGATCCTTGTAGGGCTGGGTACCAATGGTTGGAGGCTGCGTCAGCCTCTCTTCCCGAGGATTGCCCATGGCGTGGGAGAGGGTTTCAGCAACCCAGCAGCGGAATTCCTCAAGCTTCTGACCCATTGCTCTTGCCTCACGTTCTCCTTTCAGTCTCAAGCCAACGTGAGGTCGTGCCAACGGGTTGAAATACCGGTTTCCCGGGCAGCGAACTCAGCGACGGCGACGGCGCTGCTGGGCCTTGCGCTTGTACTTCTCGATGGGCGTTTCGTGGTGACGCAGACGCTTGAGATCAGCGAAGATGCCGGCTTTGGAGACCTGGCGCTTGAAGCGACGCAGGGCTGATTCGATGCCTTCGTTTTCTCCGACCGTGACCTGAGTCATGCAATCTGCAGGGATATCCAGCTAATCAACTTAGCAAGCCAAGGTCAGGGAGCTTCCGCTGCTGGAGCAGCATCCCGATACACATACAGATGACCCAGGGTGCGTTTGCCGTACTGGCGACGCATCAGGCGCCAACCGGGCTCCATGACCAACTGAATGAAGCCATTGCCCGATCCACCTGCCTTGGCGATCAGATAGGAGGATTGAGAGGGATCTCGGGTTGGTACGGCCATGAGCTGCACATCGCTTGCCAACTTGATCACCGACAGCCGGTAACGGGTCCCCAGGTCATCGCCTCCGATCCGCAGGGAATAACCATTGCCATCGATGTAGCGATTACAGATCCCAGTGAAATCAAAGGTGGCCAGCAACGGATTCACCACAGCCGGCGCACTTCCTGACATCTCATAACAGGGCCTAGCGTTGGTGCGCTGCTCATAGATGTTGAGCTGAGAACTGGCGCCGCTGCCGATCGGAGCCGCCACCATCACGAACTTGGTCTGATCCACTTCTGCAGTGGTGAAAAGAGAGCCCTGAGCCCTGATCGGAGAGGGCAGGCCGGAAGCAACTGTGGCGGTGAGAACAGCTGCAGCGATCCGGGAAAGGGCCATTCGGAGCAAGGTGTTGTGTGTGGATGGTAAAAGTCCTGTGCAGGTTCAGCTGCCCCAATCAGGCCGGTTTATTGAGCCGAATCGCAACCAGAAGTGACCCGATGGTGGCCGGAAGGCTCAGCCCGAGAATCAGACGCGTGAGGCGCACACCGAGGTCTGGGTCGCCGTAGGCCAGCTCGAACACACAACCCGTGGCAGCGATTCCAAGCACACAGGCGAGGGCCAGGAAGAGGCCTGCGAGGGGTTTCATCGGCATGGCGTCAGGCCAGAGAGCGAACGTCATTGGGCTGGAACCCATGGTCCTTGAGTTCTTTGGTCAGGCCTCCGGCATCGGTCACCCGGTCGACGAACAAAACACCAGTGAGATGGTCCATTTCATGCTGAATGCAGCGAGCCATCAGGCCATCCGCTTTCAAGGTTTTCGGCCGCCCCATCTCATCACGAAAACTCACTTGCACAGCGCTGGGGCGCACCACATCCAGGTAGACCCCTGGAATGCTCAGGCAGCCTTCCTCGTAAGTATCGAGACTTGCACTTGCAGAAATGATCTCCGGGTTGATCAGCACCAGCGGCGGGGAACTGGCTGTTTCCGGATCCAGATCGATCACGAGCAGCTGCTGATGAACGCCAACCTGAGGAGCTGCCAGACCGATACCGCGAGCTGTATACATGCTGCGCAGCATGTCGCGCGCCAGATCACGCACGGTTTCATCCACCTTGCCGATGCGCCGGGCATCAAGCCGCAGCACGTCGTCTCCGAGGGTATGGATCTGCAGAGGAGCCGTTTCTAAAGGCTCCTTGGGGACGGCCACAGGAGAACCTGCCTTCTCAGCCGATCGTGCTAATTGGGCAAAGCTCCTAGCCAAGACCGTTCCTGCAATCTGCTGTGCTGATCTTAGGCAGTCCCCTCAACCATCGGATCGCGCGCGATGGCCACCCGCCAGCCCCTCTCCGCCCGTCAAGCACTCGGGCGGCAACCCTCACTAAAAGCACCCAGAGTTCTCGGCGACTGGCTGCTCTGGCTCGAGCAACGCCCCCAGGAGAAAGGCCGCACCACAGCCCTGCTGCGGCGATGGGGACAGCCTGATCACCCGCCCCTGGAGTTAACGCCGGCCCCCTGCAACCTGCGTTGCCGGATCCACGAATACGGCGGCGGCGCGAGTGCGGCGGCCCTCCTCGAGCATGGCCTCCTCTTCACCTGGATCGATGACAGCGATGGCTGTCTCTGGGCCCGATCCTGGAGCGGACTGTCTGGCGGAGACCCTCGATCGGTGGTGGCGGAAGGAGCTGCCAGGCGCCTGACGGCGCCAGGAGATGGCCTGCTGGGCGGTGGGGTGATCGATTCGAAGCGGCACCGGTGGATCGGCGTGATGGAGCAGGGCGGACGGGACGACCTGGTGCATGTGGCGCTCGACTGCATAGATCAGACGCCGGTTGTGCTGCACCCCGCGGCGGATTTCGCGGGATACCCAGCAATCAGCCCTGATGGAGACCAGCTGGCTTGGGTGGAGTGGGAGCAACCCGCCATGCCCTGGGATGCCGCCGCACTGCGATGGGCATCCATCAAGGCCAACGGTGATCTCGGCACCGTTGGCACGCTGGCCGGGAGCAGGCCAGGAGCTGAGCTTCCAACCTCCATCTTCCAGCCGCTTTGGCTTCCTGATGGCCAGTTGATCGTGGCGGAGGACGGCAGTGGCTGGTGGAATCTGATGCGGCACCCGGATCCCGGCGCCCCCTCGCAGAGCTGGGAACGGCTCTGGCCCATGCAGGCGGAAACGGCGATGCCGCAATGGGTGTTCGGAATGAGCACTACAGCCTGGGATGGTGAGCAGCTGCTCGCCGCAGTGTGTAGCGAAGGCCGTTGGCAGTTGAAGCGTCTCGGAGCCGATGGCTCGGTCAGCCCGGTGAACCAACCCTTCGACGACCTTGCAGAGCTGCATGCCGACGCAGGCCGGGCCGTGGCGATCGCTAGCAACAGCACGACTGGGCAGGGGCTGTTGGAACTGCACATCGCCAGTGGACGCTGGAGCCATACGCCGGCTTCAGACGCGGTGTTGGAACCCGAGCACATCAGCATCGCCGAACCACTCTGGTTCGAGGGGACGGACGGCCAACGCTCCCACGCTTGGTACTACCCGCCCTGCGGTGGTGCCTCGCCAAACACGCCCCTGCTGGTGAAAAGCCACAGCGGTCCAACGTCCATGGCCCGCCGCGGCCTCAGCCTCGGCATTCAGTTTTGGACCACCCGCGGCTGGGGCGTCGTGGATGTGAATTACGGGGGCTCCACTGGGTTCGGGCGGGCTTATCGCGAACGACTCAACGGTGGATGGGGCGTGGTGGATGTGCAGGACTGCGCCGCTGCGGCACAAGCCGTGATCGCCAGCGGACGCGCCCACCCGCAGCGGGTCGCCATTGAAGGGGGCAGCGCCGGCGGCTTCACAACCCTGGCCTGCCTCTGCTTCACGGATGTCTTTCAGGTGGGGGCCTGCCGTTATGCGGTCAGCGACCTCATGGCGCTGGCCTCTGAAACCCACCGCTTCGAGGCCCGCTATCTCGACGGTCTGGTGGGTGCATGGCCCCAGGAACGCAACCGTTATCAGAAGCGTTCACCCCTGCACCACGCCGATCGCATCCGCTGTCCGGTGATCTTCTTTCAGGGTTTGAAGGACAAGGTGGTGGTGCCGGAGCAAACGGAGCGGATGGCAGCGGCCCTGCGCAGCAACGGCGTTCCGGTGGAGGTGCACACCTACGCAGAGGAAGGGCATGGCTTCCGAGACAGTGCCGTGCAGGTGGATGTGCTCGAGGCAACGGAAGCCTTCTTCCGCCATCACCTCAGGCTCGATCAACCTGAAGGGAAGACCTAAGGCACAGCCTGCAGATCTTTGGCCGTCTCGTAGGCACAAACCTGATCCTGCTCAGGAACCCTGGCCGTCAACAAATAGTCGGTAACCGCCACCTCCACACAATCCGACTGAGCATTGAGATAAATGCCATGTTCCTGGCCCACAACCTGCAACGTCCTCATTGAAGGGAACGCTCTCGCCATCTCTATTGACCAATGCCAGGGAGTTGAACCATCCCAGTTCGATCCAGTGATCAATCCGGAAACATCGGAGACATTGAATGGAGCGCGAGGAATGGGATCGGTTGAGGGCAGCTCCTCATAGCCACTGCAGATGGCTAGAAAATTCACAGCTAGCGATCCTCCATAAATAGGAGCGCGACGCGTCAGTTCTGACAGGCCATGGCGTTGAGCTTCCATCTCAGGACGCTGCGGAAAGTCTTGGCACGCAACGGCAGAGAAACCTGCTGCTGCATTCCCATCCACGGGATCACTCCGAAAAACAGGTTGCTGCAGATCCTCAAGAGCTGCGGCCCGTTGCGTTCCGCTGCTGAACACGGCCTGATCCACGGTCATGATCAGCGTGCGTCCATAACTTCCTGCCAAGCGTGAAATTGGGAGAAACTGAATGAGGCGATCCAAAAAATCCCAGCGCGTGTAAACCGAGCCATCGGGCAGGCGTAACGACTGGCGCTCGAGGGACTTCAGGGCACGGTCAAATTTGTACGCCAGATCTGGATTGGCCTGCAGGAAGAATCGAAGACTGTCGTCAGGGGCAAGGCTGGAATGACTCAGGCCCTCCAAACCAAGCCAAGGGCTCACGTTGCCATCAAGCACTAGAGCCCTGACCCGGTTTGGGAACAGCGCGGCATAGGTCGAGCCGATGACCGTTCCGTAGGAAACACCCCAGAACGTGAGTGTCGTGTCACCGACCGATGCCCGCAATGCTTCAAGGTCATGGACTGTCTCCACAGTCCCCATGCCCTGAATGAGCTCCCGATGTCTCACGATGCAGTCCCGGTTGGCCTCAGCCAACTGCTGCTGTCGGGTCATCAGCACCTGATCCCAAGCGACCCTTCCAGTTGCCGGTCGTTGGGGCATGCCCACCGAGCAATTCTCAAGTGCGGGCGAAGACTGACCAATGCCACGCGGGTCCCAGGTGATGAAATCAAACGAGCGACGGATGGCATCAGGCAGCAACAGCCCTTTCCAGGAACTGCCATGACCTGATTGACCAGGACCTCCAGGATTGAAGAACAACGTTCCAATTTTCTGGTCAGCAGGCCCGGTTGCAGGCAGCCGGAACACAGCCAGATCCACCTGAGGTCCGTCCGGATTCAGATGACGGAGCGGTCGCTGCAAGGTGGAGCAATCAAAGCCCTGCTTGGCGAGCCTCTCGAGACGACATGGCCCCCACTGCAGCTCTTTTGAATCACGGGCTGCTGCCAGAACAGACGGTGTCAGGCCCGCCAACACAAGCAAGGGGAGTAACCCCTTGAAGATCGGCATGTGCACGCAGTTCCGCTCCATCGCCATCACCCCGCTCTCGACCCTGGGTTTAGCAGGGATCCATCACTGGGTCCGTCCCTGCGACTGGCCGTAATGGAGGCCACGGAACTGGGCATGCACCGCATCCATCTGTGCCGAGGTCAGCAGAGGCGGTTCCCCGAGCTGAAGCGCCTGCAGGTACATCCGAGCCAAGGTCTCCACTTCCACGGCAATGCTCAGAGCCTGATCCAGGCTTTCACCGGCACTCACGAGACCATGCCTGGCCAAGAGGCAGGCCTTGCGATCAACCATCGCCTCAACAGTGAAGCGCGAGAGCTCCTGCGTTCCGAAGGTGGCGTAGGGCGCACAGCGGATGTCGTCGCCGCCGGCCACCGCAGTCATGTAGTGGAACGGTGGTATGCCCCGATCGTGGCAGGCCAGAGCTGTTCCATGGATCGGATGGCAGTGCAACACAGCCTGCAGTTCTGGCCGAGCCGCAAGCACATCCGCGTGCAGGCGCCATTCGGACGACGGGCGACGACGACTCTCGGCCGAAAGCGATCCATTGAAATCGATCGCCACCAGATCATCAGACTCCATCTGCTCGTAAGGCAACGAGCTGGGTGTGATCAGCAAGCCACCGGGAATGCGGGCGGAGAGATTACCGGAGGTGCCCTGGTTAAGCCCCGAGGCATTCATGCGCCTGGCCAACGCCACCATCTGCTCACGCAGCGCCTGCTCAGGCATTCGCATACAACCTTCTAAGGCCGGTCTCACTGGCCTCCGCCACACCCCGTTCCGTGATCAGACCAGTCACAAGGCGGGCTGGGGTGACGTCAAAGGCGGGATTGAACCCCTTGCTGCCATCGGGTGTGAGCTGCACACGAGTGATCACTCCGTCCGTGCCGCGCCCCTGAATGTGGGTCACCTCCTCGGCAGACCGGGCTTCAATCGGGATGTCAGCCACACCGTCATCCAAGCTCCAGTCGATCGTGGAAGCAGGAAGTGCCACGTAAAACGGAACGCCGTTGTCGTGGGCGGCCAGGGCCTTCAGGTAAGTGCCGATCTTGTTGCAGACATCGCCGCGGCGCGTGGTGCGGTCGGTGCCAACGATCACCGCATCAACCTCACCATGCTGCATCAGATGGCCGCCGGCGTTGTCGACGATCACCGTGTGAGGGACACCCTCCCGCCCCAGCTCATAGGCGGTGAGTGAAGCCCCTTGGTTCCGAGGACGGGTCTCATCCACCCACACATGAATGTTGAGTCCGGCGCGATGGGCCTTGTAGACGGGAGCCAGAGCAGTGCCCCAATCCACGGTGGCCAGCCAGCCGGCGTTGCAGTGGGTCAGCACCTGGAAGGGCATCCCCTGCCGTGCCTGGGGGCGAGCCGCCGCCAGCCTCTGGAAGACCTCAAGGCCGTGATCGCCGATGGCCGCACACATCGCCACGTCCTCCTCGGCGATCAGACCCGCCTCCTGCCTGGCCGCGCCAGCCCGTTGTTCCGGCGGCAGGGGACGCACCCGATCGTGCACGCGCTCCAGGGCCCAGCGCAGATTCACCGCTGTGGGCCTGGTGGCGTTGAGCTGGTCAAAAGCCGCTGTCAGTGCCGCATCCTCGGGATCATCCTGCAGAGCCAGCATCAGCCCGTAGGCACCGGTCACGCCGATGAGCGGAGCGCCGCGAACCACCATCGTGCGGATGGCCTCGGCCGCCTGCGCACAGGTGCTGAGGGTGAGAGTTCGAAACTGATGGGGGAGCTGGGTTTGGTCGATCACCCACACCGAGCGACCGCCTGGTTCAAGCCCGATGGTGCGCCAGGCCTGGCCATCAATGTTCATTTGATGCGCAATGGGTGACCCAGCCAATCTGCCTGGCCGGTCACCCCCGCGAACCAACGGTGCCACCGAGATGGCAACCTGCCGGCACTCACGCAACCTTTATGGGGCTCAAGCTGTTCGACGTGCTGGTGGCCTTTGCCGGCCTGAGCCTGCTGCTGCTGGCGGGGATGGCCCTTCGTCAAAGGCTGCGCTGGCTGCGTGCTCTGGGCATTCCCGAGGCCCTGGTCGCTGGTCTGCTGGGGTTGCTGGTCGGTCCTTTCGGGCTTTGGTCGGTGTTCCCTGATGCGGTTTACAGGGTGTGGAGCCAGACCCCTGGCGTGCTGATCTCCCTGGTGTTCGCCACCTTGTTCCTTGGACAAAGACTGCCCAGCCCAAGGGTGATCTGGAACCGGGCTGCAGGACAGACCGCATTCGGCATGGTGCTGGGTTTCGGTCAGTACCTGGTGGGAGCACTGTTGGTGCTGGGGGTGCTCCAGCCCCTGTTTGGCACTGATCCCCTGATGGCTGCTTTGATTGAAGTGGGCTTCGAGGGCGGTCACGGCACCGCCGCCGGCATGGGCCCCACCTTCACAGAGCTGGGGCTGCCCTCCGGGGAAACCCTGGGTCTTGCCATGGCCACGGTGGGGGTTCTGACCGCCGTGCTGCTCGGCAGCACTCTGGTGGTGATCGGACGCAGTCGCCGCTGGTTATCCCAGGGTGAGAGCGAAGCCGCCAGCAGCGCCTCTGCCACTCCGCTGATGCGGACAGGCGACGGCGATCCGATGTCAGCGGATGAACGACTCGCTCTGGAGACGGCTGCCGGAACCGTGGAGTCCGAGCGAACGCAGTCGATGACCATCGATGCGCTCACGGTGAACGGGGCTCTCGCCGGAGGCGGCGTCGGTTTAGGAATTCTGCTCAAAGCAGGGCTCACCCAGCTGGGTGGACTCGCTGGAGGCGAAGCCACAGCCAGGCTGCTGGCCGCGATTCCCGTCTTTCCTCTGGCGATGGTGGGGGGATTGATCGTTCAGGTTCTGCTGCAGCGAAGTCGCCAGACCCGCCTGGTGTCTCCTGTGGCCCAGGCCAGCATCGGCTCCCTGGCGATGGATCTCCTGATCACAGCCGCCATGGCCAGCCTCAACCTGCCGCTTCTGGAGGAGAACTGGCTTCCATTCGCGCTGCTCGCTGCAGCAGGTCTCACCTGGAATGTCTGCGCATTCCTCTGGTTGGCGCCGCGCATTTTTGGCGACCACTGGTTCGAGCGTGGCATTGCAGACTTCGGTCAGGGCACAGGCGTGACGGCCACAGGGTTGCTGTTGCTGCGCATGGCTGACCCCTTCGGACGCAGCCGCACCATGGAGGCGTTCTCCTTCAAACAATTGCTGTTCGAACCTTTCCTCGGCGGCGGGCTGGTGACAGCCCTATCCCCCTTGCTGATCGTGAGCTGGGGTCTGCCCCGCTTCAGCGTGGTCGCCCTGCTTCTCACCCTGGCCTCGCTGCTGCTGGGTCTGCGTCTCGGGCGGCAGCGCCAACGGAGCTGACGGTCGGGATGTCGGGATCCCCGCCCCCTGTCCCCTGTCCCCTGACGCCGCTGTCAGCCTGAAGGAAACGGGAGACAGGAAAGGTGAGCCTGTTTGAACAGCAGTGGCAGACCTACCGCACCGTGCTCGAGCACGACGCCATGGAACACCGGGCGGCGGCGGCCGCTACGGCCGAGGCGCTGCAGGCCTGGCTGGCGGAACGACCCGCTCACCGGTCCCCACCATCCCTCGTGGATCTTGGCTGCGGCGACCTGGCCCGCATGGCCGACATCTTCAGGACCTTGCCACTGGGTACCTACACAGGCCTGGACCTGACAGCGTCGGTACTGCCTCTGGCCGCCAGAGCGATGGGTGAGGCGCCGTTCCCCTGCACATGGCAGCAAGGCGATCTCCTCGATTGGGCGGAACGGCCCACTCCTCTGGCGGAGGGCAGCAAGCCTGAGCGCGTGGATGTGATTCATTCCGCTTTCGCGATTCACCACCTCAGCGACAGCCAAAAAATTCAGTTTCTGCGGGGAGCCAGGAATCGGATCAAGCCCGACGGCTTGCTGCTGTGGGTGGATGTGTTCCAGAACGCCGACGATTCCAGGGAGACCTACCTCGATCGTTACATCGATCGGGTGCGCGACTGGCCCGCGCTCAACACCCTGCAGACCAAAGCCATTGTTGAACACATGCAGGAGTTCGACTGGCCGGCCCAACGCGGCACGATCGAGACGATCGCAGCCCAAGAGGGCTGGAGCTGGCGCTGGGCCTGGAGCAGCTCCCATGGGAGCGAGGCTCTCGCCGTGCTTCAGCCGTGCTCCCTGAAGAACGCGAGCACGCCTTGAAGCTCAGCCGCAAAACGATCGATCTCCTCAAACGTCGTGGTGAAGCTGAGACTGGCCCTGGCCGAGCCAGTCACGTTGAAATGCCGATGCAGGGGCTGGCAGCAGTGATGTCCGCTGCGGATGCAGATTCCAGCGAGATCCAGCATGGAGGCGATGTCGTTGGCGTGGACACCATCAACCAGAAATGTGGCGAGGGCTCCCCGTCCAGGCTGCTGCTCAGGGGTGGGACCAAGGATGAACAGCCCCTCGATGCTCTCGAGCTTGTGAAACAGATGGCACGTGAGTTGCGCTTCCCAGGCAGCGATCTGCTCAAGCCCAAGTTCTTCCAGGTAAGCGATCGCCGCACCCATCCCCACCGCTTCGCCAATGGCGGGGGTACCTGCCTCGAACTTATGGGGCAGAGACGCCCAGGTGCTGTGATCGAGGTACACATCCTGGATCATTTCTCCACCTCCCAGAAACGGAGGCATGGCCTCGAGCAGCTCTTTTCGCGCCCAAAGAAAGCCCATTCCAGTAGGACCGCACAGCTTGTGGGAGGACCCCACGAGGAAATCAGCTCCCAGGCGCTGCACATCGGTGGATTGGTGGGCCAGGCTCTGGCAGGCGTCAACGAGCATGAGAGCACCGACACCATGAGCTAAAGCCGCGATCTCCTCCACTGGATTGCGACACCCGAGGGTGTTGCTGATGTGCACAAGGCTCACCAATCGAGTGCGCTTGTTGAGCTGCCGGCGAAGGTCATCGAGGTCGAGCTCTCCACTCCCGGTGATCCCCACATGACGCAGCACGCAACCCGTGCGCTGGGCAAGCTGCTGCCAGGGAACGAGATTGCTGTGGTGCTCCATCACGCTGAGCAGCACCTCATCGCCGGCCTGAAGGTTGTCATCTCCCCAGGTGCGTGCGACCAGATTGATGGCCTCGGTGGCATTGCGGGTGAACACCACCTCCTCAGGGCCGGCAGCCCCCAGGAATCGGGCGACAGCAGCGCGGGCCCCCTCAAAGGCATCCGTGGCACGGGCGCTGAGCTGATGTGCTCCCCGGTGCACATTGGCGTTGTCGCAGCTGTAGTAGCTGCGCAGGGCGTCGAGCACTACCTGGGGCTTCTGACTGGTCGCCGCGTGGTCGAGATAGACCAAAGGATCACCTTGAGCGGACACCTGAGCCAAGATCGGAAAATCGGCACGAGTCCGTTCCGCAAGCGTTACGCCAATGTCACGAGAAAGTGTGGTCATAGGGGGCGGGCGGGATCCTTGACGGCAGAGGATGCCAGCCAGGAGGGCGCCACTGAAGGAAGACGATCCACCACATCGCAGCAGTAGCCCTTCAGCAACAGCGCAGCAGCTTCATCAGCAGCCACGCCTCGGCTGCGCAAGTAAAACAGCTGATCCTGCTGCAGCTGGCTGACCGTGGCTCCGTGGGCACAACGCACATCGTCGGCCACGATCTCCAGCTCTGGCTTGGCATCGACGCGGGCCTGACTGGACAGCAGCAGATTGCGGCTGAGCTGGGATGCATCCGTGCGCTGCGCAGCCCGGGGCACCTGAATCGCACCATTGAAGATGCTGTGAGACCGATCAGCCGCCACTGCTTTCTGAAGCTGATCGAGTGATCCCTCCGGGCCTTGAAAGCAAACGCCGGTATGGGTGGCAAATTGTTCATCCCCACCGGTCATCGCCAGACCATTCAGCCGGGTGGTGGCCTGTCCATCCACCTGCAGCACCCGGGGCTCCAGCCTGCCGAAGCGCCAACCACGGCAAACACTCACGAAGTCATAGCTGCTGCGAGGTTCCTGCTCCACCGCCAGATGAGCAAGCAGAGAGGTGTCACCACTCGCACTGGCCAGAAGACCGTGGCGCAGACGAGCCTCCTGCCCGAGATGCACCTCAATCACGTGGCTGTGGGCCAAAGGTGCAGCTGCGTTGTCGCGTTCGGCTGGAATCACCTGAAGCAAGTCCAGCTCCGCTTTTTCCTCCAGAAGCAGGAGTACCCGCGTAGCAATCAGGCCATCGCCTGCAGCCAGCACGATCTCGAGAGGGGCCACCGAGCCACGCACCCGCAGAGCCAAGACGCGCCGACTGTGGGCATGGTTGAGTTCCACGGGCCAAACCTCGGCACAACCGCAGCGATCCAGGGTGTGTCCAAGGGCCTGCTCAAGCTCGGCCTCGCTCAGAGGCGACACGCCCTCTGGAAGCTGAATCCCCTCCAGGGGATCGGAATCTGTCCCGATCACAAGGCGGATGACACCCTGGTCAACCGACGGCCAGGAACTCTGATCGGCGCCTGCGACATGTGGAAGGGACGCCATCGCCTTCAGCCGCTTGAGATCCGTGAGCCGCCAGGCTTCCTGACGTCGGGTTGGCAAGCCGAGCTTCTCGAGGTTGGCCTGCCCTCGCTTCTGAACTGGTGCCAACACGGTGTTGACCATGATCAGGACACTCCCTCGGTCGCCAGCTGCTCATCCACCCAGTCGTACCCGATCTGCTCAAGCTCCACCGCCAGTTCCCTGCCACCGGTCCGCAGAATCCGGCCTGCAGCCATCACGTGGACGTAGTCGGGAGTGATCTCATCCAGCAAACGCTGGTAATGGGTGATCAAAATCGATGCTGTGTCTGGGCTGGAGAGCTGATTCACCCCGCCGGCAACGATGCGTAGAGCATCGATATCGAGTCCGGAGTCTGTTTCATCAAGGATGGAGATCACTGGCTCGAGCAAAGCCATCTGCAGGATTTCATTGCGTTTTTTCTCTCCCCCCGAAAACCCCTGATTGACGCTTCGCTCAAGGAAGGCAGGATCCATCTGGACCACCTTGAGCTTCTCGCGCACATGGTCTTCGAACTCGAAGGTGTCAAGCTCTTCTTGGCCCTGCGTGTCCCGGCGAGCATTGGTGGCCACCCTTAGAAATTCCAGGTTGCTGACCCCGGGAATCTCAACCGGATACTGAAATCCGAGGAACACGCCGAGGCGTGCCCGTTCCTCTGGTTCGAGCGCGAAGAGATCATCACCGCGGTAACGCACGGATCCTCCAGTGACGCGGTAAGAAGGATGGCCGGCGAGAATCTTGGAGAGGGTGCTTTTGCCGCTGCCGTTACGTCCCATCACCGCATGGACCTCACCGGCACGAACCTGCAGGTTCACGCCTTTGAGGATGGGCTGATCCTCCACGGAAGCATGCAGGTCGGAAATGTCGAGAAGCAGCTCGGCGTCGGGACGAATCACGGTGGAAGAAAAGGTGGAAAAGAAGAAGGAGTGAAAAGAAAGAAACTTGAGCTGAAGCGGTGCAGGCGTCAGCCCACGGAGCCCTCGAGCTTGAGGGCAAGGAGCTTGTCAGCTTCAGCAGCGAATTCCATCGGCAGCTGGTTGAACACATCGCGGCAGAAGCCACTCACCATCATCGATACAGCCTCTTCGAAACCGATTCCTCGACTTTGAAGATAAAAGAGCTGGTCTTCGGAGATTCTGCAGGTGCTGGCTTCGTGCTCCACCGCTGAATCAGGCTGCTGGGAGCGGATGTAGGGATAAGTGTTGGCACCGGCCTGATCACCGATCAACATCGAATCGCACTGGCTGTAATTCCTGGCGCCGGACGCACCCGGACCGATCTGTACCAAACCGCGATAGCTATTGCTGGAGTGACCGGCACTGATGCCTTTGCTCACAATCGTGGAGCGGGTGCGTGGTCCAACATGAACCATCTTGGTTCCGGTATCGGCCTGCTGGCGGTTGTTGGTGAGAGCCACGGAATAGAACTCGCCAACCGAGTCGGCTCCTTGAAGAACACAGCTCGGATATTTCCAAGTGATCGCCGAGCCTGTTTCCACCTGAGTCCAGCTGATGCGACTCCGCGCGCCACGGCACTGGCCCCGCTTGGTCACAAAGTTGTAAATCCCGCCCACCCCGTTCTCATCGCCGGCGTACCAGTTCTGAACCGTGGAATATTTGATCGAAGCGTCATCCAGCGCCACAAGCTCGACAACGGCCGCATGCAGCTGGTTGGTATCGAACATCGGCGCGGTGCATCCCTCGAGGTAACTCACCGAAGCCCCCTCCTCGGCAACAATCAGCGTGCGCTCAAACTGCCCTGTATCCCCTGAATTAATGCGGAAATACGTGGAGAGCTCCATCGGGCACTCCACACCCTTAGGGATGAACACAAAGGACCCATCACTGAACACAGCGGAATTGAGAGCCGCGAAGTAGTTGTCGTTGCTGGCCACCACAGTGCCCAGGTAGCGCTCGATCAGGGCGGGGTGTTCCTTGACCGCCTCACTGAAGGAGCAGAACACCACACCGTGCTCTGCAAGCTTCTCCTTGTAGGTCGTGGCAATGGACACACTGTCAAAGACAGCATCCACGGCCACATTGCTCAAACGCTTCTGCTCGCTCAGAGGAATTCCGAGCTTGTCAAAGGTCTCCAGAAGCTTGGGGTCGACCTCATCGAGGCTGGCTTTTTTGTCTTGCTGCTTCGGGGCTGCGTAGTAAATGATGTCCTGGTAGTCGATCGGCGGATACCCGAGCGCAGCCCAGTCGGGTTCCTCGAGGGTGAGCCAATGCCGAAATGCCTTCAGACGGAACTGGAGCAGAAAATCGGGTTCATCTTTTTTTCCCGAGATCAGACGCACCACGTCCTCACTGAGACCTTTAGCGATCTTGTCGGTCTCGATCTCGGTCACGAAGCCGTATTTGTACGGCTGGCTGACAAGATCCCGTGTGGACGTGGAGGTCATGGCAATCAGCCGGCAGTGGCGTGAATGGTTTCGGTAGTGATCGTCTGATCGTCACCCCGGAAAGGGTTGTCCTCCGTGAGGAACAGCATGCAGTGGCATTCCTTGCGCTCACGCATCGGCACGCAAGGACAGTTCCAGAACGCCTGAGACACCTCCGCTTCCTTGTCCTCGTAATGGCGGCAGGGACAGAGCGCACCACCGAGTTCATCCTTATGACGCGCTAGTCCTTTCAGCACGACAGCAGTCACACCAGGATCGCTACAGAAATAAGTCCCTGTGCGCTGGGCGTAGGTCTCAGCAAATTTACGGATGACCTCAAGGCTCTCAACAGTCGGTTCTGAAGTGCCGGCAGGGGCGTCTGTCATGGCGCGGAATGGGGCTTTGGGGGAACGGAACCGGGGGAGATACGAAACCCATTGGTTTCGTTTTTGGAGCCTAGAGCACGGATCCATCACCCGACGGATCCGCCCATTGTGAATGACACCAGATCACCATCTCAGGAGGCGATGTCGCCCATGCACTGACGGAGTGGCGGGCTGTCATTACCTTCGGCGCAATACCACCGTTATCCGCCATGGCCATTGCCAACCGCCCGCTCAGCGACTGGCTTGGAGCCGAAGCTGAATTGATCCTGAACACGCCGCCAAGGGTGAGCAGAGAACAACTCCACCTACCCAACACCCACGTGGTGGATCGATTCAGCCTGTCGGACCGCAATCCGCAGGTATTGCGAAGCATTCAACAGATGTATGGGAGTGGTCGCTTAGCCAACACCGGGTACCTGTCCATCCTCCCGGTCGACCAGGGCATCGAACACTCTGCAGCTCACTCCTTCGCCCCCAACCCCGACTATTTCGATAGCGAGGCGATCGTCGAGCTGGCTGTCGAGGCCGGCTGCAATGCCGTGTGCTCCACTCTCGGCGTTCTGGGTTCCGTGGCCCGGAAGTGGGCGCACCGCATTCCCTTCATGGTGAAGGTGAACCACAACCAACTGCTCACGGCACCGAACGTGCATGAGCAAATCTTGTTCGCATCGGTGGACCAGGCCTGGAACATGGGTGCCGTGGCCATCGGTGCCACCATTTATTTCGGGAGCGACGACTGCAACAGGGAGCTGCAACAGATTGCTGCCCTGTTCGAACATGCCCACGATCGCGGCCTGGCCACGGTGCTCTGGTGCTATCTGCGCAATCCGATCTTCAAACAGCCCGAAGCCGATTACCACCTCTCCGCAGACCTCACCGGTCAAGCGGTCCACCTCGGGGTCACAATCGGTGCCGACATCATCAAGCAAAAGCTGCCGGCCAACAACGGTGGCTACCCCGCTGTAGCCAAAGCTCTCGGCCAGTCTTTTGGCATGACAGACGATCGCATCTACAGCGAGCTGTCGAGTGAGAATCCAGTCGATCTTTGCCGTTACCAGGTTCTCAATTGCTACGCAGGCCGGATCGGCCTGATCAACAGCGGCGGTGCCTCTGGCAGTGACGACATGCATGAAGCGATCCGTACAGCCGTCATCAACAAACGAGCCGGGGGCAGCGGACTGATCATGGGACGCAAAGCATTCCAGAAGCCTCGGCAGGAGGGCGTGGATCTGATCCACGCGGTTCAGGACGTGTATCTGAGTCCCGAAGTCACCATCGCTTGAGTCCTGATCCCGTGGCATGGTGAGAAGACCATCCCGACGTCATGGGCGCTCCATCCCAGGCACCCACCCGCGAAGCGACGCTCACCCTGCTGCTTCGGCAGGGTGAAATCGATGCGGCCGGACTGGCCAGCCAGCTGGGAATCTCAGTGCAAGCCATGCGGCGGCATCTGCGCACGCTCGAAGAGGAAGGGCTGGTGGAATCCACCGCGGTAACCGCGGGACCAGGGCGCCCGTCCAACCTCTGGCATCTGACCGCCCGCGGGCATCAGCACTTTCCTGACGGGAGCGAAACCTTCGCCCTCGGGTTGCTGGACTCCTTAGCCCAAAGCCTCCCTCCCGAGATGCTGGGCGCCCTGCTCATGCAGCAGGCTCACGAAAAAGCCGATCAGTACAGGCGGCATCTCGGTGATGCTCCTCTTGAACAACGGGTCCGTGCCCTCGTTGATCTGCGCAGCCGCGAGGGATACGTCAGTGACATGGCGCCTGCGGAGGATGGATGCGGGTGGTGCATCAGTGAATTTCACTGCTCTGTCCAGCGAATCGCTGAAGCATTCCCCGCCATTTGTGATCAAGAACTTCAGTTGATCAGACTCACGTTCCCCGACTGCCGGGTGGAGCGGGTGCACTGGCGCCTGGAATCGGGCCACTCCTGTGGCTTTCAGATCAGCCCTGTGGGCAACCATTCAGAAACGAAGACCCCGTCGTGATGGAGTCTTCAACACTGAACGGACCTCTCACCCGAGAAGAGGCCGAGAGGATCGAAGCCACACTTCTTCCAACACTGGATCGGCATCATCTGCGCTTGCAGGCGCACTGCCTGGCAACCCTGAAATCCATCGCAGCGCCGCGCCGTCAGGGACCGCTCCCCAGCAATGAAGAGATTCAGGTCTGGTGCGGGGAGCAACCTGCGCTTCGCGACGATTCGGAGTTCCAAGACGAACTGCTCAGACAGTTTCAGGTGATTTCCAACCAGCTCAACACCCTGGCGGACGCTTGTGGACTCACCCCCCTCGAGCTCACCCTCGAGGCACTGATCGACAAGGCCGAAGCCGCGAGTCGTCGACGTCTTCAAGAGAAAAGCTGAAGCAACTGGTCCCAATCGCTGCGGACCTCCTGTAATCATCAGTGAAGCTCTGCTCCCACCATGACTCTGGAGATTCCCAACGCGCTGAGCTTCTTCCGGCTCAGCTGCGGGCAATGGCGATCCCAGCGCAGCGTTCACCACCTTCTGCACCGGCGTGCGGAAGCCGGAGGGTCACTGATCGTGGTTGACGACCTTCTGCCAAGCGATGACCGCCTTGTGGCGATGGCCCGGCAACATGGGCAAGATCCCGAGCGGATCATTGGCGGAAGCCATGTTCGCTGGAGCGCCAACATGGCGTGGGATCGCGATGGCGATGCGCACGACGGTGAAACCTGCTTCGCCCTGATTGATAGCGGTGATGGTGACCGCAGCGGCACCTTGCTGAGAGATCAGGGTTACGCCGAGAAAGCTCCTGCGACATCAACCTTCAACATGGATGACCGCGACGGCCTGATCCTGCGCACGAGCTACGAGATGATGACGGTGTGGGAGCGGTTCAGCTTCTGCGGACCCGATGTGAGAGTGCGGTCGAGCACCGTGGAAGGCTTGTCGAACAATGCATCCTTCTGCATCGAGACACGCCTCTCTGAAGCAAGAGCCACAACCGTTGCTGCTGTCCCTGGACCAGTGAACTCGCTGTTCGGCTGGTGAGATTCACTGTTACGGACTGTGAGGCGGAGGTGGGCAGTGGAGAGGTGCGTTGACTCGCACTTCTACGATCACGCCAGTGGATTCCTAAACGCGTGGCACTCCCCCTTCTGCAATACGCCCCAACCACGCAGAACAACCGAGTCGCTGCCATCCGGGTCGCCTCTGACGAGAACCAGCGTTCACGCCAGATGGATATCTCGATGGACGCGGAGAACCTCACAACGGTGATCGAGTCGGCCTATCGGCAGATCTTCTTCCACGCGTTCAAAAGCGACCGCGAGACCTTTCTCGAATCCCAGCTGCGAAACGGTCAGATCACCGTCAGGGATTTCATTCGAGGCCTGTGTCTTTCGGACACGTTCAAGCGCAGTTTCTACAGCCTCAACTCCAACTACAAGGTGGTCCGCCACTTGGTTGAGAAGGTTCTTGGTCGCAAGACCCATGGCAAATCCGAAGAGATTGCCTGGTCGATCGTGATCGCCACCAAAGGTGTCGAGGGGATGGTGGACGCTCTTCTCGATAGTGAGGAATACCTCAACGCCTTTGGATACGACACGGTTCCTTATCAGCGCAACCGTGTCCTTCCAGGGCGCGAACTCGGTGAGACCCCCTTCAACATCACCACGCCCCGTTACGACGAGTACTACCGAGGCATTCTCGGATTCCCTCAGGTCATCTACACCGGCATCGCCAAGGCCTTACCCCCGAGAGCGAAGCGCGTCCGCGGTGGCTTCCCCGAGGACTACCTGCCCTGGGTCCGTGGCATGGCCGGAGCAACCGGAGCTTCACCCAGCGGATCCGCCGACATCGACTATCTCTCAAAGGTCCCCTATCGCAGCGTGGGACGCTGAGCGATCGCTTGCTTCATCAGTTCAACGGGGCCAAAGGCCCCGTTTTTTTGTGGGACAAGGCCACCTGCAGTCAGAAGATGCTGACCACAGGCGTTCCGATTGTTTGAAAAAAGGAAATTGCCTGCAGACTGATCCCGAAGAAACCCGGTAGACCTCCAGTGACGCAAGCCATCACGAATCTCGCCCGTCTGACTCTTCGTCAGCTGCGTCAGATGGCTAGTGATCTCGGGGTAACTCTCTACAGCCGCAAGAGCAAGGAAGCTCTGGTCTCGGCGATCGCGGAGAAGCAGGAGCGTCGAGGTGGAGACCTCAAGGCGATCGAAGCCGAGCTGAACCCACCAGCACGCCCCCAGACAAGCACCAGGGTTGTTTTTCTGCCCCGTGATCCCCAGTGGGCTTATGTGTTCTGGGAGATCTCCGATGAGGATCGCCGGCATGCGCAGTCTGAGGGGGCTTCACACCTCAGCCTTCGTTTAGCTGACGTGACCGGTCTTCAAGGCGGGTCTTCCCATCCCCACACCCTCCAGGAAGTTCCAGTCGATAGCCACAGCACGGAGTGGTACCTCCCTGTTCCGCTGTGCGACCGCGATTATCGGGTTGAGCTCGGTTTCCGTGCAGGCAGCAACTGGATCTCTCTGGCCTTCTCTTCAGTGGCAAGAGTTCCTGCTCTTCATCCCAGCGACCAGATCCTCGATCAGTTTGTTCCTTTCAGCCTCGACACAACGACGACGCCGGCTCCTGAGCCGATCGTTACACCGATCGAGTCCGGTGACAGCGGCTTGCACGAGCGCCTCTACCAAAGCGCAACCACCCACTTCCGTAGCCGAAGGGTTGGTTCTGAAGTCCTGCACGAGCAGGACTTCTACTCCAGTGATCAACGTGGACTCAGCGATTCCGGGGCAGGCCTTTGGGCCAGTGGCCGCAACGAATCAGGCCTCGGTGGCGTGGCTCCACGTCAACGCAGCTTCTGGTTGGTCGCCGATGCTGAACTGATCGTTTATGGAGCCACGGATCCCTCCGCCCGCCTCACCATCGGAGATGAGGAAGTGCCCCTTTCCAGCGAAGGAACATTCCGCATCCAGGTTCCTTTCCGTGATGGCGAGCAAACCTACGCGATCGAGGCCACAGCAGCGGATGGGGAGCAGAAACGCAACATCACGCTCAACTTCGAGCGGGTGACCCCAGAAGACAACAGCAACCCCGCCAGCGAAGCCAAAGCTGAGTGGTTCTGATTGCGTGGGGATGAACAATCGCCCGCTGCGCTGGTTTGTGGCCATCACCCCCCTAGCAGGGGCCATGATTTTTCCGGTGGCTGTTCCATTGACGATGGCCAAGGTTGGGATCGGAGCTGGTGTTGGCCTCGCTCTTGTTCTGAGCAGTCTCTGGTTTGTCACCATGCTTCGCACCTCGGAAATGCCCCACTGAACTTGGCCGGGGAATCCTGCTGTCATCCGCACCAGCGTGATGAACAACGCTCCAATTACCCGGAAATTCCTGTGTTTAACGCGACCATCCTTCGCGTTGCTGGCTTTCACATTGCTTGGTTGCAGCCAGCCCGGGGTTGTGATCGGCAGTGCGTCGAGCAACCTTCCCGTTCCACCCGGAATCCAGGTTCAGTTCAACCACCGCGATAACAACCGCTACCGATCTCCTCTGGGAGACCAGTGGCGCAATGGCGACGATTTAGAGCGGCACCTGGTCGAACACATCGACCGTGCCACGAATGAGTTGCTCGTGGCGGTTCAGGAGCTCACACTTCCTCAGATCGCCTCCGCACTGGTGAGAGCCCACCAACGCGGAGTCATCGTGCAAGTGGTGCTTGAAAACACCTACAGCGCACCCTGGGCAGACCTGCATGAATCGGATCTGCCAGCCCACGCCCGCCAGAGGCTTCGACGGTTGAAAGCTCTTGCCGACCTCGATAGTGATGGCGTGTTGACATCGCGCGAGCGTCGAGCTGGTGATGCAGTGGGGCTGCTGCAACAGGGCGGTATCCCTGTCATCGACGACACCGAGGACGGCAGCCGCGGCAGTGGACTGATGCACCACAAGTTCATGGTGATCGACCAGCAACTGGTGATCACAGGCAGTGCCAACTTCACAAGCTCCGGTATTCACGGCGATGCGGGCGCGCCACGGACGCGCGGGAATGTGAATCATCTGCTGAGCATCCAAAGCACCGAGCTGGCGAATGTATTCAGAGAGGAATTCCAGATCCTGTGGGGGGATGGTCCGGGTGGCCTGCAGAACAGCCGCTTCGGGAGAGGAAAGCCAAGCCGGCCTGTCAGAGGTGTGATGGTGGGGGGGGTACGGGTGGATGTGCTGTTCGCTCCCCATAGCCAGCGATCTGAAGACCATGGCCTCCAACTGATCGCCCAACACCTGACCGCCGCGAAGCACAGCATTGATCTGGCACTGTTCGTTTTCTCAGCCCAGTCGCTTACAGATGTACTGGCCGAACGCAGTCAATCGCAAGTGGCGATCAGGCTGCTGGCGGATCCTGGCTTTGCCAGTCGGTCCTTCTCAGAGGTGCTCGATTTACTCGGAGTGGACCTTCCTGACCGTTTCTGCAAGTTGGAAAAGGGCAACCGTCCTTTGGTCAAGGCTCTGAGCGGAGTCGGCTCCCCGCGCCTCGCCCGTGGCGACAAGCTGCATCACAAGTTCGCTGTAATCGACAACCGCATCGTGATCACTGGATCCTTCAACTGGAGCCCGAGTGCTGCGCATCAGAACGATGAAACCCTGCTAGTGATTCACTCACCCCAGCTGGCAGCGCATTTCAACCGTGAAATCGATCGGATGTGGCGAGGTGCGGAACTGGGAATCACACCATGGATGCGCCGCAAGCTGGAACGGCAACGGGTCAAGTGCGGGAGTGGGACAACGCGAGCATGAGCCATTGCTTTGGCATCGGCTGAAAAGGGAAGTGCGCCCCCTGCTGGAGTTCAGCCAACGCAGGAATCGCACGAACATTCTTTGCTGCCGGCTATCACGCGATCGGGAACGATTTCAAAGGCCAGGCCATCAATCAGACCCAACACAAACTGACCGACCCGCAGGTGGATGATGTTTGCGACCAGCTCGTCCGTCGTTGCCAGCGCTTACGTCGAGCGAGCAACAGCCCCTCGATCCTCGTCGGCAAATCACTGGGAGCGGCTCAGCCACCTCGAACACATCCACGGGCCCGTCGTCATCATTCAGGAGGAGGAAGACCGCTACGGAGCAAGAACCTGATCGCGGGGCTGACACTCTCCGAATCGAGCAGCATGGTGTGGATCGCTGGTGCCGAACACGGCTTCAAGCACCACATCCCTGCACTCAAAGACGCTGTGGCAGGAGCTTGTCAGGCGATTCTCAAAGCATCCGATTGTTGGAGATCAGAGGCAGAATGACATTCTCGATCTGCACCTCACCTTGCGCTTCCTGACTCTTCTGCTCAGCCTCGCGGTGTTGAGGGTTCCCGCCGCTCAGGCAAATGTTAAGTACGTTCCTTTCCCCACAAAAGAGGAGCTGCGCACCCTTCAGCTGCTCGCCTACGAGTGTTCGCGTGAGAACGAGACCGGGAGCTGCGAGCGCACTCGATTAACAGCAGACCCAATGATGGATCACCCGCGGCTGCCCGCTGCCTGCAAGGACGCCGTGTGGGAACTGATCCAGGCCTCGACCGCAGTGGATACCAACACGTTCCAACGCCGCGACAGGATCGACAGTCCAGCGCGGCGCCTCACCGTGGTTTGCGCCAAACCGGTCAAGCCCCAACAACAAACCCCTCAATTTCCAGGTAAGGCCTGAGGGTCTTATGACCAATCAAAACTAAAGCGCTGACCGGGAAGAAGCCGAGTCACCTCTGAACGAGCTTCTTCCAGCAACTGTGCGCTGATCAGGGGGTTGCTTTTCAGATCCCGGATCAACTCATTCATATCATCACTGGTGAGGCCATGGCTGGACACCATGGATTCCAGACGTTTGCGAAACCCATCAAGCACTGCCTTTTGCTTATCAGAGAGCGGTTCGGCGTTGGGGTGATCGATCTGCATGAGGCATGGGAACCCGCACGTGAAAGAAAGGTAGCTGCGACAACTGGTTGTGCCGAACACCCGTCTTGCGTTCAGGCGTGTTTAGGTTCCCGTTGAAACGCTGCCTGATGGGATGACCGCATCCGCTTCGGCTAAACCGACGCACACCCTTGTTCGTCTGGACGCTCCCTTCACTGACCAGAAACCCGGCACCTCCGGCCTGCGCAAAAGCAGCACCCAGTTCGAGGAGCCCCATTATCTGGAGAGCTTCATCGAGGCTTCATTGCGCACGCTGCCAGGCGTGCAGGGGGGAACCCTGGTGCTGGGGGGAGATGGACGTTATGGCAACCGCCGCGCCATCGACGTGATTCTGCGAATGGGCGCAGCCCATGGTCTGAGCAAGGTGATCGTCACCACCGGCGGGATCCTCTCCACACCGGCCGCCTCCAACCTGATCCGGCAGCGCCAAGCCATCGGCGGGATCATCCTGTCCGCCAGCCATAACCCCGGTGGTCCTGACGGTGACTTCGGCGTGAAGGTCAACGGCGCCAATGGTGGACCCACCCCCGCCTCCTTCACCGATGCGGTCTACGAGTGCACCAAGACCCTGGAGGAATACACGATTGTTGAGGCCGCAGCGATCCCACTGGATGCGCCGGGTCTGCACAGCATCGGTGCCATGCAGGTGGAGGTGATCGACGGCGTGGACGATTTCGTCGCGTTGATGCAGGAGCTGTTCAACTTTGATCAGATCCGCGATCTAATCCGCAGCGACTTCCCGCTGGCCTTCGATGCCATGCATGCCGTCACCGGGCCCTACGCCACCCGCTTGTTCGAAGGTCTGCTGGGTGCACCAGCCGGAAGCGTGCGCAACGGAGTCCCCCTAGAGGACTTCGGCAAGGGGCACCCCGACCCCAACCTCACCTACGCCCACGAGCTGGCTGAACTACTGCTCGAAGGCGACGACTACCGCTTCGGTGCCGCCTGCGACGGCGATGGGGATCGCAACATGATTCTGGGCCAGCGCTGCTTTGTGAATCCCAGCGACAGTCTCGCGGTGCTGACCGCCAACGCCACGCTGGCGCCGGCCTACGCCTCCGGCTTGGCGGGTGTGGCCCGTTCCATGCCCACCAGCGCAGCAGTGGATGTGGTGGCCAAGGAGCTGGGGATTGACTGCTTCGAAACCCCCACAGGCTGGAAATTCTTCGGCAACCTTCTGGACGCCGGCAAGATCACCCTTTGCGGTGAAGAGAGTTTCGGTACAGGCAGCAACCATGTGCGAGAAAAAGACGGCCTCTGGGCCGTGCTGTTCTGGCTGCAGATCCTGGCCGAACGCCGCTGCAGCGTCGCCGAAATCATGGCCGAGCATTGGAAGCGCTTCGGACGCCACTACTACTCGCGCCACGACTATGAAGCCGTTGCCAGCGAAGCCGCCCATGGCCTTTACGACCGCCTGGAGGCCATGTTGCCGAACCTGGTTGGCCAGCCCTTTGCTGGACGCACCATCAGCGAAGCCGACAACTTCAGCTACACCGACCCCGTCGATGGTTCCGTCACCACCGGCCAGGGTTTGCGCATCCTGTTGGACGACGGGAGCCGCGTGGTGGTGCGCCTCTCCGGCACAGGCACCAAGGGAGCCACGATCCGGATTTATCTGGAGAGCTATGTGCCCAACAGCGGCGACCTCAACCAGGATCCCCAAGTCGCCCTGGCCGAGATGATCAGCGCGATCAACGACCTGGCTGAAATTCAGTCGCGCACCGGCATGGACAGGCCCACTGTGATCACTTGATCAAGCCTGTTCATCGAAATGAGCACACTGCCTCCCGAGAGGGGGGCTTTTTTTTAGCCGCGAGGAGCGCGTTGCTTTTGGCGATACTCCTTTTCAGGTGACGCTTCCTGCAGCTGGCGCATGCTCTCGATGGATGAGCCGAACAGAGCCGCAGATGCCACCACCACTCCGTAGAGGTAAAGGAGTCGATTTTTGGAAAGATCTGCTGGGGTGTTGCGGATAAAAGTTTCAAGGAACAACGCCAGCACAACGCCGATGCCGGCACCGATGAACGCCGCCCAGAGCACCTTGAATCCATTGAATCCAGGAGGAGTGCCTGACTCCTTGCCAGCAGGAGCTTTGCTCATGCGCTGACCTCCGCGTCAGCCTGCCCCTCTGCCTGACCCAACAGGGTCTTCATCACGACGTAGAAGACTGGGACGACAAACAGAGACAACACTGTGGCGATCAACAGACCGCCGAACACCACGGCACCGAGAGAGGTTTGACTCCTAGCACCGGCACCACTGGCAAAAACGAGCGGAATAAAGCCGAACAGCGATGAAATCGCCGTCATCAAAATCGGCCTGAGCCTGGATCCTGCGGCATAGCGAGCCGCTTCCAGAGCATTGGCACCGGCCTGCATGCGTTGGTTGGCCATGTCCACGATCAAGATGCCGTTACCGGCAGCGAGCCCAATCAGCATCACCAGACCCACCTGCGCATAAACATTGAGCACCTCACCGCGCAGCGCCAGAAAGGCCAGGGCCCCGAGCATTGCCGTTGGAACCGTCATCAGGATGATCAAAGGATCCGAATAGCTTTCGTACTGAGCCGAGAGCACCAGATACACCGCCAGGATGCCAAGGGCGAAAATCACCACCGCGAGTGCACCCGCCTTGACCTCTTCTCGAGAGATACCTGTCCAGTCGAAACCGAGCCCCTGGGGATTCAGTGTTTCAAAGGTGCCTTTCATGGCGGTGATCGCCTGGCCTGAGCTCTTGCCAGCAGCTGGTGTGCCCTCAATCTTGATGGCCCGGTAAAGGTTGAAATGTGGAACCACCGTCGGTCCAAGGGTCTCGCGAACCGTGAAGAACTCAGATAGGGGAATCTGTTTGCCGCTCAGATCCTTCACGTAGATCGATGAAAGTTTCTCTGGTGTGGCCCGACTTTGAGCATCAGCTTGCACATAAACGCGGCGCACCTTGCCTTCTTGGAAGGTGTCGTTCACATACAAGCCTCCGAAATTGACACTGAAGGTCTGCATCGCAGAGCCAAAGTCCACATCAACAGCGGCCATGCGCTCACGATCAACCTTGATCTCGATCTGGGGAGACTCAGGAGCGAACAGGGTGTACACCCTGTTGAGATCAGAATCGGCATTACCTGCCTGCACGAGGCGTCCAGCGGTGGCATAGAGATCAGCAAGGTTGTAAGCACCCCCGCTTTGATCCAGCAACTGGAATTCAAAACCGCCTCCGGTTCCATAGCCAGGAATGGCAGGAGGTTCAACCACGATGACCCGAGCACCATCGACGGAGGCAGCCAATTTCTGATTGAGTCGCTCCACGATGGCGCCGACGTTCTGATCCCTCTCCTTGCGATCAGACCAATTCTTCGTGCCAAAGAAGAACAGACCCTTATTCGGGCTGTTTCCATCAAGACTGGCTCCGCTGAACACCGATGCGGCTGTGATGTCTTTTTCTGTTCTCAAGACAGCGGCCACCTTCTGGTTGATGGCTTCAGTCACTTGAGTGGACACGCCCTCAGGAGCCTGAACAACTCCGATGGCGTACCCCTGATCCTCAATCGGGACGAACCCCCCAGGGATCGCTCGGAACGCAACAGCGGTAAGGAGGATGCCAACGCCGAGAATCCCCATCACAAGCCGGCGTGAACCCAGGGCCCAGTTCAAGGCGGAGGAATAGCGGGTTTCCATCGCCGCATAGAAGCGATTGAAGTTGGCGAAAATCACGGGCGTGAACCACCCCAGAGTGAGGCCCAGGGCGGGATAGAAAATCACCGGAAGAATCCGGCTCACACCCACGAGCACCAACCCGGCAATGGCTCCACCAATGGTGAAGGGGAGAACAGCTTCACGTTGAAGGAAGCGGGACAGCAGCAGCCCGATCAGGGCGCCAACGATGGTCGGCACCAACACAAGCGCCGCACCATCACCCACCACAAGAAGTCCGTAGATGAATCCGATCACGGTTCCGGCGATGGCGTACACCTTGCGTCCGGGATCTTTTGATTCGCGCGCCAGCAAAAGGGCCGAAAGCATCGGCGAGAAGGTGAGGGCGTTGAAGGTGGATATAGCGATCGAGAAAATCACCGTGGCAGCGAATTGCTTGTAGATCGTTCCCGTGGCTCCTGGGAAGAAGAGCACTGGCAAGAACACTGCGAACTTCACAAGAGAGGTGGCGATGATGGCTGAGAACAACTCATCCATTGTGGATTTGGCCGCTTCAAGTGCGCTCAGCCCCTCCGACTTTTTGGTGGAGGTGTCTTCAATCACCGTGATCGCATCATCAACGACGAGACCTGTTGCCAACACAAGACCGAAGAGGGTGAGCTGATTCAGCGAAAAACCAAAGGCCAAAACCAGCCCGAAGGTTCCAATCAGTGCGACCGGAATTGCAATTCCAGGAACCAAGGTGGCCTTCCAGTTCTGCAGAAACAGAAAGAGAATCAGCACCACCAGAATCACAGCATCCCGGAGGGAATTCACAACTCCTTTAATTGATGCGGTAATGAAATCGGTATTGTCGTAGATCTTCTCCATCTTCATGCCGATGGGCATGGACTTTTCGAACTCCGCCAGCACCTTCTTGACCCCATCTGACACTTCCAGGGCGTTGCTGCCTGTGAGCTGATAAACAGCGAGGCCCACCGATGGCACTCCCTGGAGATCAGTTGCGCTAACCGCATAGGATTCACCACCCAATTGCACGCTGCCCACGTCGCGGAGACGCACAATTCCGCCTTCATCAGCCGTGCGCACAATCATGTTCTCGAATTCCTCAACACTGCGCAGGCGCCCTTGAAGCTGAACAGTGAATGTGAATTCCTGACCTTTCGGTGAGGGCTCACCGCCAACTTGCCCAGCTGGCACCAGTCGGTTCTGACTGGTGAGTTGATTCACAACATCGGTTGAAGTGAGACCGAATACGGACAATTTGTTCGGATCGAGCCAAAGGCGGAAGGCCAGTTTTCGGTTACCGAAGTAAGTGAGATCACCCACGCCTGTAACCCTTTTGATCGAATCAGTGAGCTTGAGATCAAGCAGGCCGCTGATGGTTTCAGCGCTATAAAGAATCTGCTCGGGATCAGCACTTCCGAAGTTGTAAACCAAAAGGATTGAGTTGGACGCCTTATTAACGGTTACTCCGGCCTTTCGCACTTCTTCAGGTAGCTGAGGCTCTGCCAACGACACCCTGTTTTGGACGTTCACCTGATTGATATCGCCGTCCGTGCCGCTCGCAAAAGCCACATCAATGGCACTCACACCATCGGAAGAACTGTTGGACTTAATAAAGTCCATGTTTTCCACACCATTGATCTGCTGCTCTAGAACGGTGGTGACACCTTCTTCAACTGACACCGCATCAGCACCGGTGTAGGTCGCTCTTACCTTCACCGTCGGAGGAGCAATATCCGGAAGGTTTTCAATCGGCAGAATCGGAATGGCGATCAGGCCAACGATCACGATGAGAATGCTGCAGACCGTGGTGAGAACCGGTCGCGTGATGAAATTATTGGATGCAGACATTATTTAAATCCTCAGCTCTTGACCTTCACGGGCACACCATGACGCAAGCTAAGTAAGTTGCTTGTGATCACCTTCTCACCGAGTTTCAATCCCTTCGTAACGGGATAACGGTTGTTCTGAAGAGACCCAAGATTGACCGGAGTCTGCAGAGCAAACAGTGTTGTGGAAGGAATCTTGCCGGCTTTGATTCCCTTTTTGATACGGGCTATATCGGCTTTTCCAGGCTGAGCCTCAAGTTGCTTGAAGCTGCCAAGCCGAAACACAAAGCTCTGACCCGATGACTGGGTCACAGCAGAAAAAGGCACCGAAGGCTCCTTGCGTTCCTCAAGCTGCAAACGCGTTCGCAAGCGTTGCCCGTTGCGCAGCTTCCCATCAGGGTTAGGAAACACAGCCAGAGCAAGCAGAGCCTGAGTCTCCGAGGAGATATTGGGGTCCACCGAACTCACGGTGCTTTTCGCCAGCACCTCGTCGCTGCCGGGAAGGCTGAGAAGCACCGGCAAGCCCACCTTCACACGGGTTGCTGAGGTGGATGGGATCTCCACACGCGCTTCAAGGGTGTTGTTGCGAATCAACTTGGTGAACGGGTCACCCGAACGCACCACATCACCGACCTTCACGGTGACATCCGCAACCGTGCCTCCAATCGGAGACCTCAGGTTGCTGTAAGCCAAGGTGGCCTCCTGGGCACGCACTTGCGCACGCGAGGCGATGTAGATCGCGCGACGCTGGTCACGCTCAGACGCTTCAGCTGCACCCTGAGGCACAAGAAATTCATAACGCTTGAGCTCAAGCAAATCCTTCTGCTCTTGAGCTCTGGAAGAGGCAAGTCGGGCCTGCTCCTGAGCCTGATCCAAGGTGATCAGCAACTGACCAGGCTGAACCTCATCCCCTTGAGAAATATTGAGTTGGAGGACCCTCCCAGAGGCCTGCGCTGCGAGGTGCACCAGGTCGTTGGCCTCCAGCGTGCTCACCGTATCGATGTCGTCAGTGAAGGATGCCTCCGTCACCGCAGCCTGCTGAACTTCAGGAAGGGGTTTTTGTGCCTCACCCTTCCCGCCACAGGCACTGAGTACAACGGTGGTTAGTGCCAAGGCCAGGCAGGAAGATAGCGCTCGCACGGTTCATCTCCGGTCGGGCGCATTATGACCGCGAATCAGGAACTCGCTGGGCTGTTTGGGCAAGAATCGGCTCATGCACATCAAACGGTCTTGAGCGGATCGCAGGAGTCCGATCTATTCAGTCATCAACGGGAGGCTTTGCTGCGGCGTCAAGCACCTCTCGCTGATCGCTTGCGACCGCGCAATCTCGATGAATTTGTCGGACAGGGAGCAATTCTCGCGGAGGGCCGATTACTACGCCGTGCCATCGCCGCGGATCGTGTTGGCAATCTGATCCTTCATGGCCCACCCGGCGTCGGCAAAACGACCCTGGCCCGAATCATTGCCAATCACACCAGAGCGCATTTCAGTTCGCTCAATGCCGTTCTCGCGGGTGTGAAAGACCTCCGTGCCGAAGTGAGCGAAGCCGGACAGCGGCTGGAACGCCATGGACTGCGCACCATCCTGTTCATCGATGAAGTGCATCGCTTCAACAGCGCACAGCAAGATGCCCTCCTTCCTTGGGTGGAGAACGGCACCCTCACATTGATCGGGGCCACCACGGAAAACCCTTACTTCGAAGTCAACAAGGCACTGGTCAGCCGCTCCCGTCTGTTCCGGCTTCAGACGCTCACGCCGGAAGACCTCAACAAACTCCTGGACAGCGCCTTGAAAGATCCCGAGCGTGGCTACGGCGGTCGCAATATCAAACTCGAACCGGAGGCCGCGGCCCACCTGGTGGACGTGGCATCAGGCGATGCGCGCAGTCTTCTGAATGCCCTTGAGCTGGCGGTGGAGAGCACCCCAGCGGATGACAACGGGGTGATCCGAATTGATCTGGGAATTGCCGAGGAATCCATTCAGCAGAGGGCTGTTCTCTACGACAAGCAGGGGGATGCACACTTCGACACGATCAGTGCCTTCATCAAGTCGATCCGGGGCTCCGATGCTGATGCCACCCTCTTCTGGCTCGCTCGAATGATCGAGGCTGGTGAGAATCCACGCTTCATCTTTAGGCGGATGCTGATCTCTGCTGGCGAGGATGTGGGTCTGGCGGATCCGCAGGCCATGGTGGTAGTGGAAGCCTGTGCCGCCGCCTTTGAACGCGTTGGCCTGCCGGAAGGCCTCTACCCCCTGGCTCAGGCTGCCCTCTACCTGGCCTGCACCGACAAGAGCAACAGCACCGGTGGCTTCTTCGAAGCTCTTCGAACTGTTCGCACCGCCCAACGTCAGGACGTTCCTACGCACCTGAGGGATGCCAACCGCGATGGGGACGCTTTCGGCGATGGCCAGGGATACCGCTATCCCCATGCCTTCCGGGAGCATTGGGTGGCTCAGCAGTACCTCCCGGATGCCCTTCAAGGAGAAGCGTTCTGGGCTCCAAGTCATCAGGGCTGGGAAGGTCAGAGGCGGGAGCTGAACCTGGAGCGCAGAGCAGCCCAGCTCGCTGCTGCAGCGGAAGCCGAGGATGCCCACCCACTTCTGGTGAGCAGCGGGCCCGATCAACCCCAGCTCGAGCGCTGGCTTCAACGGCAACTCGCAGGAGACGGCGAGCGACTCCAGACCCTCCGCAAGCACCTGTGGTCGGATCTCGAATGGAGCCGTACCGATCGAGTCCTGATGCTCAGCGGTCGATCCCTGCTCTGGAGCCTGGATCCCTTGGCGGCAGTTTCGGAGGGAGGCGTGTTGATTCTGTGTGCTTCAGCATCCGATCAGCAGCGTCTGGCAGCGCAGCTGGAGCTGCTGGATCCTTTGAACCGCCCTTCCCTGCTGAGCAACCTGCAGGCCCTTGACGCTCTCAGCCAAAACCACAACTTTGAGGTGATCGGTGGACGCCTCACTCAGGACGATCTCAAGTCGCCAACACTGATGCGGCACTGGCCCGCTATCACCAATCGAACATCCACAGGAGCCCGGCTACGCCTTCTCCTGAGTGAATCAGAACTTGGCCCTGCGTCGGCTCTCCTCGAGCACAGCCAGGAGGCTCTAACGCCTCAAGCCATCCATGAGCTGAATGACCTGAAGGAACTGGAAGCCCGCTGGCTCAGCCAGAGATCGGAGCGTGACGCACTCAGACAACAACTTGAGAACAACGGCTGGACCATTGAAAGCACCAACTGGCAGGAATCCTCCAGCCTGCGCGTGGATCAATCCTTGATGAATCGCTGGCTGGGTGACGGACGGCCCTACCGCGTGAGCTTCGAAAACCACGCCAATGGCGATCCCTCCGCTCTCGTCACCTTGAAAAAAGAACTGATGAAACGTGTTGGTCAACAACTGCCCATGCGGCTGCAGCACTGGCGGCTTGATGGTCGCCGTTGCTGATCGGCATAAAAAAATCCCCGGCAGAGCCGAGGATTGGAGAAGCGAATTGAAATCCGTAGATTTCAAAGGATCACCACAGACCGCGAACAGGAGCGGCAGAGCGAGGAGCGGGAGCTGCAGGGAGAATCTGGTTGGCCTGCACGCAAGCGGGCAGGAACACGTACCAAGACAGCAGGGAGGTGGACTGAGCGCCATCGAGGCCGTCCTTGCAGACGTTCTGAGAACCATCGGAAGAGCCGTTGTCGTTCAGACGGAAGGCAACGGGCAGCTGCTTCATGATGCCGGCAGAGGAGATCTTGCCGTCAGCAGCGTCGAGGATGATGGCGGAACGAAGAGCCACAACAGCGGTCTTCTTCTTCTGCCAGTAAGGGAAGTAGGAACGGGTCTGATCATCCAGGAATGCGACACCATCCTTGGAGTAGAGGAAGCGGGACACACCCACCAGATCCACTTCATAGGTCTTGGTCATGCCTTCTTGGATTTCGTCGGCAGTCCAACCGGAGTTGTTGATACCGGCTTGAAGAGCACGATCGGTGATTTCACCGTCCATGAAGAACTTTTTGAAAGCATTGGACTTGGTGGTCCAGACAGCACCACCGGACACCCAGCGCACGGGGTGCTTGGTGCCAGCTTCAGCGGCGACAGCCAGAGTGGAGATGGAAGCGGCGGCGAGAGCGCCTGCAGCAAAACGGGAGAACACGGACGGCGAGAAAAAGACGTCATTTTGAACTTAGCCGTAGGAAATACGAATGCCAACAACAATCCCTGGATCAGCACGGGAAGTAGCGAAAAATCGCCCAAAAAGGATCACACGTCTTGCGTCTCACGGATCTCACGAGACTCGTGAATCCCTGATCGAATCTCTTAAGGATTTAATTGAGAAAAAGTTGTCCACCCAACAGGACATTGATCAGCTTGCGGTTCAACATCACTGCCTGCAGTTCCTCGGCAATGAAGTCTTTCAAGCTTTTCGCCGTTGAAGCTGACTTGAGCCAAATAAGCCTCTGCCCCCCGCCGAGGGGTCAGCCAGAGCCGGCTCACTCCCTTTGAATTCTCAACCTGAACACCAAGAGAGGCATCAGCTGTAAGACCCAGGTCGGCAAGCGTGGGGGCGAAATGCCCCCAGTAATGACGCGTGAGTTGCCCCTTGGTGAACGCCGAGAGCAACTCTTCAACACCTCTTCGTTGATGCAACGTGGCATCTCTCTCATCCAAGAGGCTGTAGTCGGGATCTGCGCCATCCCAGACGGTTGCCAAGACCTTGCCCGATGGAGAATTCAGCGTCGCCGCGATTCCAAGGCCAGCCAGAATGAATGCTGAAGCCAAAGTAGGAAGGCTGGACCAGGCGGCGACAGGCACTGGATACGGCACCACAACGCTTTTGATCAGGTTAGGAAGAGCCTGATCGATTGCAGCAGTTGTTGATCTGTTGCCACAACGGCGAACTCCCAGGAGTCATGGGCATGCAATGCAGCGGAAAGCCTTTGATGGCTGCGTTGATGAACCACGCTGCGCATCCCAGGACGAACCTCCCAGAAGCGCAGATCACGGGCAATCGCCCCCTGCTGCCACTTGATCGATGCTTCTTTGATCAACCAGTGCTTCAACACAGCCCGTCGCAGGTCTTCCCCTTGCAAATGTTGCAGCCGTTCCCGCTCCTCCTGGGAATAGGCCCGTTGCAGAATCGAGGCCGCAGGAATCATGCGGTCGTGGCGCTCGAGATCCAAACCAATCTGATGCTTTGAACAGCCCAGCAGCAGAGCATCAGGGCAATGGCTCAAGCTCAGGAACCCCCAGCCCCTCGGCAGGGTGGGGGGTTCTCCAGGTGGCGCCTGCAATGGCACCGCCTGAGGGGGCACATTGAAGCAGTTAGCGAGGCAGGCTCGCATCCAGACCCGCGAACGGATGAACACCTCGGAGCGGGCCTTTGGCAAGCGCGTCGACCAATGCTGCTCCTTCGTCGACAAAGAGCTGGCATCACACGGCAGCAGAACAGACATCCGCTGAAACCAGAGGGCCGTTACGCTTCCGCCAGTCCATTCCTGATCCATGACTTTGCAGATCGGTGACCCAGCCCCGGACTTCACGCTTCCGAACGAAAAGGAAGAGCCAGTGACCTTGTCATCACTCAAAGGCCAGCGGGTCGTGATCTATTTCTATCCGAAGGACGCCACGCCAGGGTGCACCAAGGAAGCCTGCAATTTCCGAGATCGATGGGATCAATTCGAGGCCCATGGCATTCATGTCCTGGGAATCAGCAAAGACAATGCCGCATCGCATACCCGCTTCATCAGCAAACAGGAGTTGCCCTTCACTCTGCTCACCGACGTCGAACCCTGCTCTGTGGCCAGCGCTTATGAAAGCTATGGGCTCAAGAAGTTCATGGGACGCGAATACATGGGCATGATGCGACACACCTTTGTTGTGGATGCTCAGGGGAATCTGGAGCTGATCTACCGCAAAGTGAAGGCAGAAATCATGGCTGACCAGATCCTGAATGACCTTGGCCTCAGCTAGCTAACGAGGTCGACGAACGTCTCCATCACAAGATCCGGGGTGTGCTGAACATCCATACCCCGAGCTACCAGCTCGGGGAAAAGAAGCGGAGCGTCTCCTCCGCAAAGCCAGATCGTTCCATCGCAATGGCGCTGGGCACCATTGATCAAACCCAACAGGCTTTGAAGAACACCTTGGGTCATCGCACTCGCAGTGTCAGCAGGAAGTTTCGGGCCTGGCTCCATGCTTGGCACATCAGGTCCCACAACTGGCAAGGCGACAGTCCCCTCACTCATGGATTGGAGCTGAAGGCGCAATCCGGCACAAAGCAGTCCCCCGGCAAAGCATCCGGAAGCCGTAACCCGCGTCAGGCTGAGCACGGTTCCTGCATCCACCACCGACAAATCTTCGCCACCGCTTGATCGACTCCAGGCACCCCATCCAGCTAAAGCCCGATCAATCCCAAGCCAGGGAGGCACATCTTTGAGAGGCACCTGATCAAGATGCACCCGGCTGTCTTCGCTAAGAGAGAGCGCTTCGGGAACAGGCCCCACGGCTGCCCATCGATCGGGGACCATCGCTTTCCAGGAGGGTCCATCCCTTGGAGTCGTATGCCAATACGTCCATTGGGATGTCCCGGCACCTTCAGCCCAGTGCCAGCGCGTATTGCCGATGAGCAGGAATCGCTGCGGATTGATCACCCTCAGATGCCTTCGCCCATCACCCCCGGCAGGTGAATTCCGCATTCCTGTCTCTGCCCTCCGAAGCGTGTGCTGCGACCCACGACAGTGCCGCTGTCAGGCGCACTCGAATGCCAATCACCGACGGTGGAGTATCCACGTTCAAACAGAGGGTGCTGGGGAAGCTCATGCTCTTGCATGTAGTAATACATGTCTCGGTTGGTCCAATGCAGGAGCGGCCTGAGGGAGTAGCGACCGCGGATTTCATCGATCACCGTCATCGTGCGTCGGTGGTCGGTCTGCCCGCTGCGCACCCCACTGGCCCAGCAGGTCACAGCCAACTGATCGAGTGCACTTTCAAGCGGCTCAAGCTTGCGTAGACGCAGATAGAGGTCAAGGTCGCTGTCTTTTCCGGTTTCCCAGAGACGCCCGTGCAGGGCTTCCATCCTTGCCGGAGACATCGGTGACTGGACCACAACCGGTTGGAGGTGGAACAGCTCACACAATTTGTCTGCATATTGATAAGTATCCGGCGGTAAGTAACCGGTATCCACCCAGATCACTGGAACTGCCTCAGCGTCCGGCAGAGAGCTCAGCATGTGGAGAAGCACGGAAGACTGAATGCCGAAGCTCGTTGTCATTGCGAAACCCGCACCGAAGTGCTGCTTCGCCCACTGCAAGCGTTGAACAGGCTCGAGTGCCTCCAGGTGGACTCTCTGATGCGTCAAGAGCGCGGATTCACCACTGGAGTCCAAGTCCGCGGCAGCGCTCGTCATAGGGGTGATGCCGTGCCTCATCAAGTCATTCTCATACGCCGAGGGAACGAGAACCCTGCCTATGGTTCACGGAAGGAGCGAATGATCCCTTGCAGCCAGTATCCAACCCGCAGGAACGGCCGATCATCGTGGTGGGAGGTGGCTTCGCAGGATTATCAACCTTGCTGACACTCAGCAGAGTGCATCCCCGCCCGCCCTTGGTCCTGATTGAACCAAAGGCCCAATTTGTTTTTGTTCCCTTGCTCTACGAACTGCTCAGCGGAGAGCTGCAGGCATGGGAAGTGGCTCCCGACTACGCACCATTGATTCAGGGACATGGCATCAGCCATATCAGAGACATCGTCACCTCAGTCAATGTTGAGGATCACAGCATCACCACAGCAGGGGGAGACCATCTGGTTTACAGCCAGCTCGTCCTAGCCACCGGAGCAGTCCCTGACGACTTCGGGATCCCTGGTGTTCGCGATCACGCGCTGGGATTCCACTCCCTCCGCGACCTTGCCCCACTGCAGGAACGCCTGAGGCAGCTTCGTCTGCGTCCATCCGGCACGAGCTCTGTTGTGATCGTCGGAGCCGGGGCCACAGGCGTGGAACTGGCTTGCAAGCTGGTGGACCTGCTTGAAGGAGCAGCACAAGTTCATCTCGTGGATCAAGGCGATCAGATCCTTGCCCGCTCGCGGGCTTTCAACAGAGAGCAGGCAGAGCGTGCCCTGAAACGGCGAGGTATCAACGTCCATCTGAAGACACGCGTTCTCAGCGTCAAACCGGACTCCGTCCGCTGGAACGGCATCGAAGGCGATGTCGAGCAGCCTCACGACGGTCTGATCTGGACTGCCGGCAGCAAGCCGAACATCCCTGACCTGCAACCTTCAGCAGAATTGCATCAGAAGCGACTGCCTGTTGATCAGACCCTGCGGCTGCAGGGACAGCCTGACGTCCTTGCCCTCGGGGACATCGCCACCCATGCCCCCACAGATGAAGGCCAAACTCCATGGCCCCTGTCGGCCCAAGCCGCCATTCAGCAGGGCCAGGCAGCAGCACGCACTCTCGAAGCTCATCTCAAAGGCGGCACACCTTCACCTTTCATTTTTCAGGATCTCGGTGAAATGCTCAGTCTTGGGATCAGTGATGCCACGATCACGGGGATGGGCATGACCTTGGCTGGCCCTCTCGCCTTCAAGATTCGGCGATTGGCCTATCTCACTCGCCTGCCAGGACTATCCCTTGGACTGCGCTCTGCAGGGGCCTGGTTGCTCGGTTCTTGAAGCAGACCCATCTGTCAGGACGAACCCGCGGGCTAAGGCCATCGCAGCTGCATCAGCTGGAGAGCCTCAGTCATCGCCGCCACCCACCCGAGGATGGCGCCGATTTGTTCACCCTCGAACGCCTGGCCGAACTGTCACTTGAACTCAAGCAGTCTCTGCACCTGCTGGTTGATGCACGGGGGGTGTGCCGACTGCTGTGGGTCGGTCCTTTTGGGGAATCGGAGCGTATCGAAGGACATTGGCCAAAGGAATCGAGACGTCGCCAGCGCTGGAGGTTGATCAGTGCATTGGCTGGGACCCAGGGAGAAGGGTTGAAACCTGAGGGACGCGAAGCCGTCATTGCTCTGGATGTTCACACCAGCCATTGGTTACGGCTGCAGGCGACCGTTTCCGCATCGGGCACAAGGCCTGCTGCCATCTGGCGAGCCGATTCCGCTGCAACCCTTGGCTGGCGCTGCGACACGACAGGCAGACTCCAGGACCTCTGTGAAGCCGGACAAACCGAGCGCAGGTCTGATCAGGCCGCTGTCGCAGAGGTCCTCGACAACCCGGGATCAAGACAGGAACGCGTCCTGCTCTTAACGCTCACCGGAGCGGATCCTGCAATCAATGAGCGCGACCTGGCTGAACTCGAAGGACTGACACGCAGCGCGGGGGCATGCCCCGTAGCGGTCTGCCGTCAACGCCTGGGGCAGATCAATCCACAAACTCTTTGGGGCACTGGCAAGCTTCAGGAGGCTGCGCTGGATGTACGCCGACACGGGGCTTCCCTTGTGATTACCGACAGGGAACTGACGCCGGTACAGGCCAGAAACCTCGAACGTCTTCTCGACTGTCCGGTGATGGACAGAAGTGAACTGATTCTTGACATTTTCGCTCAACGGGCGTCCAGCGCAGCTGGACGCTTGCAGGTGGAGCTTGCCCAGCTGCGCTACAGACTTCCACGTCTCAAAGGACGCGGGCTGAGCCTGTCACGGCAAGGTGGGGGAATCGGCACTCGCGGGCCAGGCGAAACACAACTGGAAAAAGACCGTCGCGCCATCAGCCGGCGTATCGAACACCTGGGTCGGGAATTGCGGCAGCTTGGGGCTCATCGCGCCCGGCTGCGGCAACAACGCAGCATGCTTCCGAAGGTCGCGCTGGTGGGCTACACCAATGCGGGGAAATCATCCCTTTTGAATGCGCTCTGCGACCGTGGCCAGGGGCGCTCTGTGGAAGCAAGAAATAGTCTCTTCGCCACTCTTGACCCGACCACAAGACGATTGTGCCTTCCCAGATCAGGCTCTGCACCCAGGGAGCTACTGATCACCGACACAGTCGGCTTCATCCGTGAACTACCCGAGCCGCTCATCGAGGCGTTCATGGCCACGCTGGAAGAAACCCGGGAAGCTGACCGGCTTCTTCTGGTGGTGGATCTTGGAGATCCGGACTGGCTAGGCCAGCTCACTGCAGTGCATTCCATCCTGAACGGTCTCAATTGCCATCAACCGAGGCAGGTTCTGGCTAATCAGATTGACCGCTGCGATGCATCGACTCTCGAGCTGATCAGAAACCTTGAATCTGAGGTCCTGTATGTGTCAGCCACCCAAGGAACGGGCTTGAAAGGTCTGCGAGCATGGCTCGAGCAGACGTTCTGGGGAGCCTCACCGTCACCAGTCAACCCTGACCTGGCCTATCAGAACAGCGCAGACGCCGATGCATGAGATCAATGCCGCATTTCACCTTGCAGTTGGATCCAACGTTCTTCAAGATCAAGCATCCCAACCCTGGCCGCGCGCCATTTTCTTCAACACGAATCGCTCACGTTTCATGCCCATAGGGAACCCATGAAACGGATGCCTCTCCCCCGGGCGATTCATCGCACTCAGGCGTGGTACCGACGCCTCACCGTGCCTCAGTTCACAGTGGTGACAGGTCTACTGGTGATCGCCACCGGGACCCTTCTTCTCGCAACCCCGCTGTGCTCCTCCACGGATGTGGGGCTCTGGGAAGCGCTGTTTACAGCGACCTCCGCCGTCACGGTGACCGGGCTGACAGTGATCGATGTCGGACGTGATCTGACGCCTTTCGGCCAGGGCCTTTTGGCCTTCATGATCCTGGTGGGCGGGCTGGGATTGATGGCGATCACAACCTTTCTGCAGGGGTTCGTGGTGCGTGGTGCGTCCCTTCGCAGGCGACTGGATCGAGGTCAGACCCTGGATCAATTCGGCGTCGGCGGCGTCGGCAGCACCTTCCGCAGCATCGCTCTCACAGCGGCTGTTCTGATTCTGGTTGGTGCTTTGGTGCTGTACGCCTTCGGATTTTCAGACCTGCCCGCGGGAGGAACCAGGATCTGGGCCTCTCTCTTTCACAGCATTTCGGCTTACAACAATGCCGGCTTCGGACTCTGGAACGACAGTCTCGAGGGATATCGAACCAACCGCGTCGTGAACGCTGTGATCATGCTTCTGATCGTGCTGGGTGGTCTTGGCTGGAGAGTGACCAACGATCTTTGGAGCAACAGGCAGCGACTCAAGCGTCGAAATCTGAGCCTGCACACCCGGCTCGTGCTCCGCACATCAGCACTCCTGATTCTGATTGGCATGCTCGGACTGCTGCTGACCGAATCCCTGTCAAAAGGCCACGCCCTCACCTCAATGGGATGGCAAGAGAGAGTCATGAGTGCCCTGTTTGGATCCGTGAGCTCACGCACAGCAGGCTTCACCACCGTGCCTCTTTCCATCCAAAGCATTTCTGATTCAGGCCTATTGCTGCTGATGACGCTGATGTTCATTGGTGCCAGTCCCGGTGGCACCGGTGGAGGAATCAAAACCACCACATTGGCTGCGCTGATGGCCACCACCCGCTCCACCCTGCGAGGACACGATGATGTGGTGATTCGTCATCGTCAGATTCCTGACAAGGTGGTGCTTAGAGCCGTGAGCATCACGGTGGCCTCCCTGCTGTTCGTACTGGTGATGGCCTTGCTGCTCGCTTTGATCAGCGACCCCACAGGCGAGGACCCGTTGTCGTTTCTGGAACTGATGTTCACGTGCATCTCGGCCTTCGCGACTGTGGGCCTCGATCTGGGCGTGACAGAACAGCTTGGACATCTCGGACAGCTGATCTTGGTGGTCGGAATGTTCGTGGGGCGGCTGGGCATTCTGCTGTTGCTCAGCGCGATCTGGGAGAGCTTCGAGCGCGACCAGATCCACCGCCAGAATCGTGTCGGCTATCCCCGCGAGGATCTATATGTCTGAACGAGGTTCCTTGGAGAGGCTGTCATGAGGGACTGGTGGAATTGGTCACAGTCCTCGGTCAACGATCCACAGAGTTTCGGGATTGTCGGCGTCGGACGTTTCGGGAGCGCGGTTTGTCGTCAGCTCATGCAAAACGGCGCCGAGGTGCTGGCCGTCGACCGCTCCTCCAAGGCAATCGAGGAACTGCGCCAACTGGAGCCTTCCATTGAAGCGAGAGTGGTGGATTGCACCGATGAGGAGTCACTCCGCGAAGCCGGCATCCTTGACATGGACACCGTGGTTGTGGCCATCAGTGAGCCGATCGAGGCAAGCATTACAGCCACCCTGATCGCGAAAGACAGCGTTGGAACCCGAGTCCAACAAGTGATTGCGAGAGCCACCAGCGACCTGCACGAAAAGATGCTCAAGCGCGTTGGCGCTGATCGCGTGGTGTTCCCCTCCCGCATGCAGGGTGAACGTTTGGGGCTCGAGCTGGTGCGCCCCAACTTGATGGAGCGGCTGGAGCTCGATGAGCATCACTCGATTGAAGAGATCAAGGTCCCTGAACGGTTCGTGAGCCGATCACTTCGTGATCTGAATTTGCGCAAAAACCACAGGGTGAATGTTCTTGCAGCTGGCCCTGCAGGAGAACTGCTGGTGAATCCTCCCGCGTCTCACGTTTTGCTGAAGGGGCATGTCTTGGTCGTCATGGGGCTTACCGAGGACCTTCAGAATCTTCCGAGAATCTGAACAGCTCAATCATGCGCGTTCTCGGCCTGATGAGCGGAACCAGCGCCGATGGGGTTGATGCAGCGCTCGCTCAGTTCAAAGGCAGACCCGATGCCCCGGACTGGGCTCTGTTGAGCACCGCATCGGTGCCCTACCCAGCAGAGCTGAAAGAGCGATTGGTTCATGTGGCCCAGGGTGAGGCCATCAGTGCTTCTCATCTACTGGAGATGTCAGTGGCCGTGACTGAGATGCAGGCGAAAGCCGCGCAACTCTGCGACCCTCAACGATCGGCAAGCCTGGTGGGCTGTCATGGCCAGACGATCTGGCACGCCCCGCCTCCTCCTCAAAACGACCGGTCGGATGGAGTCCTCCGTCGAGGTGCCAGCTGGCAGATGCTGCAAGCTCCACTCCTGGCGCACCTGGTCGGACGTCCGGTTGTTCATGACTTCCGAGCCGCCGATCTTGTGCTCGGAGGACAAGGCGCACCTTTAGTGCCGATGGCGGATGCCGCTCTGATGGGTCGCATCGACGGATGGCGAGGACTTCTCAATCTGGGCGGCATCGCCAACATCACATTGATTCCACCAAAGGCTGGCCCGGATCGCCAGAACCCTGTGCTGGGTTGGGATTGCGGCCCAGCCAATACGCTGATGGATCTGACCATGGCCCGGCTGAGCGAAGGTAGAGAAGTTTGTGACCAGGATGGAGCGCTCGCAGCACGTGGGACCGTCTGCGAGGAGACCCTCCAACGATGGCTTCAGGAGCCTTATTTCCTGAGCTCACCGCCGAAATCCACTGGACGGGAGGTGTTCGGGCAGGAGGATCTCAACCGGCGACTCCGCCAGCTCGGCCCCCATGCACCTGAGGACCAGCTGGCGACTCTCACCGCCTTCAGCGCTGCAGTGGTGGCCCAGGACCTGCGCCGGCTGACATCGACAGGTCAGCCTTTGCCCGTAGAGCTACTGGTTGCGGGTGGGGGCTGCCAGAACAAAACCCTGATGCAGCAGCTCCGGCAGCGATGCCTAGGAGTGCATGTGCGCCCCAGCAGTGAACTGGATCTCCCAGAGCAGTTCCGTGAAGCACTCGTCTTCGCACTTCTGGCCTGGTGGCATCAATCCGGCCATCCCGGCAACGCGCCTGCCATCACAGGCGCATCGAAAGCCACAGTGCTTGGTCACCGTGTGGACCCAGCTTGATCAGGCGCCGGGCCCATTGGGACGATGCAAGCGAACCCGTCGAGGCGCACCACGCAACCGCCTCGGTTGCTGGGCCTCAAGTGCAGACCGGAGGCGCTCGGTCGGGGACTGAAGCGGAGCAGATACGGAGGGCTGCACAGCAGACTCCCCCTGTTCCAGACGCTGGACGCCCTGCTGAATCAGCACTTTGGCCATATTGCTGACGGTGCGTGATTCCTGCTCCGCGAGTGCAGTAAGGCGAACGCACAGATCTTCAGGCAGCACCACTTGAATCCGAGGGGACTTCGGCTTCCCGCTGGATGACGTTTGGCGGGTTGCCACGACCGCAGACCCAGAGCTACTTAAAAGTGTACAGAGATGCGCAAGGATAGTATCCATCACTATGATGTGGTCATCGATCCGACCCCTGACACACGGTTCATTCATCAGAACTCCCATCTCGACGTTCAGCCAGGACTGCCATGCCCCGTTCCACCAGCCAGGCCACCAGCACCCGTCAGACGACGCCTCGCGCCAGGCGAACCAGCGGTGCGCGCCGGACCCGTCGCACCAATGAGAACAGTGACGTCTTGGTGTCTGCTGTGATCAGCACGTACTTACTGACCCACCTACACCATGTTCTCCAACGCGCCGAATACGGCGCTGTTCAGGAAGGACGTCCATCCCAAGCCGCAAACTATGCCCAGCTGCGCAAAGTTCTCTGCATGGATGCGCGGAGCATGGAAGACGCCTCAGCAGCAGGCCTGAAGGAGGCGGATCTCGACCAAGCCGCCTGATTCAGGTCTGATTTAGGTCTTGCGTGTTCAGGACTGATTCACGAGTCGTGAATAGGGTTGGGTCAGTCATGGGTGTGTCATGGGCAACGCAGCCGCGCTCTACAAACGAATCGAAGGTGACCAAGAACTCACCCGTTCTCTCTTTCGCCAGGCACTACAGAATCCTGGTGGCGCCATTGATGCCATCTGCGCAATCGGCGAGCAACTAGAGCTTCCCGTCACGGCCGACGAGGTGAAGGCTCATATCAACAATCTCGATGACGACCTGAGCAAGCAATGGTTGATCAAAGCGAGAGGGGGGCTCTGACCCGCTCTTCAGCCTGCGGCGACCGAGGAGGATCCACTCGACGCTCCCGAGTTCCCCCACCTCCAGCCCAGCTGAAGAACAACCAATAACTCACCAGCGCAAGTCCTGCCGCGACCACAAGAGCTGCGAACTGCTCAAGCCTCCGCATCAGCGCCGCCTCATCGATCCCCAGTCTGCCCTCACCCCGGCACGGGATGATGAAGGCATCTGCCTTCGCCCCCTGTGCTGCGACTTGAGCGCGTCAGCAAGATTTATCCGACAGGAGAGGTGCTCCGGGATGTGACCTGGGAGGTGAAAGACGGCGACCGCATTGGCCTTGTCGGCGTGAACGGCGCGGGAAAATCCACACAAATGAGACTGATCGCCGGTCTGGAAGAGCCCAGTAGCGGCCAGATCGTTCGTCAAGGAGAACCCCGGATCGCTTTTCTTCAGCAGGAATTCGATGTGGACCTTGAGCGCACGGTTCGTGAAGAGCTATTCCAGGCCTTTGGCGAAGCGGCGGAGGTGCTGACTGAGCAGAAGCAGGTGGAGCTGGCCATGGGGTCGGAGCAGGCCGCTGCCGATCCAGACCATCTCGACCGGCTTATCCACCGCCTTGGAGCCCTGCAGACCCGATTCGAATCCCTGCATGGCTACGAGCTGGATGCACGGATCGACAAACTCCTTCCCACCATCGGCTTCACAGCTGAAGGGGCCGAACGGCAAGTGAAGGACTATTCAGGGGGCTGGCAGATGCGCATCGCTCTCGGCAAGATCCTTCTCCAGGACCCGGATCTGCTGCTTCTCGACGAGCCCACCAATCACCTGGATGTCGAAACCATTCAATGGCTTGAGGACTACCTCCAGACACAAACCGCCGCACTGGTAGTCATCAGTCACGACAGAGCCTTCCTTGACAAGGTCTGCAATCAGATCGTTTCAACCGAACGGGGAATCTCCCGGGCGTACCTGGGGAACTACACAGCTCACCTCGAGCAGAAGACGCTGGAGCAGGAGGCCACGCAAGCCGCATTTGAGCGCCAGCAGAAGGACATCGCTGCGCAGCAGGCCTACATCGACCGCTTCCGAGCCAGTGCAACCCGCAGCACCCAAGCCAAAAGCCGGGAAAAGCAGCTCGAGAAGGTGGATCGCGTGGAGGCACCGATCGAATCGGTGGCGGGGCCAAGCTTCCGCTTTCCCCCCGCGCCCCGATCCGGAGCGCAGGTTGCCCTGATCGACAACCTCACCCATAGCTATGGAGACAAGATCCTTTTCCTGGGCGCTGAACTTGAAGTGGAGCGCGGAGATCGAATCGCATTCGTCGGCCCAAACGGCGCTGGCAAATCCACCCTGCTGCGTCTGGTGATGGGGCTGGAAACGCCGGATGAGGGGTCAGCAACCCTTGGCGAACACAACATCGTGGCGAGCTATTTCGAACAGAACCAGGCAGAAGCACTGGATCTCGGCAAAACAGTGATCGACACCATGTTCGAAGCCGTGCCGGACTGGACGCAAACCCAGGTGCGCTCCCTTTTGGGAAGCTTCTGTTTCAGCAATGACAGCGTCTTTAAAGAAGTTGGACAGCTCAGCGGCGGCGAGAAAGCACGCCTGGCACTGGCCCTAATGCTCCTGAGCCCCTGCAATCTGCTGGTGCTCGATGAGCCGACCAACCACCTCGACATTCCGGCCAAGCAGATGCTGGAGGACGCACTCTGTGCTTACGAAGGGGCTGCCCTGCTCGTGTCGCACGATCGTTATTTCATCTCCCGCGTTGCCAACCGGATCGTTGAACTACGCGACGGAGAGCTGGTGCTCTATCGAGGTGATTACAACTACTACCTCGAGAAAAAAAAGGAAGAGCGTCAAGCTGCCGGCGAAGCACTGCTGAAGGCGCAGCAGGAGGCCAAACGCCAAGCCAAACGCAACAAGCAAAAAGAGCGAGAAAGCCGTCGCAAAAAGGCGGCTTAACGCAGCAATTCGACACAGCAAGACGAAACTTCATGAACCGCTAGGAAGGAAGACTCATTTCCCTTTACCCACCCAAAACGTGTGCATAAGCTGACATTACTGATCCCGGCAGCTGATGACACACCCAGGAACCCTGCCCTCAGGCCTCAACCAGAACCGAGCCAATGGAGCAGACCATGAGCAGACCTGGGATGCGGTTGAGACCTATTTCGAATGCATCACCACATGCAATCTGGACGACGGCGAATGCATCACGCGCTGTGTCGAGCAGCTGCGTGATGCTGATGAGGAATGATCAGCGCATCTTCAGTGCGCGCATGTCCACCGGCGTCACCGTGATGGGAACTGATCGACCCTGACGCTCAACACGAAGCTCCAGAGGTCGCCCTACGCCACTACGGTCAATCGCTGTCACCACCTCCGCAGGGTTCTTCACAACAGCACCTGCCACAGCCACAATCACATCATTGACCTGCAGCCCCCCCTGAGCGGCCGGACCACCTGGCACGACGGAACGCACCACGGCTCCTGGAGGTGCTATCCCTCCAGGAGCGGATGCAGGGATTGAGGAGAGACCAATCCCTACCATCGGATGACTGGCTCGCCCCTGCTCGACGAGCTGCATGGCGATGGTCTTTGCACGGTTGATCGGGATCGCGAATCCAAGCCCAGCGCCCGGACCTGAGCGCACAAGTGTGTTGATGCCCACCACCTCTCCACTGGCATTGAGAAGAGGGCCACCTGAATTGCCTGGATTAATGGCTGCATCGGTTTGGATCAAATCCAAACGTTTGCCCTGAATTCCCAGCTGGGACACATTGCGATTCAGGTTGCTCACAATTCCCAGTGTGACCGTGTTCTCGAGACCGAAAGGATTGCCGACAGCAATCGCCCAATCCCCAACACGGAGCCGATCGGAATCCCCGAGAGGAGCCGTTGGCCAGCTGCTTCCACCCTCCAGTTTCACCACGGCCAGGTCCGTCACGGAATCCTGCCCCACAACCTGACCGGACACACGACGACCATCCGGAAGTCCCACCATCACCTGGTCGGTGTTTTCCACGACGTGGGCATTCGTGAGGACAAGGCCCTGGGCATCAAAGATCACACCACTTCCCTGGCCCCGCTCAACACGGGAGCGGGGAACCGGCTGAGCCTGCAGACCGAAAAACCGTTGAAAGAAGGGGTCCACCAGCAGCCCCTGTGGCATTCCATTGCCTTTTGATGTCCTCACCGTGCGTTGCGTTTCGAGTGTGACGACAGCAGGGCCGCTTCGAGCCACTGCACCAGCAACAAAGGATTGCGACGACAGCACAGACGAAGGCGCTGGGACGGCCTTGGCATGCCTGGGCGTCCATGGAGCGGTCAAGGGACCAAACAGAGACGCCATCACAACGAGTGGAATCAACCCACGTTTGTGACGGACACGTCGCGCCGAAATCCGAGGAGCGGAGGGAACGGCCACAGCCATGGGCGAAGAGGCGTTGAATCTTGCATCAGACCGTAGGAAGCAATCCTGGGAGATAACAGAGGGGAAGCCCGACCGTTCCATGACCGGATGCGACCGATGCCAAGGAATCGATGCCGCTTCCCCCCAGCAGAAGCGATGATGGAGGACGGAGGTTTGCGCCCAACCCCCATTCAGGCTTACGTCATGTTGAGTAGTCTTTTTCCTCTCCTCTACGGGCTGATCTTCCTGGCCCTGCTCTGGCAGGCGTTCAAGGTGATGGGTCGGGGCTTCAGTGCTGCAGGACGACCGCTGAATGCGTCTGCAAGTCGCAATGATCGGACTGGAAAGGTGACCATCCATCCCGAGCTACTGGATGGCGAAGGCCGCCTGACCGAGGAAAATCTGCTGACGGTTCGTTTCAGCGACGACGACGAGGGAGAACCTGCTGATCGCTCCGGTGAATAAGTTGGACGAATGAGCTGCATGACAGCTCGTCTCGGACTCGTAGGGGGAACTGCCTGGTGGACCAAAGAACACGGATCGTTGCTGCAGTGATCAAATCCGTGAAATTGCCGCCGCGTTTCCGGCTTCGCCTTCTCAAGGAAGATCCCGTGCGCCTGGAACTGAGCCTGACGCCCGCCTACGGCAAGGAGCCTGTGCAGGTTGGTCTTGTGGAATCGCTCGACCTCGTGGCCCGAAGAGATCGTGAAGGGCGCATCCCGAGAGATCTTCAGGGGACATGGGACTGGACGGTGCGGCATGGGCAGGTAAGCACCGGTGGCTGGAACCCTTATCTGAAGGAAGCCCTCCAGACCATGTTCGAAACGGGACTTCCAGCCATCGTGTACGAGGAGCTCACAGGCGAGGAGTACCACCCTGTTGATGGCGCCAGACACGTGCGTTGATCAGACGCGCATCTGTGAAGCCCTGCAAACCGGAGGTGGTGCACAAAGACGAGCCGGACTAGAACAGAGTCACTCCGGCCTTTAAGGTTTTCTTCATGGCCACACTCCGTTTTCGCTTCGCACCGCTTGTCCGCCTCCTCGCAGCCATGGGAGCGCTCAGCAGCCTGCTCCTACTGGGAGTTCTCGAGCTACTCAGCTAACGGGAGCAGCCCCTGACGGGTCCCTTCCCCATTGATCCCCTGCTGCCAGAGCTGCAGTCTTTGCTGATCCCAGGTGCCACTGTGATCCTGCAAGCTCCGCCTGGTGCCGGAAAAACGACCCGGGTTCCGCTGGCGCTGCTCGGCGAGCTTGCCGGCAAACAGTGCATTGAAGGCAGGGTTCTTCTGATCGAGCCCAGGCGACTGGCAGCGCGGGCAGCAGCAGCACGTCTTGCGCACTCTCTCGGCGAACCCATCGGCGAACGGGTGGGGTACTCGGTACGCAACGAACAAAGGCGGTCCTCAAAGACCCGCATTGAAGCCATCACCGATGGCTTATTCCTGCGCAGGCTTCAGGCACAACCCGACCTCCCCGGGGTGGCCTGTGTGATCTTCGATGAGTTTCATGAACGCCGTCGCGACAGCGACGTTGCCTTAGCACTGCTGCGAGAGGCCAGGGAGCTGCTCAGGCCGGATCTGAGGGTGCTGCTGATGTCAGCCACACTTCAGCTGGGCGATCTCAGCCGACAGCTGGGCGGGGCCAGGACCCTGCGCAGCGATGGACGGGCCTTTCCCGTGGACACCCTCCACTGTCCACGGCGCCAGCAGGAGCCCCTTGAACAACATGTGTTCCGCGCGCTTGAGACGGAGCTTCCGTATCTCGAAAACGAACGACTGATCAGCCCCCATCCGCCGGTTGTTCTGGTATTCCTGCCGGGCATCAAGGAGATCGAGCGCTGCCTCAGACAGATCAGAAGCTCAAACCGGCTGAAAACCTGGGAGACCGTTCCTCTTCACGGCCTGCTGACCCTGAACCAGCAGGCTTACGCACTGCAGCCCTGCAATCACGAATGGGATGGCCGTGTGGTGCTCGCCACATCGATCGCTGAAAGTTCACTCACCCTGGACGGCGTTCGACTGGTGATCGACGCCGGCCTGAGCCGGCACACACGGTTTGACCCGGGTACCGGCATGGAGGGCCTGGAGACGGTTCCTGCAAGTCAAGCCAGCGCTGATCAACGACGGGGGCGTGCCGGCCGACAGGCGCCTGGGCGCTGCGTCCGCCTGTGGTCTCCTGCAGAACAACAGCGTCGCCCTCTGCAGGATCTACCAGAACTCCAACGGGCTGATCCACAACCGACTCTGCTCGATCTCGCCCGCTGGGGAGCGGGTTTAGGGCAGGAGCTGGCATGGCTGGAGCCACCTCCACAAGCCCTCTTTCTTGAAGGGCGTCAGCAACTGCAGCAGCTCGGTCTCATCGATTCAGAAGGACAGATCACGAAGGGAGGGCATCACGTGGCGATGTTCGGCGTTCATCCCAGGCTGGGACTGATGATGGTTGAAGCTCGTCGCTTGGGACTGGAGCGACTTGGCTGTGATCTCGCGGCACTTCTGAGCGAACGAGACCTCCCTGGCGCCCGTTCTGAGGGGTGCGACCTCCTCCGCAGACTTCAGTTGCTTCGGCAATCGGGGCGACGAGATGGGACAACCAGTTCTGGGACGATCCTTCAGCAGAGCAAGCAATGGCAACAGCAGCTGGCAGGGCTCACCGAGATCCCCTGCGGCACAAAACCGCGGGAATCATGGGACGTGATGGCTGGACACCTGGTCGCCAAGGCTTTCCCCGAATGGCTCGCTCTAGCCCGCGACCAACGCCCGGGACAGTTTTTGCTGAGGCAAGGACGAGGAGCAACGCTTCCAGAACACGACCCATTGATCCATGCCGAAGCGCTCGCCGTGGCTCAGCTCGATCTCAGTGGTCGCGACGCACGGATCCGCCTGGCCATCCCCATGCCCAGGAGCTGGCTTGAAAGCGTCGCTGAATCCGAAGGGCAGTGGCGGGAAGACGTCGACTGGGACGACCGACAACAGAAAATCCGCGCGGAGCGGGTTCTCTCTCTCGGCGCTCTAGAGCTGAAGAGTCAGCCTTGGTCCAACCCTTCGGCCGATGCCATCAGTGCTGTCTTACTCGAACAGCTCAGGCGTGAGGGGCTAACGCTCTTGCCCTGGAGTCAACACAGCGAGCAACTTCGCCGACGGCTTCAGCTGGCCCACCAGCGCATCGGTACACCTTGGCCATGCCGTGAGAGGTCCTTCCTCCAGAATCATCCTGAGCTTTGGCTTAGAGAAGCAAGCCTGGGATCCCGCCGCTGGGGGGCGCTGGATGAAGCGAGCCTGATTGAAGCGCTTTGGGGAGACGTTGCGTGGAACTTTCGGCGCAAACTGGATGCATTGCTGCCCACAACAATTCGCATCCCCAGTGGGCGCGATGCGGCATTGACCTACGAAGAGGATGGGGTCGTTCTCGCCGTGAAGCTTCAGGAGATGTTCGGCTGCACAGACAGTCCTCACCTATTGAACGGCAACCTTCCGATCACCCTGGAACTGCTCTCCCCGGCGGGCCGTCCTTTGCAGCGCACGAGGGATCTACGGGGATTCTGGGAAGGCAGCTATCACGACGTTCGCAAGGAGATGCGCGGCCGGTACCCCAAGCATCCCTGGCCTGAATCTCCGGCGGAGGCCGTCGCAACACGCAGAACCAAAAAAGCTCCGTGATGTCGCCGTAACGACAGTCAATAAAAGTCAACCCTTTGTTACATTGGATCCGTTAGGAACCTTCCACCATGTCTGACTCCGCGCAACCCCGCTTCGGCTTCGTCAACTTTGCTGAAACCTGGAATGGCCGTCTGGCCATGCTCGGTTTCGTGATCGGCCTTGGCACCGAACTGCTCACCGGCCAGGGCATCCTGTCCCAGATCGGCCTCGGCTGATTTCGGCATCAAGCACCAATCCGTTGTATTACCCACCGGTCACCGGTGGGTTTTTTTGTGACAAGCGCTCTACGCGAGAGTGAAAGCCGCATTGTGAGTCAATTGCCTACTTTTTTTGCCAAGAACCGCCGCGATGGTGCCAGGTTGCTCAGTAGTGGATTGGTGATTCTTGCCATAGCCCTCACTCAACTGAACCGGCCTTGGGGGCAAGTCGTCATTGTGTTGTCCAGTGCCATCTGCTTGTACTGGGGGTTCGCCTACCGACGCCTTGAACGCTGACTCCATTCCCAGCTACTCCGTACAGGAGTTAAATGCCTCCGTCGGAGCCCTTCTCGAACGAGGGTTTGCTCCAAGGTTTCTGGTGCACGGCAGCGCCCTGCGTCCGCAGATCAAGAAAGGGCATCTCTGGCTAACGCTCAGCGACGGAAACGCCAGCATCACTGTTGTCTGCTGGGCTTCAAGGCTGCAGCAGTTGAACTTCGTGCCCGCTGAGGGCGAAGGCGTCACGGTGGTGGGGAAACTGAACTTTTGGGCCACTCGAGCAAGCCTTGCCATTCAGGCGATCGACCTGCGTCCCAGCAGAAGCACGATCGAGCGCCGCTTTGAAGCGGTTAAAGCGGTTCTCAGCAAAGAAGGATTGATCAATCCCTCGAGGCGGAGGGCCCTTCCACCTGCACCCGAGCGGATCGCACTCCTCACGAGCGTTCCGAGTTCAGCTCTCGCCGACATGTTGCGCACGGCGCGGGAACGCTGGCCGCTGACCGAGCTCCTCGTGATTCCCATCCCCGTCCAAGGCGAGGTAGGACCACGGATCTGCGCTGTACTCGAACGACTGGCCGATCAAATCGAGGCATTGCATGTGAATGCCATCGTTCTGGCGCGAGGGGGAGGGAGTCGCGAGGATCTGATGGTCTTCGATGATGAAGCGCTTTGCAGAACGTTGGCGCAGTACCCAGTCCCAGTGGTGACAGGTTTAGGCCATGAAGACGATCTAACAGTTGCGGATCTTGTGGCCGATTTCAGAGCTGCTACGCCGACCGCAGCGATTGTGACTCTTCTTCCCAACCGGAACGCGGCACTGCAGTACCTCAATCAATGCCGAACTCAGCTGGTTCAGTATCAGACCTGGAGACTGAACAGAGAGCAGGAACGGCTGGCACAGAGACGGATGGCGTTAACGCGCTTTGATCCAATAGCAGTCGTCGCAGATCGCCGTAATCGTCTGGACCAACGCAGACGGCTGCTGCAGGCCCTGTCACCTGAACGATGGCTGGCCCGTGGATTCGCCACGGTCACCGACAGCGAGGGGCGCCTGCTTCAATCCGTTGCCGAAGCCAGTCCATCTCAGCCACTGGTGATTCACCTCAGCGACGGAGAGATCGACGTCAGCACAGTAGAAGTCAGGTCCAGACCCTGAGTCCTCTCAAACTGCAGAGAGCACCACAACAGCACCCAAGCATCCCGATGCCGCGTCCAACGAAACCAAAAGGCAATGACACCCAGCGCCAGTGGCGGGAGGATGCAGAATCTCTCAGCTATGAGGAGTCGCTCCAAGCACTGGATCTGCTGCTGACGAAACTCCAGGATGATTCAATCCCCTTAGCTGAACTGCAAGGAGGCCATCAACGGGCCGAGATCTATCTGAACCGATGCGAAGAACTGCTGAACAAGATCGAACAGAGCGTTGCCCAACTCAACCCCGATACGCTGGAACGTGAATTAACGGAGAATCCACCTCGTGCCTAAAGCGTTGCCATGGATCTACCTGCTGCTTGCTGTTCTCGGTGGCATTCTTCCCTGGCAAGCGAACATTGAATTCATTCAATCCAGTTCAACGGGTGGTTTCGATCTCGCAGGCTTCATCTCAGATGCCAATCTCACAGCCGCTTCACGCTCACTCAGCCGTGATCTCTTGGTGGCCGCAAGCGCGTTCACGATCTGGATCGTTGTAGAGGGCCGACGCCTGGATGTCAAAGGTTGGCAATTCACACTCCTTGCATGTGTCACCATTTCTTTTGCCTGCGGTGGCCCACTATTTCTCTATCTGCGCGAACGAAAGCTGAATGAACTTGCATTGAATGCCGATACGAAATCAAACCCCTAGAAGACGTACTCACAAGTATTCACTGCCTATTCATGACTCCACGTCCTCAGCGCTGACATCGATGGTCGCCGAACTCGCGGGTGTGGCATCAGCATCAAAGGAACTGCTTGCCGATGGTTGAGAACCCATATCCAAAGCAGAACCACAGGCTGCGCAAACCGACGCCGAGCCGAGATTGGTCGTACCGCAATTGCCACAGACCTTGAACTGGCTTTTCATCCGTTTCCAACCCAACCAACCGAGACCTCCCAAAACCAGAGAGAGCGTCAGCAGCAGAAGAGCAGCTCCGCCAAAAATCCCGACCAAAGCGCGTCCAGCCGTCGTGGGCAGCAACAACAGCAAAGCAAGCAGCCAGACAAGAGGAGGAACACGACCCATCCACAGCCTCACATGAACGAACACAATCCATAATTACTTGATTCGCTGATCAATGGACACGAGAAGCAAGCGGATCTCCACACTGCTTCTGCCTCATCAAAGCGAGCTCAACACTCCAGCACTGACCAAAATAGATCACAACACCAACCATATACACCCACAATGTGAGCACTAGGACGCCACCAATAACACCATAGGCTTGAAAGCGAGCACCCAGAGAAAGAATGCTTCGACTCACCGCTAAATTCAAAGTTGTAAGCAAAAAACCAATCAGCAAAGATCCTGGAATTAAAGGGATAAATGGCACGCGACGACTTGGGAGAAGCGCCTGCAAAAGCAGAGCCATCGATGAAAACCCAACAAAAGAGAACAACACACGTCCAACCTGGAGCAAAGGAAGCGCATCAAGGAAATCCCCGAGCCAGGGCAGAGATTGCTGAAAATCCTGCACTACACCAGCAGGAATCATCCGCAAATTGACACTAATTTGATCAGCAACAATCAGAAGACCGATCAGGATCACAATAAAGAAGGCCTCAATTCGTACCCGTACAAACTGAAAAGCTTGTGCGCCAAAGGGCATGGACTCTGGCAGAGGGCGAAGCACATCCCTCCAAAGACGATCAGCGCCACGCTGCAGAGTGAGGTAAACGTTACCCGCAGTGATAAGCAGGACTGCTGCACCGAGAAGTCCGGCACCAAAGCCCTGCTGAACAAGCTGATTCAACGTTTGCCTCACGATTGAAACAGCAGGCGGTGGCAGAGCACCACTGGCGTAAAAGATGATCTGCTGATCGAGATTATCCTGCCTACCCAACAAGAATGAAGCGAGGGACAAAGAAATCAGCAGAATTGGGAAAATCGATTGCAGTGTGTAATAGGCAAAAGCAGCACTGAGATCAATACAATCACTTCCTGCCCAGCGTTGATAAGCCAACCAAAGCGAACGCACGATTCGGCGCAGAAGCAGCCGTTTGGCCATCAGATCACATTTGCACCAATACTCCAAACTAGCGTGCAAAGAAAATAAGGCACAAAAAAAGCCACCCCTCCAAGGGGTGGCTTTCTTCGTTTGGAATGTTTTACCTGGCATTGAGCTATTTTCTCAGGGGGCTACCCCCCAAATATCGTCGCCGCTGCTGCGTTTCACAACCGAGTTCGAGATGGATCGGAGTGGGTCCACAGCGCCATGAACACCAGGATAGATACATTCCCAAGGGTTGAACCCTGAGAACTGCATAGGTCATTACCCAAAGCTCTCACTTCAGATAATGGGTCTGGTCTAAATAAAACTTGCCTCAGACAAGAGCCAAATTAATGGTCAAGCCCTCGGTCTATTAGTACTCCTCCGCTGCATCCATTACTGGACTTCGACGTAGAGCCTATCAACGGGTGTTCTTCCCGTGACCTTACTGGGTTACCCCATGGGAATACTCATCTTGAGGTGGGCTTCCCACTTAGATGCTTTCAGCGGTTATCCACTCCGCACATGGCTACCCAGCGTTTACCGTTGGCACGATAACTGGTACACCAGAGGTGCGTTCCTCCCGGTCCTCTCGTACTAGGGAGAAATCCTCTCAATATTCCTACGCATACACCGGATATGGACCGAACTGTCTCACGACGTTCTGAACCCAGCTCGCGTACCGCTTTAATGGGCGAACAGCCCAACCCTTGGGACCGACTTCAGCCCCAGGTTGCGATGAGCCGACATCGAGGTGCCAAACCTCCCCGTCGATGTGAACTCTTGGGGGAGATCAGCCTGTTATCCCTAGAGTAACTTTTATCCGTTGAGCGACGGCCCTTCCACTCAGAACCGTCGGATCACTAAAGCCGACTTTCGTCCCTGTTCGACTTGTAGTCTCACAGTCAAGCTTCCTTCTGCTTTTGCACTCGTCAGCTGATTTCCAACCAGCCTGAGGAAACCTTTGCGCGCCTCCGTTACCTTTTAGGAGGCGACCGCCCCAGTCAAACTGCCCACCAGATACTGTCCGCTCCCCGGATAACGGGTGAACGTTAGAACCCTAGCTCTGAAAGAGTGGTATCTCACCATTGACTCAGCAGCACCCACAAGCACTGCTTCAACGTCTCCCACCTATCCTGCGCATTCAGAGCCCGGGCACAATACCAAGCTACAGTAAAGCTTCATAGGGTCTTTCTGTCCGGGTGTATGTAGTCCGCATCTTCACAGACAATTCTATTTCGCCGAGCCTCTCTCCGAGACAGCGCCCTGATCGTTACGCCTTTCGTGCGGGTCGGAACTTACCCGACAAGGAATTTCGCTACCTTAGGACCGTTATAGTTACGGCCGCCGTTCACCGGGGCTTCAGTCGCCAGCTTCGCTTACGCTGACCGGCTTCCTTAACCTTCCGGCACTGGGCAGGCGTCAGCCCCCATACATCGTCTTGCGACTTAGCGGAGACCTGTGTTTTTGGTAAACAGTCGCCAGGGCCTCTTCACTGCGACCACCTTGCGGTGGCACCCCTTCTCCCGAAGTTACGGGGCCATTTTGCCGAGTTCCTTAGAGAGAGTTACCTCGCGCACCTCGGTATTCTCTACCACCCCACCTGTGTCGGTTTCGGGTACTGGCAGTTATGCCTTAACGGGTATAGAGCTTTTCTTGGAAGCTTGACATCACCAACTTCGCTGCCGTAGCAGCTCGTACTCACGCCTCAGCTCGGAACGTTTTCGCCGCTCCTCAACGCCTTGAACGCTTGAACCAGTAACCAACATCTGGCTTGGCTAGCCTTCTCCGTCCCTCTTCCCAAAACATAACCGGTACAGGAATGTTGACCTGTTATCCATCGACTACGCCTTTCGGCCTCGCCTTAGGTCCAGACTAACCCTCCGCGGACGAGCCTGCCGGAGGAACCCTTAGGGTTTCGGTGCATGGGATTCTCACCCATGTTTTCGCTACTCAAGCCGACATTCTCACTTCTATGCAGTCCACGCCCGCTCACGCTAACGCTTCGCCCCACATAGAACGCTCCCCTACCATAAATCCGCAGCTTCGGTACAACACTTAGCCCCGTTCATTTTCGGCGCAGGATCGCTCGACCAGTGAGCTATTACGCACTCCTTTGAGGATGGCTGCTTCTAGGCAAACCTCCTGGTTGTCTGGGCAATCCCACCTCCTTTATCACTTAGTGTTGATTTGGGGACCTTAGCTGGCGGTCTGGGCTGTTTCCCTCTCGACCATGGAGCTTATCCCCCACAGTCTGACTGCCTCGCTACACACAGGGTATTCAGAGTTCATCTCGATTTGGTACCGCTCTCGCAGCCCGCACCGAAATGGTGGCTTTACCCCCCTGCTGGAGCACGAGACGCTACGCCTCAACGTATTTCGGGGAGAACCAGCTAGCTCCGGGTTCGATTGGCATTTCACCCCTAACCACAGCTCATCCGCTGATTTTTCAACATCAGTCGGTTCGGACCTCCACTTGGTATCACCCAAGCTTCATCCTGGCCATGGTTAGATCACCCGGGTTCGGGTCTATAAACACTGACAAACGCCCTATTCAGACTCGCTTTCGCTATGGCTCCACCATTTCCGGTTTAACCCGCCAGTGCCTATAAGTCGCCGGCTCATTCTTCAACAGGCACACGGTCACCCTATGAGTAGGGCTCCCATTGCTTGTAGGCTCACGGTTTCATGTTCTATTTCACTCCCCTCCCGGGGTTCTTTTCACCTTTCCCTCGCGGTACTGTTTCGCTATCGGTCACACAGGAGTACTTAGCCTTACGAGGTGGTCCTCGCTGATTCACACGGAATTTCACGTGCTCCGTGCTACTCGGGATACAGCTAGGTCAGTTCAGTTTTCGTGTACGGGGCTTTCACCTTCTGTGGCGTGTCTTTCAAACACTTCCACTAACATTCCTGATCCACATTGCTGTCCCACAACCCCGACAGTCGAAACTGTCGGTTTAGGCTCTTCCCCGTTCGCTCGCCGCTACTTAGGGAGTCGTTTTTACTTTCCTTTCCTCCAGCTACTAAGATGTTTCAGTTCGCTGGGTTGGCTCGCGCCAGCCTATAGATTCAGCTGGCCGTTCTAGGGGTTGCCCCATTCGGAAATTCCCGGATCAAAGCGTGTTTCCAGCTCCCCGAGACTTATCGCAGGTAACCACGTCCTTCATCGCCTCTGTGTGCCAAGGTATCCGCCGTGAGCCCTTTGTAGCTTGACCATATAATCTCCAACACGCTTGCTGTTGTTGAAACAGATTCTTCCTGATTCATTGCTGAATCAAAAATCAAACTCTTGATTGCTCGACACAATCAAAAGAACGTGATGGAGTCTCGGCTCTTGCTCAAGAATCGACATCATCCTTAAAAAGAATGATGCATCCATGAGAGATGCTTTATTCTTTCCAGACTTACCTATGCAGTTGTCAAGGTTCTGCTAGAACTTCAAATCAAATCATCAATTGCTTGATCATTTGACTCGAGCCCAGCATCTTATCAACCAAATTTAACTAGCAAAATTTTTTTGCTTTCATTTGGAATGACAGGAAGCTGGGGTCATCCAGCGGACACGTCTAAAATCACACTCCAATCGAATTCATACTCCAATTCCTTTTGGAGATGGGGATACAGTTTGGTCAGTGGAGGTTAGGAGACTCGAACTCCTGACATCCTGCTTGCAAAGCAGGCGCTCTACCAACTGAGCTAAACCCCCAACACCGAATGGGCCATCCTGGACTTGAACCAGGGACCTCACCCTTATCAGGGGTGCGCTCTAACCACCTGAGCTAATGGCCCAGGAGTCTCATCCCTTCAGGGGTGTGACCTAGACAAAGTTTAGGAACTAAAAATCTCCACCATCCTCACTTGCATCGCTGCAAATTTGATGGCTTCAAAGCTGAGGTACCGATCGACCTAAGGTGACAGGATTTCGGCCTAAGAATAAAATACTCAGACATCAAAATCGTTGTTTGTCTCCCTGTTAGGAGGTGATCCAGCCGCACCTTCCGGTACGGCTACCTTGTTACGACTTCACCCCAGTCATCAGCCCCACCTTCGACGTCCTCCTCCACAAGGGTTGGAGTAACGGCTTCGGGCGTGGCCAACTTCCATGGTGTGACGGGCGGTGTGTACAAGGCCCGGGAACGTATTCACCGCAGTATGCTGACCTGCGATTACTAGCGATTCCTCCTTCACGTAGGCGAGTTGCAGCCTACGATCTGAACTGAGCCACGGTTTATGAGATTTGCTTGTCCTCGCGAACTTGCTGCTCTTTGTCCGTAGCATTGTAGTACGTGTGTAGCCCAGGATGTAAGGGGCATGATGACTTGACGTCATCCACACCTTCCTCCGGTTTATCACCGGCGGTCTCTCTAGAGTGCCCAACTAAATGCTGGCAACTAAAGACGTGGGTTGCGCTCGTTGCGGGACTTAACCCAACATCTCACGACACGAGCTGACGACAGCCATGCACCACCTGTCACTGCGCTCCCGAAGGCACCCTCTCGTTTCCAAGAGGTTCGCAGGATGTCAAACCCTGGTAAGGTTCTTCGCGTTGCATCGAATTAAACCACATACTCCACCGCTTGTGCGGGCCCCCGTCAATTCCTTTGAGTTTCACACTTGCGTGCGTACTCCCCAGGCGGAACACTTAACGCGTTGGCTACGACACCGAGGGGGTCGATTCCCCCGACACCTAGTGTTCATCGTTTACGGCCAGGACTACAGGGGTATCTAATCCCTTTCGCTCCCCTGGCTTTCGTCCATGAGCGTCAGTTATGGCCCAGCAGAGCGCCTTCGCCACTGGTGTTCTTCCCGATATCTACGCATTTCACCGCTACACCGGGAATTCCCTCTGCCCCTACCACACTCGAGCCCAACAGTTTCCACTGCCATGATGGAGTTAAGCTCCACGTTTTAACAGCAGACTTGAAGGGCCGCCTGCGGACGCTTTACGCCCAATAATTCCGGATAACGCTTGCCACTCCCGTATTACCGCGGCTGCTGGCACGGAATTAGCCGTGGCTTATTCCTCAAGTACCGTCAGATCTTCTTCCTTGAGAAAAGAGGTTTACAGCCCAGAGGCCTTCATCCCTCACGCGGCGTTGCTCCGTCAGGCTTTCGCCCATTGCGGAAAATTCCCCACTGCTGCCTCCCGTAGGAGTCTGGGCCGTGTCTCAGTCCCAGTGTGGCTGATCATCCTCTCAGACCAGCTACTGATCGATGCCTTGGTGAGCTCTTACCTCACCAACTAGCTAATCAGACGCGGGCTCATCCTCAGGCGAAATTCATTTCACCTCTCGGCATATGGGGTATTAGCGGCCGTTTCCAGCCGTTATCCCCCTCCTGAGGGCAGATTCCCACGCGTTACTCACCCGTCCGCCACTCACCCGAAGGTTCGTTCGACTTGCATGTGTTAAGCACGCCGCCAGCGTTCATCCTGAGCCAGGATCAAACTCTCCGTTGTAGATCATTTCCTCTTGAATGCTCGCGCATCCTCAAAATGATTTGCTTCACCCATTCATCAGCACTGGCGTACTGATCACAGTTGATGCCTCCTTCCTCTGACAGAAGGGTTCAAAAGAGTGCACTTAGAATCTCTCCTTCGTGACTTTCCAGGATCTCAGATCCGGTTGTTGCTCCACATTGCGCACACCGACAACTCAAAAGCTCGTGAAAACTTCAAGTTGTAGCACAATGCTCTCGCAACGAATGTTGTTGACGGGACCTCACACTTCATCGCTCTTTCATTCATCACTCACTCCTCAACTTCTCAGTTGATTCATCAGCAACAAACGCGATGAAAGCGTCAGTCCTAAACTTTTCAGTTGTCCAGGTTCTGCCGTCGCGCTCCCTTGCAGAAGCGGTTGGCGGTGCGGTCTCGCGACCGCTTGTGAAACTTACAACACCGTGGGATCGCTCCCCTTTGGCCTTGTAAGCACTTCCAAACACTACAAGCTCACGCCCTTCATGCTTGAAAGCTGCGCTTCAGGCCTCAGCCCCCCGCGCAGTCCATAACCATAACACCTCCCACCCCCTCTCAAGCAACTACAAACCGCATTAAGACAGAAGCAAGGACTGCCCCCAAGGTTTGAGCCGCGTCAGCTGATCCTCGGAACTGGCTGCGAGCACTGGGAAACCCACATCAGAGAGGTCACGACCGGGGACAAGAGAGGTTGGATCTTCACGCAACCAAAGAACAGGGCAACCAAGCTCCGACAGCACTAACCAAGCCGCGGAAAGATCCCAGATTTTGGGGGTAGCCTCCAATGCAGCCACGGTCTGCCCCATCGCCACACTCACAAGATTGAGGCTGGCAACCCCAAGCAGACGAATCTTTCCTGGGAACGGCTCCTGATGGCGGCGCTGCAACACCCGAATTGCTCGGCTACACAGGGATACGCAGGCACTTCCTGCCGCCAGACGGGTTTCAGTCGTCAGCCGCTTGCCATTGCGCCAGGCACCACGACCACGAATCGCCACGATGCGCTGTTTCAAGGAAGGAATCTCTAAGAACGCCTCCATCGGTTGACCATCCACAAAGCGCGCCACTGAGATCGCCCAATAAGGAATACCTGCAGCGAAGTTGGTTGTCCCATCCAATGGATCAACAACCCAGAACGCTGACGTACTCGGGCATCGTTTGTCGCCTTCCTCACTAAGGGTGCATTCCCCTGGTGAAATCTCTCCAAGACCTTGAACCAGAGTCGCATCACTCCAGCGATCACAAGCGGTGATCAAACTCCCATCTGGCTTGACATCGGACACGATGTGGCCAAAGTCTTGACGTTGTCTTTCAGCAACATGGTCAAGCAGTTGATGGACAGCCAGCAGCTGAGTCGGCGATAGAGGAGCTGGGGTCACAGGCCCAGACTCAGGCGCCGAGCTGAGAAGCCTCACAGGCTGGAATGTTGGGGACTGGTTCGATCGGAACAGCTTCCATTTCATCAACCTCAGGCTTCGTACCTGGCAGCTTGAGCTCAGGACAAGCCGCAACTTGATCAAGCCCTGTACGCCGCCTTAATCCAGCAAGATTGGAGTTGTAATCGAGAATTGCGTCGGCATAACGCACCTCAGCACTGGTGAGATCACGCTGGTTATCGACGACCTCACGCTGTGTGGTCACACCCGCTTGAAAACGCAGCCGTGCTAACCGCAGGGACTCGGTGGCAGACAGAACTTCTCTTGTTGTCGTGCGGATGTTCTGCTGCGCATCCCTGAGTTCATAGAAACTCTGCTCAACTTCAAGCCGGATCCTGTCGCGCTCCGAAGCAAAATTGAATTGACTTTCCTCTGCCGCCTGCTTGTTACGACGGTATTCGGCACGCGCCCGTCCACCATCAAAAATGTTCCAACGGGCCGATAGACCAACAGAATTGTCAAAACTCCACCCATTAACGTCATCATTAACAGGCGGAAACGCGTTGGCCTCACCTTGAAAACGCTGCGTATTGAAATTATTGAAAATACTCAGAACTGGTTGAACCGCAGCCAAAGCAGCGTTGGCATTGCTGTTATTAATAGAAATATCGAGCAGGAACTGGTCCAATTCCTCGCGGAACGTGTAGGCCGCAATGATGCTTTCCTGCAGTGAAGGCTCCCACAAACCGACAACACGAGCGGGAGTTGCAGAGGTAGGGGTGATGTCTTGGGGCAAGTCCATCAGACTCGACAAAGATCGGCGAGCGAAGACCTGAGCACCAAGTGCATTGGTGAGAAGCTGCTGATCCCGAGCCAGCTGTGTCTCAGCTTCTAAGACTTCGAGCTTCGTGGCCACGCCTGCTTGGTAACGGGCTCTGGCGTCGCGGAGACTAACCAGCGATGCTCTTACGGACTGCTGTCCAATTCGTACTTGTTCGTCTTGACGCTGAAGTTGGAAGAAAGCGTTAGCTGCCTCAAGACGAAGATCACGCAGTGCAATCAAATACGTGTCTTGAGTACGCTCATAATTATCTCGCGCTGCTGAAATCTGCGGAACCCTTGCAGGGTCGATAAGGTTCCAATTCAACTGTGCGGCAAAATTTGCAGACCAACGCGATGAAACAGTGCGTCTTGACCCCCCCGAGGACCGATCAGACAAAGAATCGAGATTATTTGGATTATCGAAGTCAGAACTTTGATTAGGATTGAAGTTGGAATCGGTATTAAATGACTGCCGCTCTCCTGAAAGATATTGAGGCAATCCGTTAGCATTAAGATTGAGAGTGGGATACCAGGACGACAGTGCTGCTCGAAGAGATGATTTCGCCTGTTGTACCTCACTAGCGACTGCTTTCAGGCTGGGATTGTTGACTTCAACCAAACGCTCAACTTCGGCGAGCGTGAGAGGGCGAAGCTCACGAATCCTGACCTGAGCAGGCTTATCAGGCAGTGCGAGTGGCGGTGGCGCCTGGAGAGTTTGTTGCCCCTCAGGAAGCGTCGTTGCGGCTGGAGGAAGGACTGAAGGATCCGATTTCGGCCTTGTGCCTTTGATTTCTGTCGCAGTGGGAAGGGTCGACTGGTCAATGAGCTCCGAACCATCTGCAGTTGATGCAGAACCAGCAGACAATGCTTCCTGAGCCCTCGATGAAACCCCAATGACAAAGGGCAAAACTCCCGCAATGAGTAAGAGACGTGCAGCAGTCCGAGGCACAATGATTCCGGGGCTGAGCGGAGTTTAGGAGGTTTTGACTTGCTGTCCCAGGACAGCAGACACGATGTCAGCTGCTCCATGCACAATCCGGATCGGCACTGGCAGTTGCTGCTGCAGCTGATCAAGCGTCATGTCGTCAAGAAACACAGGCTCTCCTTGGCGAAGCATCACCGAAGGCAGGAGCAGCTGATCCCCCAAAACTTGATCCCTGAGTCCATGCAGAAGGTCTTCGCCTGTGAGCAAGCCGGTCACCACCTGATCCTGGCCCCAGTAGGGACTCGGCAGCCCATGGAGCGACAACGTCACCCCATCAACCTGATTGAGGCGTGCTTGCACTGGCGCCAGAGCCTGATCCACCAAACGGCCCACCACCCAACTGCTGCGAAGCGGAGAATCGATCCTTTCAGGGAGCGTCTGAGTTGCCTGATCTAGTGATTCAAGAAACGCTCGGATGGTGCCAACACCGTTTTCCTCTTGGGGGAGATCTTCGTAGTTGCTTCTAGGCGGCAGAGGCTGACCAGCCATCAAATACCACTCATCAGACAGCCAGGCGAACCGACTGCCGATTTGTCTCTGAAATTTGTCCTGAAGCGGCTCCACAGCCTGAATCACCCTGAGAGCGTCCGACGGGGTGACAGCGCGAAGTCCATCCTGCGCAGGCCTGAATCGCGTCAACCCAACAGGAACCACTGCGACTGATAAAACAGCCGGCCATTCACCAGCACCAAACCGCACAAGGTCAGTGAGTGTCTGCATCAGAGCATCGCCATCGTTGATCCCCGGGCAGACCACAACCTGGGCATGAATCTGCAATCCGCGCTGCGCGAACCACTGGAGCTGATGGAGCAGATCACCCGCCCGTGGGTTGTCAAGCAACCGAGAACGGAGGCCTGGGTCTGTGGCATGCACCGACACAAAGAGGGGGGTGAGGCGTTGCTCTTCAATCCGGTTCCAGTCGCCCTCACCGAGATTGGTCAGCGTTAAGTAAGAGCCATAAAGAAAACTGAGCCTGTAGTCATCGTCTTTCAGATAGAGGCTGTCGCGATGTCCTGGCGGCTGCTGATCGATGAAACAGAACGGGCAGCGATTGGTGCATTGGCGTAAGCCATCGAATAGCGCCTCTGTAAAAGCAAGCCCGAGACCATCATCCGCATCCTTTTCGAGTTCCACACGATGGAGCTCCCCCTCGCTGTCTCGTACCTCGAGGATGAGATCTTCCTCAACGGTCAGATAGCGGTAATCAATGAGGTCACGCGGTCGAACACCATTGATGCTCAGCAACTGATCGCCGGGTTCGAAGCCGAGATCTTCACCGATCGAGCCAGGCTCCACCGATGCAACGATCGCGGGCTGGGGCTGACGTCCAACGCTCGACGGATCGAGAGCGGCAACCGCAACACCTGCGGAGGGTTCATTCCACACGGAATGGATTCGACTGGTTTCAGTTTGAGCCAGGACCGGCCCACCAGACCAGTAGCAGAACTCCGAACAGCAGCCGGTAGATCACAAACACCCAGGTGCTGTGTCGCTGCAGGAATTTGAGTAACCAGTCAATCGCTAGCCAGGACACCACCGCGGCAGAGATGATGCCCACCATCAGGGGCAGTACCCCACCAGCACTGGGTTCACTGAAAGCATCTTTAAGTTCGACCAGTCCAGCAATCGAGATGGCAGGAATGCCCAGCAGAAAAGAAAACCGAGCTGCATCGGGCCGTTTCCAACTGTCAAACAGCGAAGCAGTGAGGGTGCTACCGGAACGGGAAACACCGGGAATCAGTGCCAGGACCTGAGCCAAGCCCACAACGAGTCCATCCCGTCCCTGCACCTGATCGAGCTGCTTGGAGCGCGGTCCCAAACGTTCTGCCAAAGCAAGAAGCAGAGCCATCAGGATGGACACACCAGCAATTGCAGGCACGCTGCGCAGTGGCGAGGTTTCATAACCGGGCCAATAAAGTTTGATCGCGAGCCCAGCGAAGAGAATCGGAATGGTTCCAATCGCCATGGCGATTCCCAGCCGTGCCTCCGGCTCCCGCCACTGCCCCCTGAGCAGAGCACCACTCATCCCTCTCAAAACACCGGCCAGATCCGCTCTGAAGTAAGCGATCACCGCCACGATGCTGCCCAGTTGAATCACTGCGGTTACAGAGACTCCTGGATCACCCCATCCGGCAAGCACCGGCACGATCTTGAGATGAGCTGTGCTGCTGATGGGCAAAAACTCAGTAAGCCCCTGCACAACGCCGAGAACGAAATCTCTCCAAATGGCTTCAAGAAGACCGGGCTCCGACACCGCAGATTCCAATGGTTGGGTGGTCGGACGCTATGCCCATCAGGCCAAGGACGCCAGTGCTGCTCAACATTGAGCACTCAGCCCGCAGCCACGTTCAAATCTTCTAAGGTTTCGATTCTTTCTTGACGGTTTGGAGGTGCGGCCTTGTCCAGTGGGCTGATGCAAAATCCGGCACTGGGCACGCAGAGGCTTCCTGCCTCAGTCGTTCTGACATCGCTTCCCTTTTGGGCCTCTGTTCTCGTGGTGATGCCTGTGTTTGTGCAGGCACCATGGGTCCGTCACCAACCGTTCAGCTCTTGTTTGTTCGGGATTGTCCTTGCCGTGGCGGGAATCCTGATCAACCTCAAGGCTGATCACAACCGACAGCGCGATCTTGGAGCCCTCCTTTTGGGATTCAGTGGCAGCTGGATGGCAGGAAGTTTGTTTTGGGGGTGGTTGCCTGCTCACCCTGTTCTGCATTTACCGGTTGAGGCATTCGCCCTGCCACTGGCTGTGGGAGGACTGAACACTCGGTGGCGCTGCGCCTGCGCGTTTTATCTGGCGTCCCTGATCGGAACCGCCTTCACCGATCTCTCGATGGCCATCTCCGGGGTGATGAGTCTGTGGCCAGAGGTGGTCACAGCCACAGCCGACCAGGCACCAGCTCTGCTTCGCAGCGCAGCCTCTCAGGTCTTAACACCAAAGTCTCTCCTGGTCGTGATTCTTGCAGCGGCATTGATCACGAAGTTGGTGTCCGAATGCCGTTCCAGAGTTGATCGGATTGGAGACCACGCTTCGGCATGGGCAGTTGCAACATCAGTGTTGTTCACCACTTTGGTCATTGATGGAGTTTTCTTTGGGATTTCCTTGCTGGCACCAGGCCTGAGCGGTCTCATCTGAAACGAACTGCAAAAACCCTGTGGTTTTATGCCGGTGCCTGGGAAGAGCACTTGTAAGGTTTGCTGGTCGGTTCTGCCGGCATCATCCCTTTCCGATTCTCAGACGGAGAATTTCATGAAGCGTCTGCTGTCCTGGCTGACAGGTCTCGTCGTCATGGCTGGCTTGCTGATGAGCCTGAGCATGCCCTCCAGCGTCCAGGCCGCTGACATCCGCAATGTGGCTGACGACAAGATTGCCGAGCGCGGCGACAAGGTTGATCTGAACAATTCATCCGTCCGGCGCTTCCAGCAATTTCCTGGGATGTACCCAACCCTGGCCGGAAAAATCGTGCTGGGCGGTCCTTACGACAGTGTGGATGACGTGTTGTCTCTTGATCTCACCGACCGCCAGAAGGAACTCTTCGAGAAGTACCGCGACAATTTCACTGTGACAGCACCGTCGATTGCGCTCAACGAGGGCTTCGACAGGATTAACGACGGGCAGTACCGCTGAGAATGCGTCATGGTTAAACCGCCGGGTCGAGCGGTGGTTTACGACAAGCTCCGATGAGCAAAGCGCGTCTAACACCCCAGGATCCGATCCACAACGGCCCCTGGGATGTCGTGGTTGTTGGAGCAGGCGCAGCTGGCCTGATGACCTGCCTGGAGCTCCCTGCTGAGCTGAACGTTCTCCTTCTCAACCGGAATGCCGGTCGACGATCTTCAAGTCGCTGGGCGCAGGGGGGAATCGCCTCCGTCACCGGTCCTGATGACTCCGCCTTCTGCCATGGGGAAGACACCCTGAAGGCAGGTGCAGGACTCTGCGATGGCCATGCCGTTCGACTCCTCGTGGACCAGGCACCCCGCTGCGTTGACCGGTTGCTCTCCCTCGGCATGGCGTTTGACCGCAATCCCGATGGGTCTCTGGCGACCACACTGGAAGCAGCCCACAGCCAGCATCGGGTCCTGCACGTGCAGGACCGCACCGGAAGGGCTTTGGTGGATGTCCTACGAGAGCGCGTCGAGGCGAGACCAGGCTTGGTCCATCGACGCGGCGTCCGGGTCACCCAACTCTGGGTTGAAGATCAACGCTGCTGCGGGGTTCAGGTTCTTGATGGCCCTTGGCTGCATTGGGTTGCAGCCCGAGCGGTTGTCCTGGCGACAGGAGGCGGAGGCCATCTCTACACCAACACCACGAATCCACCCCAAGCCTGTGGTGAAGGCGTTGTTCTCTCATGGCAAGCCGGTGCGGCAGTCGACGATCTCGAATTTGTTCAGTTCCATCCCACGGCGTTGAAACGCGATGATGCGCCCTGTTTTCTGATCTCCGAAGCCGTCCGTGGCGAAGGCGCCGTCTTGGTGGATCCCTTCGGACGAAGTCCTGTGGAAGCGCTTCCCCAGCGCGATCTTGCTCCACGCGATCAGGTGAGCCGAGCCCTGCTGCGATGCATGCGCGACCAAGGATTGAGCAGTCTTGGGTTGGATCTCTCACCGATTCCAACAGACAAGGCCGAACGGCGTTTTCCGACGATTCTCGAGCGCTGCCGGGAATACGGACTCGACCCTTTGCAGAATCCGATCCCAGTGGCACCAGCCGCGCACTACTGGATGGGAGGGGTCGCCACGGATCTGCAGGCGGCCACAACGATTCCCGGCCTTTTTGCCGTTGGGGAGGTGGCCAGCACAGGGGTGCATGGTGCCAACAGGTTGGCCAGCAACTCATTGATGGAATGCCTTGTGTTCGCCGGGAGGCTCAGGAACATCACCCTGAATGACCGCAGCGCACCAACAATTTCAAGCAAAGGTCTGGAGCCTTTCGGGATGGAGATCCCAATGCCATGGCCAGGGCCTGCTGCTGAATCCCTGAGCCGATCGATCAACTCACTCCGATCAGCTTGCTGGGATGTAGCTGGAGTCGATCGACACGTGATCGGGATGCGACAGACCTTGCGGGAGCTTCTCAAGGCCAACGCGGCGCTGCAATCAAGCCCGCTTCTTGAGGCGATGCGTCGTCAGGACAAAGATCGATGCTTCCTGCTGGAAGAGAGCTGTCGCAGCAACATCAATCTTCTCCTGGACCTTCATCACCGCCAGCAGGCAAGCCGACTGCTGCTGGAGGCTTGCCTGTTTCGCACCGAAAGCAGGGGAGGCCACTTCCGCGGTGATGCCCCGACACCACTTCCGCAGTGGCGATGCCACAGCCGCCAGGTCAAAGGCAAGACCATCCACACCCGACCGGTCATCGATTGAAGGAACCAGGCCACATCACCCTTTAAAAATCACTCCCCCCCTTGAAACCGGAAAGACGGGCCAGCACATCCAAGGGCTTGACGCCTGAATCAAGTTTTCCGTTGATTTCCCAGGTGGGGAAACCTTCGATTTTCTTGCTCTCACACAGAGAACGCTGGCTGTTCTGGCCATCCGCAGCGCACTCAATCACCGTGAGTTTTTTCGCTGCTTCCTTGCCGAACGCCTGTTTCTGATCGTGGCAGTGGGGGCACCAGTAGGCGCTGTACATCACGGCACCATTGGCGGTGAGATGTTCCGCCAGAGCCACCTTGGCCGGTGTGCTTTCAGTCGTCACCAAAGGAGGCGCTCCAGGGCCCGTGACTGCGACATCCGGACGCTCCGGATCGAGAACGGAGGCCCAAATCAAACTTCCCAGCAACACGGCAAGCGCCAGGAGGAAGCCACGGAAGAACAGCTTGGACGGGTCGTCCCAGCCCCCGCCAGCAACAGCGAGAATCAATAGAAGAATGGCCAGGGTGGCGGACAGAGCGCAGAAGAAACAGAACGCCTGGATCTTGAACACCATCAGGCCTACCAGCACAAGACTGAAGACCGCCATTCCGAGGGATACAGCGAATAGTCCCCACCAAGTGCGCCGTGCCAGATCGCCGCGATTTTCAGACAGTCCTGGCAAGAGAGGGACCAGGGCCATGATCAACACAGCCAAGTAGGCCAGAAACCCCACAAACGAGAGCGGGACGCTGAAACCGTCTCCCTGAAAGAGCGTTCCCCAAGGACTGTTGAGGACTTTGTCGCAACCGTCCGCGGACATCGGGCAGTTGAGATTCCCCAGCAGACCCCAACGCTTAAGAGTGATCGAACCGGTGTCGATCACGCCCACGGTGGCCAGCACGGCCATGGCGATCCGCACCCATTTGGAGCCCTGGTCTTGGCGACGGCGGCTAGTCAGTCTGCTGGCGGCCATGCGAGCTGCAGAGAATGGGTGAATTCTGGCAGGAGTGGGAACGGGATTTATGGTGACTGATTGATTCGCCATGCCCATGTCCCCGGACCGACGTCCTGGCCGAGACGGGGCCAGCACCAAGCCAACGGTGGCGTTTGCCCATCTGGGCTGCGAGAAGAACCGAGTCGATACCGAACACATGCTCGGTCTTCTCAGTGAAGCGGGCTATGGGGTGAGCAGCGATGAATCCGACGCGAGCGTGGTGGTTGTGAACACCTGCAGCTTCATTCAGGACGCAAGGGAAGAATCCGTGCGGACGCTGGTCGGGTTGGCTGAGCAGGGAAAGGAGCTGATCATCGCCGGATGCCTGGCCCAGCACTTCCAGGAAGAGCTTCTGGAATCCCTCCCCGAAGCGAAGGCGATTGTGGGAACTGGCGACTACCAGCACATCGTGGAAGTGCTGGAGAGGGTGGAGGCCGGAGAACGGGTGAACCGGGTCAGCAAAACACCCACTTTCGTGGCCGACGAGCGACTTCCGCGCCATCGCACCACCGGAGAGGCCGTGGCCTACCTGAAAGTTGCCGAAGGCTGTGACTACCGCTGCGCCTTCTGCATCATTCCCCACCTCCGAGGCAATCAGCGCTCGAGACCAATTGAATCAATCGTGGCAGAAGCGCATCAGCTGGCCGCGGAAGGCGTGAAAGAACTGATCCTGATCAGCCAGATCACAACCAATTACGGCCTAGACCTGTATGGGCGCCCACGCTTGGCAGATCTGCTTCAGGCCCTCGGGGAGGTGGAGATTCCCTGGATCCGTGTTCACTACGCCTACCCCACAGGCCTAACCAACGAGGTCATCAGTGCATACAGGGATGTGCCCAATGTGCTGCCCTATCTCGACTTGCCACTGCAACACAGCCATCCAGAGGTGCTGCGCGCCATGAATCGCCCCTGGCAAGCCGATGTGAATGAGCGGCTGCTCGATCAGATCAGAAGCCAATTACCCGACGCGGTGCTGCGCACCACCTTGATCGTCGGCTTTCCAGGGGAAACTCAGCAGCAGTTCGAGCATTTGGCGAGTTTTCTGGAGCGGCAACGGTTCGATCACGTCGGGGTGTTCACCTTTTCGCCGGAACAGGGAACGGCCGCGGCCGAATTACCCGACCCCGTCGATGCCGACATCGCCATGGCTAGGAAAGATCGTCTGATGACGCTTCAGCAACCCATCTCTGCAGCGGCCAACGCGCGCTGGGTCGGCCGCACGGTGGATGCCCTGATCGAACAGCACAACCCTGCGAACGGCGCGATGATCGGTCGCTGTGGCCGATTCGCACCAGAGGTGGATGGGGAGGTTCACATCGAGCCCAGGGCCGACGGATTACAGGCTGCACCAGGGACCATGATCCCTGTCCAGATCACAGGATCGGATATCTACGACCTCCGCGCAGAGATCGTGGGTGCGGCATCGATGGTGGCCTCGGCACGGGCCGACCTGTGAGCTGGAGTGGTCTGCATGAACGCCAACGCATCATTTTCCTGATCGCCTCTGGCGTCAGTACCGCCGGATCCTTCGCCGGATTGACAGCGAAGGGATGGATTCTCATGGATGAAACCGCCGCCCCGATGGTGCTGGCGCTTCATTTTGCAGCGCTGTCGCTGCCAACCCTGCTGGTAAGCGGACCGGCAGGGGTCCGCACCGATCGCATCGGCTGTGAAAAGGTTTTGATCCAGGCGCAATGGGCCCTGCTGGGATCAGGCCTCGTGGGAGCTGTCGCCATTCCTTGGCTAGATGGGTTGCCTCAGGTGTTGATGTTGCTGGCCAGCACCCTTCTGGTGGGGATCGCTGGGGCCTATGAACTCACAGCTCGCAACAAGTACTGCGCTCTTCTGGTTGACGACAACGCCCAGCTCGCTCCTTATCTGACGAGTTTCTCCGTGGTCTTCAACGTTGGCAAATTAGTGGGGCCGCCCATTGGTGGCTGGCTCGTCACACTCACGGGTCCCGCTACAGCGCTGACCCTCGATGCAGCCACTTACCTCCTGCCGATCGCCAGCGTCATCTGGCTACTTCATCCCCGGCTTGAGCGAGAGCAGCGCAGTACATCAACCGAGGAATCGTCGCTTGCAGTGGCTTGGAGAGACTGCGGCTCCACCCTGCGTCGTGTGGTTCTGTTCACAGGAATGATGTGCATCGTTGGCTTTTTCCACCCTGGGCTGGCCCCATTGATTGCCGCTCAGGAGTTGGGAACAGACCCAATGGATCTGGGCCTTTTCACCAGTGTTCTGGCCTTAGGAAGCATTGCTGGAGGAATCGTTCTTCAACGCAACAGTCACAGTTTCTGCAGGCGTCCATCTCTAACGCTCGCCGGGTTTGGCCTGGTCACAGCTGTGGCTCAGCTTGGTATGGCGCGAGGAGGAAGTATCTCGTTCATCCTGCTGATGACTTTTTTAATCGGCGCTGGAACAGCAGGCCTTTTGAGTAGCAGCAACCTCATCACCCAGGTGGGATCCAATCAGATTTTGCGAGGCCGTATGGCCGGACTCAGTCAGATTGCCTTTCTTGGCGGCGGTGGAATCAGCGGCCTGATCGCAGCTCAGTTGAGCATCAGCGTTGGCCTGCCCGCCACATTTGCCATCACCGGTGGGATCGGAGTTGTGTTGGCTTTGGTCGAAATTCGCCGCCGTGGGGGCACTGTTCTGACCGAGATCAAATCAGTTTGATTCCACGTAACACCAAGCTGATGGCGGCTGCGGTGACAAGACCAGCGCCCACCAGGCCGAGATAAATAACAACTCCCATTGCAGTCACAGAATGCAGGACCATTAGATCAGAAATCGGGTCTCCAGACGACAGATCCCGCCTAAGCTTGCGTGCATCGAAATCAAAAGGAATCGGACGGGTCTGCAAGCAGGGTCGACCGTCAGCACCAGAGCTCAACAAACGCGACTTCGGATTATGCGCACCCTGTTCATCTATCCCCTGTTCCCGAAGACGTTCTGGAGCTACGAAAAAATCCTTGAACTCGTGAACCGCAAGGTTCTGCTCCCACCCCTCGGACTTGTCACTGTGGCAGCTCTGCTCCCCCAGGAGTGGGAGATGAAGCTGGTTGACCGCAATGTTCGCGAGGTCACAGAAGCCGAGTGGAACTGGGCTGAATTGGTCGTGATCTCAGGAATGATCGTCCAGAAGGACGACATGCAGGTTCAGATCGAAGAAGCGAAGCGTCGCTGTCTTCCTGTAGCCGTTGGGGGGCCCTACGCCAGCTCAACACCTGACGCCCCCGAAATCGCGGATGCTGATTTCAAGGTGCTGGATGAAGGAGAAATTACCCTCCCGATGTTTGTCGAAGCCATCCAAAGGGGAGACAGCGGCGGGCGGTTCAGCTCAGAAGGTGAAAAACCGGATGTGACGTCGACCCCCATCCCCCGCTTCGATCTGCTCGAACTCGACGCTTATGACTCCATGAGCGTTCAGTTTTCCCGGGGCTGCCCCTTCAACTGCGAGTTCTGCGACATCATCGTTCTTTACGGCCGCAAACCCCGCACCAAAACGCCTGACCAGCTGGTGGCCGAGCTTCAAAGCCTGTACGACCTCGGCTGGAGACGATCGATCTTCCTTGTGGACGACAACTTCATCGGCAATAAGCGCAATGCCAAGTTGCTGCTTCCCGAAATCAAACGCTGGCAAGAAGAGCGTGGTTATCCCTTCAGCTTCGCCACTGAGGCTTCAGTGGATCTTGCCGATGACGACGAGATGATGCGAATGATGCATGAAGCCCGCTTCGAAAGTGTGTTCCTCGGCATTGAAACGCCCGATGAGGCCAGCCTCGAAACCTCCCGCAAGATCCAAAACACACGCAATCCTCTTGACGCGGCCGTGGATCGCATCACCGCCAATGGCATCCGCGTGATGGCTGGGTTCATCATCGGTTTCGATGGTGAAAAAGATGGTGCAGGTCGTCGCATCGTGGACTTCGTGACGCGAACGGGCATTCCCGCGGCGATGATGGGGATGTTGCAGGCCCTCCCCAATACCGCTCTTTGGTATCGCCTCGAGAAGGAAGGCCGCCTGATCCAAGACAAAGACGCCGCAAAGGGCGTGAATCAGACCAACCTCCTGAATTTCAAACCCACAAGACCGATTCGGGACATCGCCAACGAGTACGTGGAGGCGTTCTGCGCTCTGTACGAACCCAATGCCTACATGGATCGGGTGTATTCCTACTACTTGAAGATGGGCGCTCCTCGCTGGAAGGGATCCACCCAGCTGCCGAGCTTGACTGATCTCCGAGCTCTTTCAATCGTGATTTGGCGCCAAGGTCTGAAGCGAAACACCCGTGGACGCTTCTGGCGTTACATGCTTGGTATGGCGATGCAGAATCCGGCTCTTTTGGAGCAATTCCTCGTGGTTCTGGCTCACAACGAGCACTTTCTCGAGTACCGCTCGATCGTTCAAAGCGAGATCAGGGAACAGCTTGAATCACTGCCACCTGAAGAACCCAGCGCGTCCAAGGAACTTCAACCCGTCTGAGAGCGAGGACTACGTTCAAAAAGACTCAATCCTGAACGTACGTCGTTCCCTTCAACAAGCACTCTTCCGCTTTCTGGAGTTCCCGTCCGAGATAGAGGGCATGATCAAGACAGCTCACCGGATGGGGTCCATCACCTTCCGTGAGCGCGATTCCCAGCTCTTTGGCCGTTCGCCCTCGGTAACAAACAGAGGGAGTGCGTTGGCTTCCGCCCCGGCAACTGAGCACCTCACCGGTTTCTGGGTCGGTTGCTCGGCCTTTGGAGTCAACATCATTGCGATAGTGCTCGGCCACCAACTGCCCTGCATCCTCATCAACCCGAATCAGAAAATATCCGCTGGGATCCAGTGCGATGAAACGCTGGGAAAGCTGATCATCGAGAGAGAGGGTGCCATCTTTCATCGGATCACCCTACGAATCCGAAGGTCAGCTCACCAAATCAGGAGGTTGAGCACGGAACGGCAGATCCGCATTGATGGCCTCGATCTCCTCACGCATCAAGGCATTGGCACGCGGTAGCCACGAACGGATCAGAGCATCCATCTGCGGGTCATACCAGCGATGAAGACTGGTGCGGGCCATGGCCGAGAAACCTCTTCGCAGCTTGTGGCTTCCACCAGCACCTGGATCGAAACTCACCAACCCCTGCTGCAGTGCCCACTCGATCGGTGCGTAGTAACACACCTCGAAGTGCAGACAATCAATCTCCTCATCACTTCCCCAGTAGCGCCCCCAGAGATGCTGGGCGTCTCTGACGCAAAGCGACATGGCAACAGGGAGATCCACATCTCCACGATGGGCACTGAACAGCACGACATGCTGAGCCAGTGAGGGCTCACACAGTTGATCAAAGAAGCTGGCATCCAAGTATTTGCTACCCCAGGCTCCCCAGCGAGCACAGTGTTGCTCGTAGAAATCATGCATTCTCGACACCAGAGCAGGGCTGAGAGCGTCACCGGTGATCGGTGTCACGGTGACTCCTGCATTCCGCACGGCCTTGCGTTCCCGTTTGATGTTGCGACGCTGATTGGCATTGAAACCAGCGAGGTAGTCGCTGAAGGTCTGCTGTCCGTCAGCGGACCACTGACTCTGCTGATTCAGCCAGCCGGCACAACCGGCTGATTGAGCGAGTGGCTGCCAGGCGGGATCGACATAGAGAAAATTGCAGCTGAGAATTCCGTGCCGTGCTGCGAAGTCATCGATCAAGCCGAGCATCAGCGTGGTGAGCTCCTGGGCGTCTTCACTGGCGGCCAGATGGAAGCGATAACCCTGCACGGGGCTGACCGGACTCATCCCGATCAATTTCGGGTAATAACGAAGCCCAAGATCACCGGCCAGGCGCGCGAAAGACTGATCAAACACGAATTCGCCATAGCTGTGACCCTTGAGATACAGAGGGGCCACAGCCACGAGCTCGTTGTCGTCGCGCCACAACGACAGGTGCAGGGGCTGCCAGCCTTGATCGGGGGAGACGCTGCCGGAACGCTCCAACGCCAGCAACCATCTCCAGCGGTAAAAAGGAGAAACCTGATCACCGATCAGATCGTCCCACCGCTCCTCCGGAATCTCGCTGATGCTTCGATGCCAGCGAGCCGAGAGCGACGCCATCTCAGGCCAATCCATGTGCCGTAGTCGAACCCTAACGAGGTGAGATCAAGGGGGCGAAGATCAAGAGTCAATGTCGTCGACCCTTGATCTGGAGAAGACCTTGGCAACCTTTGCTGATGGCCTTCTTGGCCGTAGGCATCAGCACGATGGCGATCGAGGCCAGGGCCGGGCTGCTGGAGCCCTTGCTGCAGTTGATGCGGCCCAGGGTGGAGCAGCAGCTTGCCGGGGAATGCCAGCGAATCGCCAAGCGTGCTATTGGCAGGATCGATACCAGCTCCCTGCCTCTGGGTGAGCTGATATCCGGCATTGACGAGACGGTTCTGCAACCTTGTCGTGACCTGGCGCTGCCAGCCAGCGAATGCTTGATCCGCGAAGCCTCTCGCAGTGGGAGAGAACTCGGCATCGTCAGTGAACTGATCAGCGGTCGGGTGGGAGACGACACCCAGGTGGTGGTCAAACGCTGCCTGGCTTCTCTTCTTGGCTTGCCGGCCACAGGTCTTCAGGACCTTCCTCTCAAAGACCTGATGCTCCGGTTACGCCGGTAATGCACCAGCAGCTCACCGCCGCCAAGAGGCTGGCTGTGCTCCAGCAACCAGGCATCAGCCGCGGCCAGGTTTTCAGGGAGTGCTGGGGCCAAGGATGGCACCCAACAGAAAGGTCCACCGAGAAGTCGCGGGCAGAGCGTGAGCTGCAGCTCGTCTACGGCATCATCCGCCAGCATCGATTCGCAAAGACCAGCCCCTCCCAAGAGCACAAATTTTGACCAGCCACGGGCAGCCAGGCTGGCCAAGGACTCGGTCCACGACGCAGCGAGGGGATAGCCATCATTGAATCCCTTAGCACCGCCGCCCCCCGGGGTCAGCAGATAACGCGCAAAGGGTTGCTGAAAAAACGGCCAATGCAGAGGGAAATCCGCTTGGCGACTCACCACAAAAAGGTCGGGCTGTGGAGAACGACACGCCGCTTGGCGCTGCTCCAATAAATCGTGCGCATGAATCAGACAACTGGAACGATGCGCCCGCAGGGTTCCAGCTCCGATCAATGCTCCGTCAGACCAGGCCAAGGCTTCCTCTAAAGCCTTGCGATCACCGGCCCCCCCAAGCTGGGAAGGGCCTCCCTGGGGATAGGCCAAACGTCCGTCCAGGCTGACGGCCAGCACCAGCCTGACTGTTGTCTGAAGAGTCATCCAGGGACGCGATCAGACCCCGGCCGTCGCTTCCAACGTGGCTGGTGTCATTTCGAGCTGAGGCATCTCGGCGTACACCTCAGCCGCGTTGTTGGGACTTTCCTGAAGGCGCACCTTGTGGAGCTGGGCACCAATGGCACCCACAGGACCCGAAAGACGGTCGGCGATGTGCAGAGCGATGTTTTCCGCAGTGGGCACACACTCAGCAAAGAAGGGCACATCCTTGTTGAGGAAGGTGTGATCGAAGGGCTCCACCACCAAATCATCCACAAGTCGCTGGAGCGCGGAGAGATCGCAGACCATGCCGGTGCGTGGGTCGATGGCACCACGCACCGTCACATCCACCAGGTAGTTGTGACCATGACCATGGGGACGAGCACATTTGCCGTAAATGCGCTCGTTCTCTTCCTGGCTCAGCTCCGGTCTTGCAAGACGGTGGGCGGCAGCGAAGTGGGTGCGGATGGTGAGGAAGGCGTCCATGGGATGTCCGAGGTAGTCGGCCCAGAGGCCCGGTTGTTCGTAGAGGCGGAGTGCCGTGATCGGCAAATGCGGTGCAAGCCGTTGCCAGATGCGATGCACAAGCGCTTCGGTGGTCGGCAGGCAACCTTCCGGTCTTGACACATCAAAATCCGACCAGGCGTCATTCAGGAATCGGAAATTGAGCTGATCGGTGACCTCCTTGCGGATGGCGTGCTTCACCTCGGAGAGATTGAGCACCATGCCATCGGCATCGAGGTCACCCGCCATCGACACGATGAGCTCGTAGTTGTGTCCATGACCGGGAGCCAGCGCACAGGCACCGAAGCGGGCTGCGTTGTCATCAGCAGAGAGTTCCGGCAACCAGTAGCGATGACTGGCGCTGAAACAGGCTCGGCGGGTGATCACACAACCGCGGCCCTGGCCGTGCCGGGCAATCGACTTCGTTTCAGTCATGTGAAGGTCCGGCCGGGAGGCATCCTAATGAGCTAACGGCAATTCGGAGCCATGCTGGATCCCGTCCCCTCCCTCAGACAGCGGCTCGGCGGCCGCAACCTGTATCTCGTCGGGATGATGGGGAGCGGCAAAACCAGCACCGGGCGGCCCCTCGCCCAACGTTTGCAATACGGCTTTGTGGATGCCGATGCCGTGATTGAGCAAGCCGCAGGCTGCACCATTCCCGAGATTTTCAAGCGCGATGGTGAAAGCGGTTTCCGAAGCCTCGAGACCCAGGTGCTCAGCGCGATTAGTCAGCGCCACTCCCTCGTTGTGGCCACAGGCGGCGGCGCAGTCACCCGCCCTGAAAACTGGGGAGCGATGCACCAGGGGATCGTGATCTGGCTGGACGTGGAGCGACAACAGTTGTTGAAGCGACTGGAGAAGGACGACACCCCTCGCCCCCTGCTGCAAGAACAGGACCCTGCCATGGCTTTGGACAGGCTCTTGATGACACGTCGGCCGATGTATTCAGAGGCCGATCTCACCGTAGTGATCGATGCTGAGCCACCGGATGCGGTGGCGGACGGAATTCTGAACTTGTTGCCAACGCTGATCCAAGACCCACCGAAACAGCGACCCGATTGACCATCAGTTCTGAGGCGGTTCCAGACGGACGGCGTACCACTGCACGCAGACACCTGGCGAGAGCTCCAGTTCACAGGCGGTGTCGAGGAGGCGTTCTGCGGCTTTGGTTGCACCGTCGCATCCACGAAGATCCTCCGGCCATGGACTGAGAGCCATCAGTCGTTCAGCCAGCCATGTCAAGGTGGCGGCGGCTGATAGGAGCTGTTCCGATTCACCCGGCACAAGCACTACATAGTGATCGAGTGATCGGATCAGGGGGTCTGACATGAAGCGGCGGCTGTTGAGTGTGATGTTCACCATGCTGCTGCAGCTGTTCATGGTGTCGGGTGCGGGCGCAGCAGCACCAGCCCAGGCCTCCCTGCTGGAGCAACGCGCAATGGAATGGCCCGAGTGGTCCCTGCCTGCACCTCTTCCCCGGCCGCGTGCCCGACAAGATCTGATCTATCCCGACTGGTTCGCGGGCGACTGGCAGGTGCAAAGCGACACGCTCGACCGTGATGGTTCACGTCTTGAGAACGAATCCACGCTGCTTCACAAGGCTCGCTTCAAACGCAATCAGGCGGGACAGCTGGTCGGCGACCGCTCTTTCAATGCCACAGCCATCGGCAAAGCGCTGCTGGGGGACAAGCTGCTATCGGTCGAGCAGGATCCAGAGCGTGTGAACCGTCAACTGGCGAGGCTCAGCGGAGATGTTCTGCTGGAAACCAGCGTGATCGGCCGCCGTCAGGCCGTGGTGTCCACAGAAAGCGGCACCGAAGAATTCCTGAGTGATGAGCTCGTGCTGCAGATCGTGCATGGCCCGGGAGCACCCAGACTGAGCAGAATCGAGACGCTGACGCGCTACGAACAGTGCGGATCAGAAATCTGTGGGGATCAGCGCCAGGTGAGTTATGGGGCACCTGGCTTGCAGACGGATCAAAGCCTCGCCGGACGAAGCAGCCGATTTCGGCTGGTGCTCACTCGGCTGCCGCAGGATCCCGCTGAATGAGCTGGGCCTCCAACTGATCGCGCCAATGGAATAGGGACTGAAGGCGGGGATGATCGCTGAGACCAGGAACGCCGCGGCCAGCTAAAGAATCTCCTGAGGAGCCAGGGAAACGCAGCAAGGAGAGCTGAGCGGCCACAGCAAGATCCGCCAAGGTGAGTGTGTTGCCTACCAGGTGCTCGTTCTTGTCGAGGCCTTCGGCCAGAGCCATGAGACTGGAAAGCATGGACGCCCTCTGCTCCTGACCGAGCAAATCCCCCAAGTTGCTCAACCACCCACCTGGAACCACAGACATGACCTGTCGCAAGGGTGCCGGCAGATCATCAGGCAGAAGAGCCGACCTGAGCTGGGTGTCGTCAGCTGCAGCCTGCAGAAGCGCTGCCCGGGCTGACGCGGCCAGGGTGGTGTCAGCCCAATCTTCAATCAGTTCCACCTGGGCTCTCTGGAGCGGATCGGAAGGAAGCAGGACGGGCTCGGGTTGCAGCGTTTCGAGATACCGGCAGATGGCGCTGGAATCAGCGAACACCTGATCACCGTCAACCAGAACCGGGACCTGTCGCTGACCCGAGATCCGAAAAACAGACAGTTGACCCAGCCCCGGAGTGACCTCCACCTCACGAAAACTCAGGTCTTTGGCGTGGAGCGTCATCCGCACCTTCATGCAGAAGGCGGAGTGGCGGAACTGGTGGAGCTCCAGCATGTCCAGACCGGGGCAGGGACCGGCAGAGTAGCCATGAGAAACGGATCAACGCCATCGCCATGCGCGAGTTCTTCGTCAATGTGACCCGCTATCCGCGATATCTGATCGCGTTCAGCCTTGGCGTGCTGAATTCCGTTGCGGAACCGCTGGCCCGCCGGCGCAGCAATCCCGTGACCGCTGTGGCACTGATCGGAGCCTTAATCAGTGGCTTCATCAGCCTCGGACTGGTGTTGCGTGCCATGGTGTCTTCAGCACCAATGAGCTGAGATGGCTCCTGGACGACGGGTAGAACGTGTCGCAGCTCTGATCCGCAAGGAGACGAGTGAACTGCTCATTCATGGCATCCGCGATGAACGGGTGCATCAGGGGCTGATCAGCATCACCGGGGTGGAGGTGAGCGGGGATCTGCAGCACTGCAAGATCTTCGTGAGTGTGCTGGCCGACCCTGAAGGCAAAGCCCAAGTGATGGACGGTCTGCAGGCAGCCAGTAGCTTCCTGCGCGGGGAGCTCGGTCGTCGTCTCAAGATGCGGCGTGCACCGGAAGTGGTCTTCCATCTCGACCGTGGCCTGGAGAAGGGAGCCTCCGTTCTGGGGCTGCTTGGGGACCTCGAGCGAGAACGCCAGGTGCGGGGGGAGATCCCGGCAGGCAGTGACGACGCTCATGAAATCCACGACGATGAACGCAGCTGAGCAGAGGCGGGCGGTGTCCCAGCTGCTGGTGGTGAGGGCCAGCGGTCATTCCAGCGATCACCAACGGCGATACCCCCGCTGGGAATTGAGCAACGGGGAGCTTGAACGCTTACTGGCAAACGGCGTCGGCGGCGTGATTCTCCTGGGAGGCACGGCCACAGAACTGCAGCAGCGCTGCCGAACGCTGCGCTCCTGGGCCGGTGATGAGGATCTGCTGCTCTGCGCCGACGTGGAGGAGGGGGTCGGTCAGCGCTTTGAGGGCGCCACCTGGCTGGTCCCACCGATGGCCTTGGGCCGTCTGCAGTCGAACGACCCGGCGAAGGCGAGGCTTCTTGCCGAACGCTACGGGCGCTGCACTGCTGACCAGGCCCGCCGATGCGGACTCAATTGGGTGCTGGCGCCGGTTTGCGATGTCAACAGCAACCCGGACAATCCAGTGATCAATGTGAGGGCTTGGGGCCAGGTTCCTGAAGCCACCGCTGCGCTGGCTGAAGCATTCCAGCGCGGCCTTCAGGCCGGAGGCGTTCTTGGTTGCGCCAAACATTTCCCTGGACACGGGGACACAGCCCAGGATTCCCATCTGGAGCTGCCGGTACTGAAGCATTCGCGGGAGCGGCTCGATCAAATCGAACTGAGGCCGTTCCGTCAGCTCATCGCTGCAGGGGTGGACAGCGTGATGACCGCGCATTTGATGATTCCATCCCTTGATGCCGATCGGCCCGCGACCCTGTCTCCCAGGGTGCTGACCGACCTGCTCAGAGATTCTCTTGATTTCCAAGGACTCATCGTCACCGATGCCCTGGTGATGGAAGCGATCACAGGCCTGGTGGGTCCTGGGGAGGCTGCAGTGCAGGCCTTCGAAGCCGGGGCGGACCTGATCCTGATGCCCGCCGATGCAGACAAGGCCATTGACGCTGTCTGCGCAGCTCTCGACAGCGGGCGCATCCCCTCCCTACGCCTTGAGCAGTCTCTGCAGAGACGTCGGGACGCTCTGCAACGCTGCAGCGGGGACCAAGCCAGGACCGAAGGCGCTTCAGCGCCTGAGGCGGGAGAAACCACAAACGAGCATCAGCTCGCCCTCGAGTTGGTGAGCACCACCCTCGAACGACAGGGAGCGACTCCGGTGCATCCACCCGCTGCTGGCGGTGTGACCCTGATCCGCGTGGATGGAGTGCTGGGCTGCCCATTCTTGCGCCCTGATGCTCCGGCCATCGTCTGGCCCGCCAGCCGCGGATTCAGGCCAATCATTTGCCATGACCTCGGGATCAGCCCCTGGCATGAACCTCCACAGGAAGACAATCCTTTGGCCCTGGATCGCCTGGATGACGGACCGGTTTTGCTGCAGCTGTTTCTGCGCGGCAACCCATTCCGCGCAGGCCGGGATCGTGATGATCCATGGCCTGCAGCCATCCGCCAGCTTCTGAAGCTGAACCGCCTGGCAGGGATGGCTGTGTATGGCTGCCCCTACCGATGGGAAAGCCTGCGAACGCTTCTGCCCGACACCATCCCCGCCGCCTACAGCCCTGGGCAGATGGCTGCTGCCCAGCAGATGCTGATGGTTCAGTTGCTTGGGGACGAGAACACGCTGGAGCTGGGGACCGAATTCACCGACTGAACGGCTCTAATCTCGGCGCCAGTGCGAGACGACATCATGCTCAGCCTCTCGATGATCGTCCGCGACGAAGCCGAGCGCATCGATGCCTGCCTGAACTCGGTGAAAGGAATCGTCGACGAGATGGTTCTGCTCGACACCGGCTCAACGGACAACACCGTGGCGCTGGCTGAAGCTGCCGGTGCCCGGGTGGAACGGATGGACTGGCCCGGGGACTTCGCACCAGCGAGAAACGCGGCACTCGAGCACGTGAAGGGGGACTGGGTGCTGGTGCTGGACGCCGATGAACGCCTGCGCGCAGAGGCCATCCCGGCGATTCGAGCACTGATGGCTCAACCGGATGTTCTGGTGATCAATCTGCTTCGCCACGAACTGGGAGCTGCCATGGCCCCGTATTCGAATGTGAGCCGGCTGTTCCGACGGGATCCTCGAATCCGCTGGAGTCGGCCTTATCACTCGATGATTGACGACAGCGTGACCGAGATCCTGCAGCAGGAACCGCATTGGCGGGTGGCGAACTGCGCGGAACCGGCGTTGCTGCACGACGGCTACCGCCCTGAGCTCCTGAACCAGAGTGACAAGGCCGAACGACTGCGTCGTTCGATGGAGCAGTGGTTGGAGGATCAGCCGGATGATCCCTATGCCTGCACCAAGCTCGGGGCACTGGAGGTGAGCAGTGGCAACCATGAGCGAGGTGTGAATCTCTTGCGCAAAGGGCTCGGGCAGCTTCCGGATGGAGCAGGAAGAACGGCTGAGCGCTATGAGTTGCTGCTCAATCTGGGGATCGCCTTGGCACCTGAGGATGCTGATGCAGCTGAGAGCTACTACAGGCAGGCGCTGGATCTGGCCTTGGATGTGCGTTTGAGCCTCGGTGCCCGGCTGAACCTGGCCGCCTTGCTGATGCAGGCCAATCAGCTGGATGAGGCGATTCAGCTCACCACCACAGCCTGCCAGCGTGCCCCTGAAGTAGCGCTGGCCTGGTACAACCTCGGCCTGATGGAACGACGCCGGGGCGACCTCGCTGCATCCCTGCGCGCCTACGAGCGTTCACTCGAGCTCAATCCCGATCACGCGGAAAGCCACCAGAACTTCGCCGTCGCGCGACTGATGGGTGGCGATATCGACGGTGCGCGCGCCAGCTTCCGCGCAGCGATCGACAAGCTCCGTCAACAGAACCGTGCCAAGGAGGCCGGGGCTCTTCAGGCCCAGGTGAGCGGGATTGTGAAATTGGACGGGAGCGCTCAATGACCACTGACGAGGCCTCTCCGCTGCAGGGACGCACCGTGGTGATGACCCGAGCGGTGGAGCAGCAGAGTGAAGGTCGCCGACTGCTGGAAGCACTCGGCGCCAAGGTTCTCGATTTGCCGGCTCTGGAGATCGGCCCTCCGGATCACTGGGGCGCCCTCGACGATGCTCTGGCTGAATGGGACACCTTTCACTGGCTGATCGTCTCCAGCGCGAACGGAGTGGAAGCTGTGGAAGATCGGCTGCAGAAGCAGGGGCGGACCCTGGCCCATCGACCGGCCAGCCTCAAAATTGCAGCGGTGGGACGCAAGACCGCCAGACGCCTGGAGGAGCTGGGCTCAGAGGCGGATTTCGTGCCCCCCGAGTTTGTCGCCGACAGCCTGATCGAACACTTCCCGGTGTCTGGCTGGGGACTGCGCATCCTGCTGCCACGGGTCCAGAGCGGCGGCCGCACCGTTCTGGCGGAAGCTTTCGGTGAAGCCGGCGCGCGGGTTGTGGAGGTGCCGGCTTACGAGTCCCGCTGTCCGGAGGCGATCCCAGCAGCAACGCTGGATGCCTTGCGAGCCGGGTCAGTGGATGCGATCTGTTTCACCAGCGGCAAAACGGTGCTGCACACCACACATCTGCTGGCACAGAGCATGGGGGAGGAGGAGGCGACAACCCAGCTCCAACGGGCTGCCGTGGTGTCGATCGGTCCGCAGACCAGTGAACGGTGCCGCAAGCTGCTGGGCCGTGTGGACCAGGAAGCCCATCCCCATGATCTCGAGGGCCTGGTGATGGCTTGTGTTCAGGCAATGCAAAACGGAGATTCTGTTTGACCGGCCACCGAAACAGTGAGGCAGCCGCGGCGCAGGTCGATGGCCTGCACCACCCATCCCACGGGGAGTAAAGCGCTCGAGTCGCCAGGGCAACGACCTCTCTCGCCGACACAGACCGGTCCGGATCCTTCCGCTGTGGTCACCAGCGCACGACGCTGACCACCGACCGCGAGCACCCCTTGAACCTGGAGCACAAGGCCCGGCTGTTGATCAGCATCGGATGCACTGGGCGCAGGAGCCGTTATTGAACCAGCAGAAGCCACAGGAGCGAAGGGATCAGGGCGGCCATCGGGAACCGCGCTGAGCACCTGCTCAAGACTGGGCAGGGGCACAAACGAGGAGGACGGGGCAAGCCGCTCAGGAGAAGTCTCGGAGGGTTCAGAGGCAAAGTCCTCAACCTCAGGCGGCTTTAACCCAGGCGCAGCGTTCTGAGTTGAGTCACTGCCGCAAGCGCTGATCAGGATCCAGAGCAGTCCGGCCAAACTGACCCCTCGCACGAGAGCGCGCAAGAAGACCCATCTGGCACTCTGTTCACACCCCGGATGCCTGTTCACGCTCAACCAAATCCCGGAAACGATCAAGATTTGCCTGAAGCTCCTTGGTAACAATCCCACCCAGGATGCTGGGTTCCATCAGTGGTGCCAAGACCCCGGGAAGCTCGTAGGTGACTGTGAGCTTCACAGCGGTGCGCTCCGGCTGCTCAACGTAAAAACGAACAGCGCCTTTGGTCGGCAGGCCACCGACGGATTCCCAGTGCAGTTGCTGAGCTTCAACGCGCTGGGTGATGCGTGCCTTCCAGTGGAAGCGAAACCCTTGGGCGGCAAGCGTCCAGTCGGTGAGTTCAGGATCATCAAGGGTTTTCACCGATTCAATCCAACGCATCCACTTAGGCATGGCCTCGAGATCGCTCCAGACAGCCCACACCCGGTCCACGGGAGCGTTGACCTCGGTGGTCACAGAATGTTCAAGCCAGCGTCCCATGGGTTCAGGCGACTGCAGTGTTTGTGGCCAGCCGGGCCGGCTTCCTGAGGATGGCAGCGGCAGCGAGATGTCCGCTCATCGTGGCTCCCTCCATGGAATCGATGTAGTCCTGACGGGTGTAGCTGCCGGCCAAAAAGAAGTTGCTTACCGGAGTGCTCTGGTCAGGTCTGTAAGGCTCCATGCCAGGAGCTTCGCGGTAGAGCGACTGAGCGAGTTTCACCACGTTGCTCCAGGTGAGCTTGAGGTTCCGCGCTGATGGAAACAGGTTTCTGACCTGCTGGTCGGTATGAGCAACGATCTCATCCACGGACTTGGGGATCCAAGGATCACCGGGGGTCAGAACGCATTGCAATAGGGATCCCATCCCCTCCTTGCGGTAGTCCTCAGGGCTCGCCAACGCCAGATCGGCGAAACAACTGAAATCAGCATCGGCTGTGTAGAGGAGATTGTTGAGCCCAGCAGGCTGGGACACATCCCGGCGACGCTCTTCGTGGGACTCTCCAAGCTCAGTGACCCAGCCGTCATAGCGCAATTGCACCGTGGCGACTGGAACGGCCTCGAGCTTGTGGATCGCCTCGAATTGGGGAAAGCGCCGCCAAGCCTCAGGCAGCAAGCGCTGAATACCTGGCACATCACAGGCAGCCAAGTAGGCATCGGCCTCGATCCGCACATCACCCTCAGGGGTCCCAAGCTGCAGGCTGGTGACCTCCGGGAGATCCCCTTCCGTGAAATGCACCTGCTTCACTCGGTGGCGCAAATGCAGCTTGCCGCCGCGCTCCTGGATGTAGTCAAGGATCGGACCGGTGAGCCAACGGTGAGGAGAGCCTTTGAGCAGGTTCAGCTTGGAGGCTTCTGTCTTGGCGGCGAACATCATGAAGATGGTGAGCATGCAACGAGCAGAGATGGCCTCACAGTCGATGAAACCGAGGGCATAGGCGATGGGGTTCCACATGCGACGGATGCTTTCCGGACTGCCGCCATGCCCGACAAACCAGTCTTGGAAGCTCATGGAATCCAAGGCGCGGATCGTGCGCATCGCCCCTTCGTAATCGACAAGGCCACGCACGATTGGGCTGGTTCCCAGGGCGAGGGCATTTCGGAGCTTGTCGATCCAACTCAGCTGTGGGGTCGTGAAGAAGGCCTTGAGGCCGTTGAAGGGTGCACCGATCGGAAAGCGAAAATCCAGCTCCCGCAGATCTCCACCCTGATTCACAAACAGATGGGTGTGCTGCTTCGGCAGCAGATTCTCGAAGGCACCCACCTTGCGCATCAGCGCAAAGAGATTGGCGTAGTTGAAGAAGAACACATGCAACCCCATCTCAATGTGGTTGCCGCCGTCATCCACCCAGCTGCCTACCTTGCCGCCCATGAACGGACGAGCCTCATAGAGATTGACCTCATGACCGGCATCGACCAGATCCACAGCAGCGGAGAGGCCGGCGAGACCTGAACCGACGATCGCGACCCGCACATGATCTGCACAACTGAAGCGACTCTATGTATGAGCCTCCATAGAGTGAGGGAACCAGCCTGTGTTTCCCATGACCTCCACCCCAAGCACTGCGCCGGCGCACACCGCGAAAGACGGCAAGGGGATCCTGATCACTGAACCGGCCATGAAGCAGTTGGCCAAGCTCTGCGGCGAACAGGGTGACAACCAGGTGCTGCGGGTGGGCGTGCGATCCGGCGGATGCAGTGGCATGAGCTACACGATGGATTTCGTGCCGGCTTCAGACACCCAGAGCGATGACGAAAGCTATGAGTACGCGGCCTCTGATGGCCAGAGCTTCCGAGTGATTTGCGACCCGAAAAGCCTGCTTTATATCTACGGAATGCAGCTCGACTTCAGCACAGCGCTGATCGGTGGCGGCTTCAATTTCACCAACCCCAATGCCACGCAGACCTGTGGCTGCGGCAGCTCCTTTGCCGTCTGAACAGAACCCTTTCCATGGCCCGCTATGGGAATCTGAATGGATTGCTGTCTCGGTTGATCATCCATGGATGCCACTCAGGACTCCCTGTTCCAGCAGGCGATGGCCCGCTACCAGGACGGAGTGCCTGCTGAAGATCTTCTTGGAGATTTCGAGACGATCACCGCCGCAGCGCCAAGACAATCGGCTGGCTGGACCTGCCTGACCTGGCTTCAGCTGCTGTGTGATCAGCCAGACGACGCCCTGCGATCGGGACGGATGGCGATCAAGCTCAATCCCCAGGACCCGCAGGCGCGCATCAACCTCTGCCTGGCCATGCTTGAGACCAAAGCCAAAGGTGTCCGCGACCACATCGAAGTGGTTCAGCAGGTTCTGGCTGTGGCGCCCGAGGTGGCTGGTGATCTGCGCGAATCGATCGATGATGGACTTCGGCGACGCCCGGAGTGGCCTGCCCTCTTGAAAGTGAAGGCGTGGCTGGAGCTCTGAGGTGAGCCGCCTGCTCCTGCTGAGCAACGGTCACGGCGAAGATCTGTCTGGATCACTGCTGGCCAAGGCACTGGCAAACCGGGGGCACACCGTGGAGGCCCTGCCCCTGGTGGGACGTGGTCAGCCCTACCGGGATGCTGGCATTGCCCTGATCGGCGGCACGCAGGAATTCAGTACAGGAGGCCTGGGTTACACCAGCCTGCGAGGGCGACTGACCGAACTCATTCAAGGGCAGGTGGTTTATCTGCTGCGGAGGTTGATGCGGCTGCTGCGCATCGGCCATCGCTACGACCTCGTGGTCGTGGTCGGCGATGTGATTCCTGTGATGGCAGCCTGGCTGTGCCGGCGCCCCGTGGCCACTTATCTCGTGGCTTACTCCAGCCATTACGAGGGCCGCCTGCGTTTGCCGTGGCCATGTGCCTCCTGTCTGAAGAGCCGACGCTTCCGTGCCGTCTTCAGCAGGGATCAGTGCACAGCCGATGATCTCAGTGATCAGCTGAGACGGGTGGTGCACTTTCTCGGCAATCCCTTCATGGACCCGGTGCTGGCCGATACCAGGAGACTGCCAGCAGCGAGACGGCGGATCGGCCTCCTGCCGGGGAGCCGCCGACCGGAGCTTGAGCAGAACCTTCATCTGCTTCTGCAGATGATCGAGCATTTGCCCAAAGAGCTCTTCAGGGGGGAAGCGCTTGAGCTTGATCTGGCTCTCGTGGCCACCCTCGAAGACCCATCCCTTCGCGCGCTGGTGCAACCGTGGGGTTGGGATCTGTCCGACGCGGTCGACGGTTCAGGGTTGCAGCTCCAGCGGGGGCACTGCAGCATCCATGTGCGACGCGGCCGATTCGCAGCCGTCTTGCACAGCTCGGATCTGTTGGTGTGCATGGCAGGAACTGCTGCAGAACAGGCGGTGGGACTGGCACGCCCCGTCCTGCAGCTCGCTGGCCAAGGCCCACAGTTCACCGCGGGATTTGCCGAAGCGCAGCGACGCCTGCTCGGCCCCACGGTGTTCTGTGCACCGGGCGAACCTGGGAAAACAGCCACCCTGGAAGCCTCGGCGAGGCTGGCCATCGATCTGCTCGAAAGGAGCCGCCTTGACCAGGATCTGCAGCGGCAATGTCAACACCAAGCCCTACAACGGCTTGGTTCTGCCGGAGGAGGCGCCAGGATGGCCCAAGCCATTTCCGACTTGGTGCAATAACCGTCATGACCCCACCATTGCAAGAGCCCATCTGGAAGCGGTGGTTGGACCGCGTGTTGGTCCTTGACGTGTTCCTGGTTCTGGGTGGTGCGGGCTGGTTCGCCTTGGCGATTCTGGGGAGCAGTCAAGGGGTTGAAGCCCCCATGCGTCAGTTTCAACGCCTCTGGGAGCCCCTGTTCACCCCAGCGATCGGTCTGTTGATCGCCTCCGCCCTTGTCAACGGCTGCTGGAGCTGGTGGCAGCGGCGAGTGCAGCGTCAAGCGTCGGACAACGGAAACTGAACGCAAGCTCCTCCAACCGGTTGGAGCACACTCGCTGGCCATCCAACACCACTTGAGCGCCATCGCCGAGCAGCAGCTGAAGAACGGGACCGGGGACCGGCAACAAACTGGGACGATCTAAGCAGCGTCCGAGCCCAGAAGCGAAGTCAGCCATCGAAACCGGCTCAGGTGCGACGGCATTGATCGCTCCAGACCAGGAAGGCTGCTCTAAAGCACTCTGGATCATGCGACAGAGATCGTTGCGCTCGATCCAGCTCATCCATTGCTGACCCGACCCGATCGGTCCTCCGAATCCAGTCCGGAAGACTGGAAGCATCTTCGCGAGGGCACCGCCGTCGCAAGACAGCACAATGCCGATGCGCAACACAACCAGTCGAGTGGCGTCCGGCTTCGCCGCGGCCATTTTTTCCCAGCGCTGGCAGAGACTCGCCAGAAAATCGGAACCGGGAGCACTGCTCTCCTCGAACCGGGCATTCGCACTGGTGCCGAAATAACCAACCGCCGATGCGTTCACGAGAACGGAGGGAGGTGTGTCGAGCGCAGCCATCGCTTCAACGAGACAACGAGTGGTCTCCAGTCGGCTGGATTCGAGTAGGCGCAGATGCTGGGGAGTCCAGCGCTGTTCTGCGATCGGCTCACCAGCCAGATTCACCACCCCATCACAGGCTGCAAGAGCCTGGGTCAGCGCTGCTGAGGAAGCCCAGCTGGAGGGTGCGGATGGGTCGGCCTGAATCCAGTGCAGCTGGGGGGCGATTCCATCGGGCAGACCAACCGCGGAGGCTGATCGTCGACTCACAACAGTGAGTTGATGGCCAGCTTCATGCAGGAGAGGGATCAGCCCACGCCCGACCAAGCCTGTGCATCCGATCAGCAGGAGACGCATGGGAGGTGAGCGCGAAGAAACGGTGCTCGACGTTAGGCAGCCGATGACGGATCAGCGCCTGGATCCGGAAGGGTGAGATTCATGCGCCGGGCAAGGGGCACCAGAGCGAAGCCCTGAATGAACAGGCCGTAGAGCACCACCGCCAAAGCCAGGGGAGGCATCAACACGCCCCAGCTCACCCCCGAAGACCAGGCATTGATGGCCAAGGCGATCGGCACGGCCCCGCGAAGACCAGCCCAGCAGACGAAAATGCGCTCACCAGGACTGAAGGGAGTTCGCCACAACAAAAGGTGCACCATCACCAGCCTCACAAGCTGCATCACCAGAAAAAGCAGAAGGGCCATCCCCGCCGCATACACCACATCCTGGGGAGCGACGACCAGTCCCATGCAAAGGAACAGGAGCAGCTCAGCCATTTTGGCGTAGCTCGAATGCGCTTTCTCCAGAACCGCCTGATCCAGACTGTCGCTATTGCCCAGCACCAGCCCTGCCACGTAAGCCGCCAACAGCGGGCTGCCTCCCAGCAGAGACGTGCCACCGCTGAGCACCATCAGGAGCGCCAGGCTCACCACAGGCAGCATCGAGGCCTGGTTCAGGCCCATGCGGGTGCCGAGGAGCTGAACGGTGAGGCTTCCACCCAGGAAGCCAATCAGGATTCCGAGCAGAAACTGACGCACCAGATCGGTCACCAGCACACCAGCACCGACGCCCTCTCCGCCCACTAGTGCGAGGGCAAGACCGGCCAGCACCACGGCCATCGGGTCATTGAAGCCCGATTCGCATTCGATCAGATCCATCAGCGGCTGTGGCAGTCGCCCCTGCAGGGGTCTCAGGAGTGCCAGCACCGCCGACGCATCCGTGCTGGCCACCATGGCGCCGATAAAAAGATTGCGCGGCACAATCTGCGTGAGGGCTGCTCCGCCTCGGGCCAGATCAAAGCCGATCCCCACGGCGGTGATCAACGCGGCCGTGATCAACACACCAATGGTGGCCAGGCGCGCAGCTGGCCGAATCACCCCTCGAACTTCTGACCAATTGGTCGTCAATCCCCCGAAGAAGAGGACGAGAACCAGCGATGACTGGGTGATCTGCTGAGCATGGTCCAGGCTCAGCAGCGTCAGCTCGCGAGTGCTGGATACATCCACCTGGTTGTTGATCAGCAGACCGAGCAGAAGCACCATGAGGATTCCCGGCACCCGCACCCGCGCCGCCAGATCATCCAGAAGCACCGACACGAGCAGGAGACCACCGAAGGCCACCAGATAAGTCGAAAGGCCGTTATCCAAATGGAAGGCAGGCGTTGCGTGTAAGGGTTCTAGCCTGACGAATAGAGACCGACCCGTGATGGCCGAGACACCGTCGAGCCCAGCTCCAGCCACGAAAGCCCCTCCAGCACTGAAGAAAGGTGCTCTGGTGCGCGTGAACAAGTCGGCTTATGAGGGCAGCACGGAAGCCGGTGCCAGTGATCCCCATCCACCGGCCTACATCTTCGAAGGGCCCGGAGAACTGCTCGTAGTGAAAGGAACCTACGGCCAGGTGCGTTGGCGCAGACCCGTCCCCGACGTGTGGCTGCGGATGGATCAGCTCGAAGCGTTCTCCTGAGTTTCGAGCGATTCCTCAACCAGACGAATGGCCTCGGGAAGGATTTCAACAGCCTCCGGAATCCGCCAGATTGCGCCTGACAGCACCGAAGCTGCAGCATCCAATCCCCTCAGAACGGGCTGGTTGCCATGCTGTTCACCAGCGGCCGCCGCTACAGCGGCGGCCTTGCCTGGGTCCCACCCAGCCAGCAGCACCACCGCTCGAAAAGCGCTTGGCCAAGCGTTGTTTGGAAGTCGCTGTTCCAATCCCGCAAACTGTCTGGATGCCTCCAGCGGGCGGTTGGCCAGCACGGCCAACAACGCCAGTGTCCACCTGGCCTGACGATCCTCAGGATCAGCCTTGAGCCGGGTGAGGGCCGCCTCGCGCGTCGGACCCCTGTAAAGGAAATGGCCATCGAGCATATGTTCGATCGCCACGCTGCTGAAGATCGGCTCCAGTCCAGAAGGACCCTTCTCAAGCGCTGAGGCCAACGCGGGGAAGCGCTGATCGAACCCTGGCAAGGCAGGGACATCAGCACGCCGACTCCACAGGGAATAGCTGCCCCCTCCTGGACGGGGGAAGGTCTCTACACGCTCGAAGACCCCGGCCTCCCGAACGGCGCGATCAAGCCTGCGGGCCGCCTTGCGCACGGATCCCTGATCCCCCTCCGCCAGCAGCACCAGCTCGGCATGATCCAGCACCGGCTGCACGTGATCGAGGCTGCCACCAAGCTGACGCCCGACCAGCTGGCCTCCATTCCGGCGCCCGTAGTAGCTGACGTTGTGCTGATTCAGATCAGGGGTGCTCGGCACCACGATCAGGGTGCCGGGCGCAGCGCCTGGCACTCCGCCTCCGGCACGCTGCACGATCGATTCCAATGGGCCTTGATAACGGTTCTGCAACCGTGCCGACTGCTGCATCCAGCCGTGGGTAGCAGCGGCCAGTCCTCCTGCGGCCAGGGCTAAACCCGGCAACCAGCGCGCGTGCACAGGCCAGCGACGCCGGATCCAGAGCCCCCACTGCAACCAGCCCCGGCTCAACAACAACAGCAGAAGTGGCAGCAACGGAGCGATGTAGCGGGAATCCTTATTTGGGCTCAGGTTGGTGAACAGCCAGCCCAGCACCAACATCCCCACCAACCAGACCCAGCCTTGGCGACGGTCGGCCCCATCCCGGGGCGGCGCCACCAGACCGCACAGCCATTGCTGAAGCAAGAGCACCAAACCTGATAAACCGACCAGCAGCAACACCCAGCCAACCTGATCCGGCAGCAGCCGGGGGTACCAGAGCCAACCGACCAGGGTCAACACGCCGGGATCACCCTCGAGGGCCGCCGACTCGATCACGGCGCGGTTGGTCCCTCCAAGGGTGGTGATCCAGTTGTGGCGCAGCCAGGGCAGGAGACTGAGGGCCACCAAAGTCAGGCCCACCGCCAGCTGCGCCTGGCGACGGACACCTGAACGCAGGGCAACCACCACAGCCCAGGCGCAGGCAGGAATCAGTACGAGCAGGGCACTCTGTTTCACGAGCAAGGCCGCTGACACCGCCAGAGCAGCGGCGAAGGCCTGCCACCAGGAGGACTGCCGATGGGGTTCGAGCCAACACCCCAGACGCCACAACGCCAGGGTCACGCATGCGGTAAGGGGTAATTCCAGCAGGTAGTCGGTGCGCAACTCCAGGAGCATTGGCGCCAGTGAGACGACGGCAGCAGCCAGCAGCGCGAATGGCCGGGCCAGACGCTGCGGAGAACGAAGATTCAACGCCCAACCGGCCGTGGCCAAAAGAAGCAGTCCATTCCAAAAACTGAGACTCCAGGCAGCCTGCGCCGGTGCATCGCCACTGACCGCGATCACAGCACCGTTGATCAAAGAGCCGAGAGGCGGAATTTTCGGAGAGAGGTCGAGCAGAGCCTGCCATCCTTGCCAGCCACCTCCCGGGAGCAGACCAAGCGCCCGACCATGATCCAGAGCACTGTTGAGATAGTCCGCCTGATCCCAGGCGGGCAAGCCACCGTGGCGCGTCCACCACAGCCGATCCGCAGCCGTGGCCAGCACCCAGATCAACAGCAGCAGCGCCCGAAACGCTCCCGCTGCCATCAGCTGATCTCCAGCCTTCGACGTTCGTCTTGGAGACGCTTGCGACGTTGCTTGGCTTCGCGCATCATCTCGCGTCCATCGTGGAGATAACTGTCCACGTAGCCCATCGTGTAGCGCTCAAGCTCCGCCACCGCATCCTCCACCTGAGACAGACAGTGATAAACACTCAGGCCGAAACCACGAGCCGAAGCAGGGGTTGGGATGGATTGAAACAGAGTTTTGACCTTATCGAGCCGGCTCCTGCTCTGTTCGAGATAAGCGCAGAACGCCTCCATCAGGGCATCGTCGTAGGGATCAGCGGATAAGGCGCGGAGTTCGGCCGCGAAGGGATTGATCACCTGGCCGAGCAAGCGGTCAATCGGGGCATAGACCTTCTTCAACCACGTGGCCAGATCCTGATCAGCATGACTGGAACGACCGCTGGCCCGCTTTGCCGCCTGACTGGCACGGGCATTGCGAGCCCCACGCGCCCGTGCCTCATCCCTTGCCGCTACCGCAGACCCGCTGCTCCTGTCGAAGACTCGGCGACTTTCGGGATCCCCAAGTTGTTCCCAGGCGGCATTCAGCGCCAGAATCCGCTCCTCGGTTCCACCCGCATCGGGGTGGTGCTGCTTCACCAAGCGCCTGTAGGCGGCCTTGAGTTCAGCCTGGGTCGCCGAGGGACACACCTCGAGCACGGCATAGGGATCCAGACCGTCAGGCATCAGGATCACCTGCTGCGCTGAACATCGGTGTGGAAAGGTAGCGCTCACCAAAGCTGGCCAGGATCACCACAATGCGCCGTCCCTCCATAACCGGACGCTGCCCGATCTGAAGAGCAGCAGCGACGACGGCACCGCTGCTAACGCCGCAAAGCAGCCCCTCTTCACGAGCGAGACGCCGACCAACCTCCATGGCTTCATCGTCGCTCACCGCGATGACCTCATCGATCAGATCCATATCCAAGACAGGAGGAATGAATCCAGCGCCGATTCCCTGAAGACGATGCGGTCCGGCGACGCCGCCGCCCAGCACCGGACTGGCGGCCGGCTCCACGGCGACCACCCGAAGCTTTGGGAGTCGACTCTTGAGGACCCGGGCACAACCGGTGATGGTGCCCCCGGTGCCGACCCCGGCCACGAGTCCATCCAAGGCACCATCTGTATCCGCCCAGATCTCCTCCGCCGTTGATGCAGCATGCACCGCAGGATTAGCGGGATTGTCGAACTGCTGAAGCAGATAGGCCCCGGGGATCTCCTGCACGAGTTCCCGGGCCCGTTCGATCGCCCCTTGCATGCCCTGCTCACCAGGTGTGAGCTGAAGCTCAGCGCCATAGGCTCTGAGCATCGCCCTACGTTCGGTGCTCATGGTGTCGGGCATCGTGAGGATCAACCGGTATCCGCGAGCCGCGGCCACCATCGCCAAGGCAATTCCGGTGTTGCCACTAGTGGGTTCCACCAGAACGGTCCGCTCCGCTGCAATCGTGCCGTCGTTCTCTGCGGCTTCCACCATGGCGCCGGCAATCCGATCCTTCACCGACGCCGTGGGATTGAAACTCTCCAACTTGGCCACGATGTCGGCCGTGCATCCCCAGGCCTGAGGCAGGCGGTTGAGCCGAACCATTGGAGTTCTCCCCACCAGGGTTGTGATGTTTGGGGCAATCGCCATACGAATCCGTCGGTTCGGGCTCCGTTACACCCATCCAATCATCAGAAGACAGAAGAAGCGATCGGTTTGATCATTGATAACAAAAAACCCCCTCGCAATGAGGGGGTTGAAGTGTGTGTAAAGAGTTAAATATGCGAGCGAAAGATTTCCAAGGAGTTCGATTGAACGAACTCCAGGGATGGCTCTTATGCCAGATCAGAACTTGAAGGTGGTTTGAATCAGGCCGCCAAACACGTTGAACTGACCGTCATAACCAGTGCCATCAACCTTAAGGTTCCGGGTGTTCTGGCCCATCGGGCGAGACAGGTAGAACAGAGCAGGGGTAACAGCGATGTTGTCAGTCACCTGGAAGTTGTAGTACAACTCGAAGGCATAGTTGCCATCAGAAGGTGTATCACTTCCTTTGAGGGCTGTGGCGAAGGTGGGCTGACCAAAGGCGAAACCGAGATCATTTCCTTTCAGGAAGACATCGGCCCAACGCAAGCCCGTGAACCAACTTTGGGATGTGGTGTAGGTACCATCCAGAATGTTGTCGCCGGAGATGTTATTGAGCGCCCAACCGACGGAAATCGAAGGGATAAAACCAGGATTTTCCGGCTGCCAGTAGGCATTCAACGCGTAGCTGTTGGATGAACGGGAATCATCACCAGGCTGGCAATTCAGGTTGAAATTACCGTTCTGAACAAACGAAGTGGAGCGACGGAAGGCTGAACGGCACTGACCATAGCGGTAAGCGAAGGCAGCTCCGTATTGACCATTGCCCCAACCCAGCTGAGCCAGGAGATTGGCACGGGAGTTGTCAGTCGCGAATCCACCCGTGGAGGAATCCGAGTTGTTCCCTTCACCATCATCAGCAACGTAGTTAACGCTGACACTGAAGGCAGGATCGCCTTTGTCGACCTTCTGCTTCCAATAAGCAGCAAGCAGCTGACCAGTTTCTTTGTTGTAGACACCTGGTACACCGGCAACAGCAAAGTAATCAAGGATCTTTGCGCCACCCTTGTTGTACTTCGAAGGCCACATCGCCAGAGACTCTGTATTACGAGCCAGCGCACCAACGATGAACGTGAACTCTTCGCCTACGGGGAACTTGTAATACAGACGGTCAATCGTGACGCTGTTTTCTGTGCTGCTAGCGATATCGAGGGCAGTCAGGTTGACACCATCACCACCGAAAGCATTGTTATCAAAGTTGCCAGTACGCAGACGGGTGAACAGCTTGTCCTTACCCGTGAAGCTGGTGTTCAGAGACAGACGCTGGTCGTAGTTGAAGGTGAAAGCACCGTATTCCCTGTTGTAGGCATCGGCACCACCGAGGCCTGCACGGCTGAATGATTCTCCAGCAACGCTGTCACCACCTGCGATCACACCACCAGTCACGAAGGTGGTCTGACCCTTCAGCTTGGTGGTGGTGGAGAACTGAGTCGCTTCCAGTTCACCCACGCGGGCTTCAAGACCGTCCACACGGCCCTTGAGGATGGCGAGTTCCTTTTCGAACTCCTTCATCAGGCGCTTCAGCTCGTCGGTCACTTCAGTGACGCGGTCGAGACAGGCATTCAGCAGGGCAGCCGCTTCAAAGCGGGTCATGGCCCGGTTGCCACGGTACGTGCCGTTGGGGTAGCCAGCCACGCAGCCGTAGCGCTCGATCAGATTGCTCAGTGCCTGATATGCCCAGTCGGTGGGGTACACATCGGAAAACTGAGTGATGCTGGTGACCTGCTCACCGGAAGCGGCGTAATCAGACACACCGTCGATGTTGAGCTCAGTGGCATTGACAGCCATTGGAGCCAGCAGGCCCAGGGCGGCAGGAGCCACCAAAAGGCGTTGGAACAAATTCATAAAAACCTCACACCAAAAAAGAGGATTTACGCGGAATACGCGCAGGCCGCAAACTACTCGCAATTCACTTTCAGCAGCGTTAAGAACTGATCAAGACCTGTTGATCTTTCATGCAAAAGCCCCCCGCGACAGCGGAGGGCTTGAAAGGTGAGGAGTGAAGCCCCGAAACGGGGCTCATGGGCATCTTCAATCAGAAAGTGAAGGTGGTCTTGATCAGACCGCCGAAGTTATTGAAGGTGTCATCCTTCTCGTTGACGATACGGAAGATGTAGCCCTGGGGAGCACTCAGGTAGAACAGTGCAGGAGTCACAGAGATGTTGTCGGTGACTTGGAACTTGTACCACCACTCCCAGGCGTAGTTACCGTCTCCGACCCAGTCAGTGCCCAGAGCATCTTTACCAGCACTGGTGAAGTCTGCTGCAGTCACGAATGTGGCCTGACCGACGGCCATACCAGCAGAGTTGCCCTTCAGGAAGACATCAGACCACTGAAGGCCCACATACCAGGACTGGGACGTGGAGCTCTTCGTGAGTCCGTCGACGCCAGCATTGTCATTCAGACCCCAACCAGTGCTGATGCTGGGAATCCAGCTGGACTCCTCAGGAGACCAATAAGCACTGATACCAACTGAGTTGTTGGCACCACCAGTTTGAAGAATGTTGGCGGTAGGAGTGCCGTTGCCGGAATAGAGGCCGACACCGTTATCGCCGGAAGCATAGTTGTACGCAGCAGCGATACCCCAATTGTCAGCGGTGTAGGCAACCTGAACAGTTCCGTTAGAACCGGAACAATCAGTACCAATACCACCAGTCGTATCGTCGCAGGGATTGAAAGGATCTCCAGTTCCCGAAGCGGAATTTTGGCCATTAATGCTGACGTAGTTAGCACTAATGCTGAAACCGTCGTTACTCCAGCTAAGGCCAGCACCTGCACCCAGAGAGAGGTTGTAGGTACCTGGGGCACCGGCGTAGGTGAAGATGTCGAGGATCGTGTCAGCGGGATAAGCGCTAGGCCACACAGCCAGCATGTCGTCCTGACGAACGCGAGCACCGACGGTTGCGGTGAAGCTGCTGCCGATGGGGAACTGATAGAAGACCCGGTCAATACCAACGCTGTTCGCGCCGGAAGGCTCTTCGAAGGCGACCTCCATGGCAGTCAGGCCGTTGCCAAACACGGAGTTACCGAAATTGCCAGTACGCAGGCGAGTCCGGAGCAGGTCCTTACCAGTGAAGCTGGTGTCGAGTGCCAGACGCAAGTCGTAGTTGAACGTTACGGCACCAAAGGACTGGTTGTAATCGTCAGCCGCAGAACTGACGCTGCTACCTGCAGTAGATGCACCAGTCACGAAGGTGGTCTGACCCTTCAGCTTGGTGGTGGTGGAGAACTGAGTCGCTTCCAGTTCACCCACGCGGGCTTCAAGACCGTCCACACGGCCCTTGAGGATGGCGAGTTCCTTTTCGAACTCCTTCATCAGGCGCTTCAGCTCGTCGGTCACTTCAGTGACGCGGTCGAGACAGGCATTCAGCAGAGCAGCCGCTTCAAAGCGGGTCATGGCCCGGTTGCCACGGTACGTGCCGTTGGGGTAGCCAGCCACGCAGCCGTAGCGCTCGATCAGGTTGCTCAGTGCCTGATATGCCCAGTCGGTGGGGTACACATCGGAAAACTGAGTGATGCTGGTGACCTGCTCACCGGAAGCGGCGTAATCAGAAACACCGTCGATGTTGAGCTCAGTGGCATTGACAGCCATCGGAGCCAGCAGGCCCAGGGCGGCAGGAGCCACCAAAAGGCGTTGGAACAATTTCATGAAAACCTCACACCAAAAAAGAGGGTTTACGCACAAGGCGTGAGGTAAATCTGACCGCTAACCGGAGCTTAACCAGAGAGCCTGTGACGGTACGCGGTTTGGATACTTCGCAGAGGGTCCTTTTTTCGCCCTTAACCGCATTAATTGATACAAAAAAGGGCGTTGCGCCCTAACACGCGCCCAGTGCAGAGTGACGGTCAGACGTTGCCGAAGCATTCAATCCATTGGACGTAAACCACGGTCAACGAATCGATTGCCGCGGACGATTCAACCTCCCCGTGCTGGCAGCGATCCTGTTTGCCCTTGTGACGCTCGGATTGCAGCTGTGGAAGTCCTGGGTCCTGCTCGCTGGATACGACCAGGGAATTTTCCAACAGGTGGCATGGAACAGCCTGCATGGGCATTGGTTTGAGAGTTCCCTTTCCTCGCAGCTCTCCACCAACGTTGTTCATGCCGGTCAGCTCCCGTTCGTGGGATACGAACGGCTCGGACAGCACTTCACACCCACCCTGCTGCTCTGGGCACCGTTGCTTGCCGTCTTCGGTGCCGCTGCCCTTCCTGTTCTGCAGGTGGGCCTGATCACCGCTGCTGGGTTGGTGCTGCACCGTCTGGCTTCATCGCGTGTCCCGGCAAGAACGGCCAATTGGCTGGTGTACGCCTACTTCGCGGGAAATGCCTTAATTGGCCCCACCCTCGGCAACTTTTCCGATCTTTGTCAGCTTCCTCTAGCGGTGTTCGGCCTGATGCTTGGCCTGCTGGAACGCCGACGCCGCCTCATCTGGGTGGCTGCGGTGCTCATGCCACTCATCCGTGAAGACACTGGAGTGGTTCTCGTTGCCATCGGACTGTGGCTCCTGGTTCGATCCCGCCAACGGTGGTGCTTGGCTTTGGCGCTCATCGCCTGGGGTGCTGGATGGGCCATTGTTTCCACGAATGTGCTGATGCCACTGTTCTCCGACGACAACAGCAAACGCTTCATGGTGGAGAACTTCGGTCAGTACCTCGGAGCTGATCCGGAAAAGGGAAGCAGCAGTCTTGGGGTGATTGGGCGTGTGCTCAGCCAACCGGCATTGCTAGTGCAACAGCTGGTCGATCCACCCGACAAGACTCTTCTGTATTTGCTGGGTCATAGCCTCCCGTTCCTTTTCGTCCCCCTGATCAGTCCCGACACGTGGCTTCTGGCAGGACCCAGCTTGTTGGGGCTGTTTCTTGCCCAGGGAGCGAACGATCCCCTGTCAATCACCATTCGCTACACCTGGCTCGTGGTGCCGGGGTTTGCTTTAGGAACTCTGTTTTGGTGGGAACATCGAAAGCAACCATCCCCAGGCCCACGCGTGCGATTGGCCTGGGCAATAGCACTGGTCATTTCACTGTTATTCACGGTGACCAGCAATCCCAACCGCAGCCTTTCTTTTGTGATCCCAGACAGCATTCAGCCCTGGGTTTACAGCTCTCCTCTAGCCCAATGGCGCCATGGACAGGCCGCGCGGGAGGTCTTGTCCTCCATCCCCGAAAACGCCAGTGTCAGCGCTAACACCAATCTTGTGCCCCTGCTGGCACGCAGGGAAGCGGCCGTGCGTTATCCCTACAGCACTCGTTACATCGACAGAAATCAAGTGGAGCGCTCCGTTGAATGGATCGCTGTCGATCTCGACTGGCTGGAGCGCTACGGGATTGCTTTCCGGGGGGACTGGAAAGCCCTCAGACGCATCCGGCAAGACCTGCTAGGGCAACTTGACAGCTTCAAAGTTCAAGCCATCAGCGATGGCATTGTCGTGTTGCAACGAAATGGAGCGGTGCAACCAAAACTGCAACAAGCCTTGCGCGATCGCCTGCAAAAGCCCCTACCGACAGATCCGCGCAACTTGTAATCCATTACTAAAACGATGCCCCCAACCGGTTATCCGGCTGGGGGCTCTCGCCGGGTCCGCTCTGTCGCGAAACCGATTGATCAGTCAGAAGGTGCCGTCAGCCGGCGTTCTCCGCGATCAGCAGACCCTGGATGCAAGAACTGGAACTCATGGACACCTCCTCCAATGGATTGATGAACGCCGGTGATGCATTCGATGCTGTAACGACATCCGAGGATGGAGTTACAGCATCACACCACTGCGATCTGAACACTTGAACCATAACGGAACTCATCTGTTCTTGAAAGGCAGACCTGCACTTGCTCTCTGGCTTTTGACCCTCTGCCTCTGGCTGCCCTGGCTAGGCAATCAGCCCTTGCGGGACTGGGATGAAGGCCTTGTGGCCACTGTGGCGCGATCCACTTGGCAGCAAGTTGTTCAAGGACAACATCTTCTTGATGGATTAATTGCCTACAAGTGGGAGGGGGCCTACCTCAACAAACCGCCGGGCTTGCATTGGCTGATCGGAGGGGCTGTCCAAAACTTCGGGGAAAAGGACTGGGTTGTGCGTTTAGTGCCCTGCCTGCTCTCAAGCCTCGCCGTCCCCCTGATCTACTGGCTGCGTCGCAGCCTGAACCCGGAACCCATATCGCCAAAGGAGCGGAAACAGCGCGACAGCAGCGCACTGATGGCGGCGCTGATCTTGATGACTCTGCTGCCGATGGCACGCCACGGTCGGCTGGCGATGCTGGATGGCTCCCTCGTGAGTTGCTCCCTGCTGCTCTGGAGCGGCTGGATCGCCTGCAGAGTTACCCGTTGGCATGCTCTGCTGGCGGGGTTGGGGGGCAGCGGCATTCTGCTGCTCAAACCACCGGCCTTGCTGGGATTTCTCCTGATCGCGCTGGTGATCAGCCTCTGGGAACGGCGGCCCTGGCGCACCTCGGCATTCGGCTGGTTCGGGCTTGGTCTGCTGCCTGGGATCGGATGGCATGGCTGGCACCTGCACCAGCGGGGTGCCAATGCCCTGGTGATGTGGGGCGGCCAGGGTCTGAGAAGGATCACCGAGGTGGTAGGAGAGAACCAGGGCGCTTGGGTGATGCCGATCACCGAAGTGATCGAGGGGGGCTGGCCCTGGTTGCTGCTCCTGCCCACCGGGTTGGCCTGGGCCTGGCGTCACCGGCATCAGAGCAGCGGTCGCTGGGAACTGGGACTGCTGATCGGCAGCGCCGCCCTAGTGCTGCCCCTGCGCACCCAGCTCCCCTGGTACAGCCATCTGCTTTGGCCCCCGATCGCCCTTCTCTGCGGCGAAGGCTTAGCCGAACTGCTGCAGACGGGCAAGCCACGCTGGCTGAGCTGGGGCTTCCAGCTTCTCGGTTTGTTCAGCCTTGTGCTGGCTGGGTTGGCCAGCTTTTTTGGTGAACCAATCCAGCTACCGATCGCCGCCCTCCTGCTCGCCGGGCTCGGGCTGCTGATCGGTGGCCCTGGCCTGCGTGGCCCCTCGCTCCGCACGCGTCACCGGGGCCTGGTGGCCGTGCTGATTGGCTGGGGGCTGGCCCTGCTGATGCTCTGGCAGAGCCAGCTCTGGCTCTGGGAACTGAACGAAAGCTGGGATCCCAGGCCAATCGCTGGCCTGATCCGCCAGCTTCCTAAGGATGCCGTGGTCATTCTCAAAGGCCCAACCCGGCCGTCGCTGGGCTGGTATGGCGGACGGGAGTTACGTCGTTCCATCGACACAGGCGCTAACGAGCACTGGCGGGTCAGTCGGCAGCAGGAGCCGGACTGCGAGCAGATCAGCTCCTCAAAGGATGGAGAATGGGCCCTCTGGCGTTGCCCCGCAAGAGCTTGAAAAGCCACGGCCACGAACCAGCCACAAACCAGCCACTGCCGCGCCGCGCTCCGGCTCCACCCCACGCCGCACTTTGGCTTTGGTCTGTGCTGCTCGGTCTGCTTGCCTGGGGTGCTTCAGCCCTGCGCCACTGGCTGCTGCAAAGCAATGCCTACGACCTCGGGCTGTTTGATCAATGGGCCTGGCTGATCGGCTCAGGGCGCGACCCGATCTCCTCGATGGAGGACGTTCATGTGCTCGCTGATCACGGCGCCTGGATGTTCTATGGGTCGGGTCTGCTGTATGGGTTGCATCCATCGATTCATTGGCTACTCGCAAGCCAAGCTCTATCCCTCAGTCTTACTGCAATCCCTGTCTGGATGTTGGCAACTCAAGCCGGCCTATCCAGACGGCTCTGCTGGTTCAGCTGCCTGTTGTGGTGGCTTCAACCATTGGTTTTCAACGTCAATTTGTTTGATTTCCACCCGGAGACCTGGATCATGCCTGGGCTAGCGATGGCGATTTGGTGCCAACGCCAGCAGCGCATCGGAGTCTGGCTTTTGCTGCTGGCCTTGATGCTGGGATGCCGTGATGGCCTGGTTCTGGTCACCCTGGGACTCAGCCTCAGCTTGGTATTCCAACGGCGCTGGACATGGGCGATCGCAGGCACTGGACTCTCCGGCTCTTGGGTCCTTCTGCTGAGCCATTGGCTTTATCCATTGTTCAGAAATGGAGAAGGGCCAAAAGCCGCTGGTCGGATGTTTTCCCATCTCGGTGACAATTTCGGGGACATTCTGTTCACATTGATCAGCCGACCATGGCTTGCCGTCACGCACATCGACTTAGGCAGCGGCGCCTTTTATCTCATGGTCTTAATCCTTCCCACCCTTCCCTTCTGGAGACGGAACTCCCTGGTGATTTTGAGCGCGGCAGTCCCACTCTTGCTTGTCAATCTCAATGCTGAGGCATCATCTTATCGAACGCTGATTCACCATTACAGCCTTCCACTTGCCGTCCTGAGCGTCACCGCCGCAATTGACGGAATGTCCCTACAGCCAAGACGAACTTTCCCTTGGAACGGTGTCATTTGGGCGGTGAGCCTTTGGCTCGCATTAGCCAAGCCATGGTTTTTCACGGGCCCCTATCTCGACAGAGTGCACATGATGGGTGATGCATACCAAGCCATCTCCAAGCTAACTCCAAACGATCGTGTCCTTACAACCAGTTACTTAGTGCCACAGATCAGCCAAAGGCAGCACGTTACCTTCGCCAAACGATCTCAGAGCGAGCAAGCCTTTAACAACGACTGGAACGTTTTCTTACTGAATCCAAACCATCCGGGTTGGGGGTCGAACAAGAGGATCCAGAAGCGCCTACTCAATGAGGCAGAGGAAAGGTATTGGACCTGCAAGAGCTGGGATTCTGGGCTGAAGTTTTGCCGCAAACCAAGCTCAACCTCATAGCGCCCCAACCATACCCATGGCCTGGCACTAGGCTTTTGATCGGATGAATCGAGACCTGCAAAGCAATGAATAAAGAAAGAATAAAACCAAACCACGACCACCGAAGACAGCAAAATCCAAAGACATTTAACAACAAGAAATAGCACCAACACAGGAAAACGCTGGGACCAGACAATCAGCCGTCAACCAGCACCCTTCCGACACAAACGAACGTAATCATTGGGTTGACTACAACTCATTCCCGAAGCCTTTGCCCTCTCCAGCACCTGATTCATAGTGCGGCCGATCTTTGTCTTTCCAACCTCCTTAAGCCGCCCTCTGACATTAATCAAAGCTTTTTCACTCGGAAAAATAATGACATCGAAGGGCCATTTTACCTTATAATCCTCTTTTTCGACTTGAGATATCTTTTCACGCCCGGCAAGATGGACGACATAATTCGAAGAAGCCAGAACTGACTCTTGAGAACCAATTCCAGAAACAACAGACTGAAAAGCAACTGCTTCTGGCAAGCGCGGCAGGTAACGGGATTTAAAATACATCACTCGCGAGTAACCCAAAAAGGCCACCATGGACAAGACTAAGGTGGCATTGAATACATTCTTCTGAATACGACGCGCCTTAACTGAGATTAACGGCAACGAATCAAGGCAACCAGCAATCAAAAAGGCTAATACTGGAATCGAGTAATGGTGATTTAGCTCACGCTGAATACCTGAATCGGAGATAACATTCACCAAGTAAACAGGGGCCGCACCAAGCAAACATGCCAACGCTGGCTTCCGAAGAAGAGCAAGGAAGGGAAGCGAAAGTCCTAAGGTATAGAGAAAAATACTCTCAGGAGAGGCAACACTAAAAACAATCCAAGGCCGCACAAGCAATGTTGCAAGCATCTCGAGTTTCGTATCACCCAAATAGCCCAAACGCATGGCAACATGATCTCCCCCTGCAGAAGAAAGATGCGTTGCCAAGAACCACCAAAAGATTGAAATTACAATTGAAATGAGCCCCCTCAGATACCTACCCTTTGTAAACGCATACAAACCCAAGCCCAGCCCAAACAGTGCTTGGGCATTTTTCGCAAAAAGTGTAATTAATAGGCAAAGATAATAGCGCCATCTTCGATCCTGAGTTACCTCATGAATAGCCACAATCATGAATGGAATCGTGAGGACATCTGGATGGAAGTCCCCCCTATTGACCAAAAAGCTATAAGGACAAAGAACGATTGCGCAGATTAATGCCCAGATGAGCCGAGCATCAATCTGACGCTTGACAGCTAGAGACGCAGCAATGGCAGGAAGTGCCCCCAAAGCAATCGACTGCAAACCGATGAAGGTGAATGTAGAGGGAAAGACTTTATAAATGGCCCCCAAGGGAAGGAGAAGAAGCGAAAAATGGTCCTCCAACGGAGCAACCTGCCTCAAACTGCTAATCGCTGCAATCTTTCCTTCACCAATCAGCCAACTAAATTGCTCAAAAAGTCCAATATCCCAAACCTGAGTACCAAAAAGATAATGCTGAACAGCCGCCGTCGCGAACAGAATACTGGCATAAACGATCGAGACAACAAAAGCTGCATGCTCAATCGAAGAACCCTGCTTAAAACCAATAGCCATACTTCCCCCTATCAATCATAAACGCCTCAAAGCCAAGTTTACGCCTTAGACCTTAACCCAGAAACACCACTCACATACCCAAGAAATCAGGCCTGCAACCCTTTACTTACCAAAGCATTGAATGACTCTAAAGAGACCTGCCAATCGTCGCCATCATCCACTCTTGATTGAATAAGTACCATCTCAACATAGTCGCTAGTCAGAATTCCATTAATGCAGGAATCAATCAAAGCCGGATTCAGCCCTAGCGAACACCTATCGACAAACACCTCTCAAAGGACCCGTTCCAATCAACGCCTGCTATTGAACATAAAAAAAGACCCCCTCACGGAGGCCTAAAGAAAAACAAGTTGAAGATCAGAGGGCGTTGCCGCGTGGCAGAACCTCTTCAGGGAAGACGAAGTTTTCGTGCGGCTGGTCAGCCGGTGCCATCCAGGCACGCAGACCTTCATTGAGAAGGATGTTCTTGGTGTAGAAGGTCTCGAATTCGGGATCTTCTGCAGCGCGGATCTCCTGCGACACGAAGTCGTAGGCACGCAGGTTGAGGGCCAGGCCGATGATGCCGATGGAGCTGGTCCACAGGCCCATCACAGGCACAAACAGCATGAAGAAGTGCAGCCAGCGCTTGTTGGAGAAAGCGATTCCGAAGATCTGGCTCCAGAAGCGGTTGGCGGTGACCATCGAATAGGTCTCTTCTTCCTGGGTGGGCTCGAACGCCTTGAAGGTGTTGGCCTGCTCACCGTCCTCAAACAGGGTGTTTTCCACGGTGGCGCCGTGAATGGCGCAAAGCAGTGCGCCGCCGAGGATGCCGGCTACGCCCATCATGTGGAAGGGATTCAGGGTCCAGTTGTGGAAGCCCTGGAGAAAGAGGAGGAAGCGGAAGATTGCGGCCACACCGAAGGAGGGCGCAAAGAACCAGCTGCTCTGACCGAGGGGGTACATCAGGAAAACACTGACGAACACCGCAATCGGGCCGGAGAAGGCGATGGCGTTGTAAGGACGGATGCCGACGAGACGAGCAATCTCGAACTGACGCAGCATGAAGCCGATCAGAGCGAAGGCACCGTGCAGAGCCACGAAGGCCCAGAGACCGCCGAGCTGACACCAGCGAACGAAGTCGCCTTGGGCTTCAGGGCCCCAGAGCAGCAGCAGGCTGTGTCCCATCGCATCAGCGGGGGTGGAGACAGCAGCGGTCAGGAAGTTGCAACCTTCCAGGTACGAGGAGGCAATGCCGTGGGTGTACCAGGAGGTAACAAAAGTGGTGCCTGTGAGCCAGCCACCGATGGCCAGGTAGGCCGTGGGAAAGAGAAGAATGCCGGACCAGCCGACAAAAACGAAGCGGTCGCGCTTGAGCCAGTCATCGAGGACGTCGAACCATCCCCGCTGAGGCGCGCGTCCTACAGCAATTGTCATGAGAGGAGCTTCATGAAGCTTTACGTGAAAAAGCCTAGTGGCCGTCGACGGTTCGTGGGCAAGAAAGCCGAACAACGGGGAAGACATGAGTAGAAATGCCCACACCTCGGGGAACGCGTTGATTGGCGAAGATGGTCCTATCTCTGGGATTGATTTGTGTACGTGATTGAGTTGGCTCTGCGCATGAGTCCAATGCCCGTATCCGTGCAACGAAAAGAGCAGGATTCAGCGGAGGCGCTGTACCAACAGGTGCGCTCGGCCCTTGAACAGGGTCAGCCACGCCTGCTGGAGCTCAGCTGCGAGAAAGTCGAGGGCAAACGCCTTAGCGTTCTCACGAGCGATCTGCTCGCCGTGCAGATCTATGAGAAGACCGCTGCCAGCGGCGGCACGAAGCGCCCGGGTTTCTCCTTCGAAGGCTGATCAGGATGAAAGCAGAGGCACACGCCGACTCCGACCGGGCAGCACTCTGCTTCGATCGGGTCAGCTTCTGCTGGCCCTGCGGGACCCAAGCTCTCGATCAATGCAGCGTGGAGATTCGGTCCCCTGGGCTTTGGATGCTGGTGGGCAGCAACGGCAGCGGCAAGAGCACGCTGTTCCGGATGATCTGCGGCCTGATCCATCCACAACGTGGAGAAGTGCGCTGCTCCTTACGACCTGCTCTGGTGTTTCAGAACCCAGACCATCAACTGCTGCTGCCGAGCTGCAGCAGCGAGCTTCTTCTCAATCTCCCTCCTCAGCTTTCGAGATCCAAGAAGTTGGAGAGGATTGAGGAGCTTCTTGAACAGGTGGGCCTGGCCGGAATGGGCGGCCGATCGATTCACACCCTTAGCGGAGGGCAGAAGCAGCGCCTCTCGATCGCGGGTGCTCTCGCCAGTGAAGCCAACCTACTTCTGCTCGACGAGCCGACCGCGCTGCTCGATTCCGCCAGCCAGACGACGATCCTTGCCACCGTTCAACAGCTTTGCCACCGCTCCAAAACCCCCCTGACCGCACTCTGGGTGACCCATCGACTGGGAGAGCTTGATCACGCCGATGGTGCCGCACGGATGGAAAATGGACGCATCGGCCCCTGGAGAAGTGGCCCAGTCGTGAGGCAGGAGCTCGAGCCTCTTGCAGGACGGCGGGGCTGAGAGGTAAGTTCTCTTGGTCACATTCCTCGGTAGCTCAGCGGTAGAGCGGTCGACTGTTAATCGATTGGTCGCAGGTTCGAATCCCGCCCGGGGAGCTTTCACCACCACACACCACGGCCGAAGGTTCGTGGTGTTTTTTTATTTTTCAGAACTGCCGGCCCGGCACCCGATCAAATTCCCTCATTGATGGAAATTCATTAACAGACGGGGCAGGAAACCAAAGACTTCCTGAAGAGGCGGCAAGACCTCTCGTCGCCGGAATCCCGCGCAACTTACTCCGCCGCAGTGGATTAAAGCCTTTGCTCCCTCAAATTCTGACTTAACCAATTTCTGCATCTGCAAAGGAATATTGAGAGAATCTGTCAAGCCACGACGCGGCATCACCACGTCTTCCCTGTTCCACCCGCCTGCGAGTCGATGAAGCCCTGCATCCTGCTAATCGAAGACGACCGGGATATGCGCGAGCTGGTCAGCGGCCATCTCGAGCACAGCGGCTTCGATGTTCAGAGCGCTGAGGATGGCATCAAAGGGCAAGCTCTTGCTCTGCAATACAGCCCGGATCTGATCCTTTTGGATCTGATGCTTCCGAAAGTCGATGGGTTGACCCTCTGCCAGCGGCTCCGTCGCGATGAGCGAACGTCAGGGATCCCGATTTTGATGCTCACCGCGCTTGGAGGCACCAAAGACAAAGTGAGCGGTTTCAACTCCGGAGCCGATGATTACCTCACGAAGCCCTTCGATCTCGAAGAGCTCCAAGTGCGTATCAAGGCCCTATTACGCCGCAGCGACCGGGCTCCAGTGGGCAGCTCCGGCAACCACCACGAAATTCTCAGTTACGGGCCTCTCACCCTGGTTCCTGAACGCTTCGAAGCCATCTGGTTCGACAAGCCGGTCCGCCTCACCCACCTCGAATTCGAGCTGTTGCACTGCCTGCTCCAGCGTCACGGGCAAACCGTTGCACCCTCTTTGATCCTCAAGGAAGTGTGGGGGTATGAGCCGGACGATGACATTGAGACCATCCGTGTTCATGTGCGTCACCTGCGCACCAAGCTCGAACCCGATCCTCGGAAACCCCGTTTCATCAAAACGGTTTATGGAGCTGGTTATTGCTTGGAACTTCCCACCGGTGCCCAGCTAGAGGGTCTTGAGGACGTCCTCTCCCAAGCACGTCAGGATCGAGAGCAAAACGATCAGAACAATCGCGCAACCGCCTGAATCAGGCGGTGTGGGATCTGATCAGGTTGAGCAGAGTCACTTCCCAAGCCAAACGTGGCTGCACAAACGACAGCAATTGGTGACGCAGGCGATTCAGGCGTTCAACTGACACCCTGTTGAGCTGCTGTCGCCAGAGAACGGTTTGCCACCAGCTGATCAACCAGAGCTGCTGCTCCCCCTCCAGCTGTTCGCAGACATCTCTCGCCAGCCCGAGAGCATCCACGGGAGTCTGGGGCAGATTCCTGAAGCGCTCCTTCAGTGCTTCAGGAATCGAACTCCACAAACGTACGTGCTCGAGCAGTGCACCGGGAGAGCCTGACGCCAAAGCCACAAGCTCAGGCTCAGAGGCAGCAATCTCCAGAGCTCGGTGCCCGGCATCATCTGGCAGCTGGGCCAGCACTGCATGCATTACTCCATCGGGCAACCGAGTGAAACGGATCTGCTGGCATCGAGAGCGGATGGTGGTCAGCAAACGATCAGGTGCAGCCGAAAGCAGAATCAGCAACCCGTGCCCCGGCTCTTCGAGGGTTTTGAGCAAGGCATTGGCCGCTCCCTCAGCCATCGCCTCCGGTTGCTCAAGAACCACCAGCCCTCGCGCTGACTCCAAAGGCTGTCGAGCCAGATAACGGCCGAGGTCACGAATTTGCTCCAAACGAACCTGGGGCGGTGTGCGTCTGTTCACTCCGGCGGCTTCGGCTTCAGACCTGGAGATGAGGCGCCCCTGATGGCTGTAGGTGGGCTCCACCCAAAGCAGATCAGGATGGTTGCGCTCTTCAAGACGCCGGCGTTCCCTGGGGTCTTGGCTGCCGCCACTGAGCACACCTTCCATGAAGCGCAAGGCAGCAAGCCGGCGTCCCACCCCATCAGGGCCGCTGAACAGATACGCCGGTGCCAGGCGCTGAAGCGCTAACGCGGATTGCAGCAACTGGGTGGCCAGGGGCTGCCCCTGAAGATCAGCAAACAGCTCGCTGGCCATCGGTCACGCACTCCTGAGGGCAGTATTCCCTTCCAAAGCAAGACGGATGGTCCTCTGAACCTCCTCTGGACTCAAATCAGCAGGGATACCAACCCAGTCCCGTTCCGCGGCCAGCACGCGGAATCCATTGGCCACCCTGCCCAGGAAGGCCTGCCCTTCAGCCTCAATCCGGTCCTCAGCCCGATCGCCCCGTCTGGCAATGCTCGCCTCAAGAGGCAAATCGAGCCAGAGCGTGACATCCGGCACGAGGCCAGCGGTGGCAATCCGCTCCAAGTCAAGAATCAGCGACTGGTCCAACCCACGTCCATGTCCTTGATAAGCAACGGTTGACCCACTGAAGCGGTCACTGAGCACCCAGTCGCCGCATTTGAGGGCTGGAAGAATTCGGCGTTGCACGTGCTGAGCCCGGTCGGCGGCATACATCAGAAGCTCGGCCTCCGGGCACGGCGCCGCTGCATCCGGTGGGTGCAGCAACAGTTCACGCAAAGCACGACCGAGGGGAGTGCCGCCAGGCTCACGGGTGAGATGCAGCGTTGCCCCGTCAGGCATTAGGCCGCTACCCGGAAGCCAATCAGCAAGCTGGCGCAGCTGGGTGGTCTTGCCGCAGCCATCGATTCCCTCCAAAACCAAGAAACGCCCCGTCATGGTCAGGGAAGCCGCAGGCTGAGGGCATTGACCACAACAGAGACCGAACTGAGGGCCATCAACAATGCAGCCAGGGGAGGGGAGAGAAGAATGCCGAATCCTGGCAGCAAAACCCCAGCCGCAACAGGCAGAGCAATGAGGTTGTACCCGAACGCCCAGATGAGGTTCTGGCGGATCTTGCGCATCGTGCGCCGAGCCAGGCCAAGGGCTTCAGGCAGGGCCTCCAGGCGATCACCCATCAGCACCAAATCAGCCGTGTCCTGGGCAATCTGGGTTCCGGTCCCCACGGCAATCCCCAAATCAGCGGCCGCCAGAGCCGGAGCATCATTGATGCCATCGCCCACCATCGCGATCGGCTGAGACTGGCGCCAAGATTCCAGGCGCTCAAGTTTCTGATCGGGCAGAAGCTGCCAGGCCAGTTCATCCCCCTGGAGCCCCAGCGTCTGGCCCACCCGTTCCACAGCTTGACGACGGTCACCGCTGAGCATGCCGAGTGATAAACCCTGGGATCGCAGGCGCTGCAATGCAATCACCGCATCAGGACGCAAACGATCGTCGATCGCTACCAGGCCCATCGGCCGCTGTCCCAGACTCACAGCCACAAGGGACTGTCCCCCGGTCTGAGCGGCTTCGACGGCATCCCGCTGGTGATCAGGCCATTCGACCCCCTGGCCCCGCAACCATTCCAGGGATCCAACGCGCAGAGGGTCCGAAGAGCCAGACAGTGATCCTTCCATCCCTGCTCCAGGAACGGTTCGACTGTCCTGAACCGGAAGCAGAGGAAGATTGAGGCGCTGCGCTTCCTGCAGCAGTGCATGAGCCAGAGGATGACGACTGGTCTGCTCAAGGCTGGCCGCCAACTGGATCGTGCGCGACGGATCATCACTCAAGAGCACCGCATCCACGAGTGGCCTCCCCAGCGTGAGGGTGCCGGTTTTGTCGAAAACCACCCGTTCGATGGCGGCGGATCTCTCGATCACATCACCACCCCGGAAAAGCCAGCCCTGGCGAGCTGCCAAACCTGACGACACGGTGATCACCGTGGGGGTCGCCAGACCAAGAGCACAGGGGCAAGCCACCACAAGCACTGCGATCGCCAGCTGCAGTCCCAGCGCGAACGGCGTCTGAGCTGCTGCTCCCAAGGACTGATGAACACCATGACCTTGGCCATGATCCATCAGCACCACAGGAACCTCCAGGACCTGAGGCCAAAGGCTGCTGCCAATCAGCCACCAGAACAGAAAGGTGAGCAGCGCCAGCGACACCACGCCGTAGCAGAAGCGCCCTGCCACCCGATCGGCAAGCCCTTGGATCGGCGCGCGCCGCGCCTGGGCCTGCTCAACCAAAGTGATGATGCGAGCAAGGGCCGTTTCACGGCCCACCCGGCGCACCTCCATCACCAGGGTGGCCTCGAGATTGAGACAACCGGAACTGAGCTCCGTTCCCGGGCCGGCATCCACTGGAAGAGGTTCTCCCGTGAGGCTGGACAGATCCACCGCGGAAAAGCCCTCCTCGATCACACCGTCCACCGGGATGCGATCTCCAGCGAGCAATTCAATCCGCTCACCTGGCCGCAACATCTCAACCGGCACATCCCGCACGATGCCATCGGCCATCACAAGCCTGGCCGAAGATGGCTGGAGTGCTGCCAGTTCCTTGAGAGCACGACCGGTGCGCCGACGGGCCCGTTCCTCAAGGAAACGACCAAGGAGCACAAAGCCCAGAAGCATCACTGGTTCGTTGAAGAAACAGGGCCAGCCCACCGCAGGCCACACCAGGGCGACCACACTGGCGAGGTAGGCACTACCAACGCCCAAACTCACCAACGTATCCATGCTGGGGACGCCACTCACAGCCGCGGCCCAACCACCTCGCAGGATGGACCGGCCCGGTCCGATCAACGCAACCGTGGCCAATCCCGCATGGAACGGCAGCGTCCCGATCAACGGCATCGACAGCGTCCCTGCCTCTGCCAGATGGCCGAGGACCGAGAGCAGCAGCAACACCAGGGCCACCATCAGCTGACGCCACTGGTTCCACCATCCCCAGGCCCGGCCAGGCTCAGCGTCCCCGCTCAAGACACCACTCTGGCGCGGCTGGGCTGGAAAGCCCCTGCTGCGCAATGCGTCAAGAGCCCCCTCGAGGGACTGCTGAACATCCAGACCCGTGGGCTCGAAGCGCAGCCAAGCACTGCGGGTCACCAGGTTGACGCTGGCTTCCTGGACTCCTGGCTGATCCTGAAGCGTGCGTTCAACGGCTCGCACGCACCCACCGCACTTCATTCCCTCCACATCCAGCAGCACCACCTGGGCGCTGCTGGATGTGGAGGTGTTCTCGGCTGACGACGATGTGGACACGGCGACGGATTCCATCAACTCACGCTAGGCATCACCTGTTGGGTTCAGGATGGATTCATCCGTCCAGCTCTTTGTGCCCCGCAGTAACCGCAACGACAACTTCATCGACAAGAGCTTCACGGTGATGGCCGACCTGATCGTGAAGCTCTTGCCCATCAACGCCAGAGCGAAAGAGGCGTATGTGTATTACCGGGATGGACTCTCAGCTCAAAATGACGGCGACTATGCAGAAGCTCTGGAAAATTACGAGGAAAGTCTGAAGCTTGAGGAGAACCCTATCGACCGGGGCGAAACCCTCAAGAACATGGCCATTATCTATATGAGTAACGGTGAAGAAGACCGGGCTCTGGCCACCTATCAGAAGGCCTTAGATGAAAACCCCAAGCAGCCGTCATGCCTAAAAAACATGGGGTTGATCTACGAAAAGCGTGGGCGCACTGCGGAGGAAGAGGGTCGCCGCGACGATGCCGACGGATGGTTTGATCAAGCCGCCGACGTGTGGACGCAAGCCGTGCGACTGAATCCCGGCGGCTACCTCGACATCGAAAACTGGCTGAAGTCCAGTGGCCGCAGCAATGTGGACGTTTACTTCTGATCGCGGTCACGCTCAATCGTCATCGCCGGGGTTCACTCCCAAGCCAAGAACGAGGGCCTCAGTGATCGATCCCGCTTCGAGCAAGGCAAGATCAAGGCGTGCGGCCAAAGGGCCCAGACCACTTCCTTTGGGGACCACAGCGCGGGTGAACCCGAGGCGCACGGCTTCCTGCAAGCGCAGTTCCAATTGCCCCACTGGCCGAAGCTGACCACCCAGGCCGAGTTCCCCAAGCAACACCGTTCCTGCCGGCAGGGTCAGATCCCGGTAGCTGGCCACCACAGCCGCGGCCACACCAAGATCAGCAGCAGGCTCCTCCACATCCAACCCACCGGCCACAGCCAGGTAGCAGTCGAACCTCGACAGGGGCAAGCCCATGTGTTTTTCCAGCACCGCGAGGATCTGATGCAAACGGTTCACCGCGATGCCTGTAGCCGTACGGCGGGGGCTTGAATAACTGGTGGTGCTGACAAGAGCCTGCAAATCCACCACAAGAGGACGGGTCCCCTCGCAAGCCACGATCGTGGCCACTCCGCTGGCCCGTTCCCCGCTGAGAAAAAGCTCGCTGGGATTCCCCACTTCGGCAAGGCCTTGCCCCCGCATCTCGAACACACCCAGTTCATGGGTAGCGCCGAAGCGGTTCTTCACCGCCCGCAGCAGACGATGGCTCGCGAAGCGATCCCCCTCGAAGGTGAGCACAGCATCCACCAGATGTTCCAGCACCTTCGGGCCAGCGAGCACCCCTTCCTTGGTCACATGCCCCACCAGCAGCAACGCGGTGTTCTGACGCTTGGCTACGCGCTGAAGCGCGGCCGCACACTCCCGCACCTGGGCCACGGAACCGGGGGCACTGGACAGATCACCGTCATGCAGGGCCTGGATGCTGTCGATGATCGCCACATCGGGCTGCAGAGCCTCAAGCTCCTCGAGGACCAGATCCAGATCGGTTTCTGCCAGAAGCTGAAGATCGCTGGAATCTGAGGTGAGGCGCTGCCAGCGCAATTTCACCTGCTGGGCTGACTCCTCCGCACTGACGTACAGCACGGAACGATGGCTGGCGATGGCCGATGCGCTCTGCAGCAGCAGGGTGCTTTTGCCGATCCCAGGGTCACCACCAACCAAAACAAGCGAACCGGGAACCAGCCCACCACCGAGAACGCGGTCCAGTTCTCCATATCCGCTGGGGAGCCGCTGCAACGGCTGGTCGCCAAGGGCGGCCATCGAGGTGGAACGGCGTGCCTGAGGTCCGGCTCCTGGTTCGGCTCCAGCACGGCGGCGGCGTGCGTCCTGCTTCGGGGCGGATTGCTCGACGAGAGAATTCCAGCTGCCGCAGCTGTTGCAGCGACCGAAAAACTGCCGGGTCTGCGCTCCGCAGCTCTGGCAGACGTAAAAAGTTGACGGACGAGGCACGTCGAATAATGAAGAAAGTTGGCGTTGCGTGAACAAAAAGGCATGTCGCTCGCCTATTTGTGACCCATAACTTGAAGCATTGCCGGCGACATGACGGCCTCAGCCCCTACCAAGGAAACCATTCTCGTAGTGGACGACGAGGCCAGTATCCGCAGGATTCTGGAAACCAGGCTGTCGATGATCGGCTACAACGTCGTCACCGCCTGCGACGGCACCGAAGCTTTGACCTGCTTCCAGGAGTGCGAACCGGATCTGGTCGTTCTCGACGTGATGATGCCGAAACTCGATGGCTATGGGGTCTGCCAAGAGCTGCGCAAGGAATCGGATGTGCCGATCGTGATGCTCACCGCCTTGGGCGACGTGGCCGACCGCATCACCGGCCTTGAGCTGGGAGCCGATGATTACGTGATCAAACCCTTCAGCCCCAAGGAGCTCGAAGCCAGGATTCGCTGCGTGCTGCGCAGGGTTGAGAAAGAGAACGCCGCCGGCATTCCCAATTCCGGGATGATCAAGGTGTCGGATTTAAAGATCGACACCAACAAACGCCAGGTGTTCCGTGCCGATGAACGCATCCGCCTCACAGGGATGGAATTCAGCTTGCTCGAACTGCTTGTGAGTCGCTCGGGCGAACCCTTCAGTCGCGGTGAGATCCTGAAAGAGGTCTGGGGGTACACCCCGGAACGACACGTTGATACACGCGTGGTGGATGTTCATATTTCCCGTCTTCGTTCCAAACTGGAAGACGATCCGGCCAATCCCGAGCTGATCCTCACAGCTCGGGGAACCGGTTACCTGTTCCAGCGCATCGTCGATTCCGTTGCCTCCGAAGGACCCTGAGCTGAACCCGGTCTCAACACCGCGGACTAAGCCCCGCCGCTCCAAGGCGGTACGCCGTCTGGTGATCTGGTATCGGCGCAATGCGGCTGTCACCAGCCTTGTTGGCACGGCGACGACCTCGGCGAATGCCGCGGGCTCCATGGCTGGATCCGTGACCTCCATGGCCGGATCCATGCTGCAACCGGTGATGGATCCCCTGCGCCGCCTGCAGGGAGGCCTGCCTGGGGAAGACATTGAGATCAACGACCAAGACAGGATTTGGGTCGCTGTGGACGGCATGGGCGGCGACCATGCCCCCACCCCAATTCTTGAAGGCTGCCTTCAAGCCATCGAGCGGCTGGCCGTACGCATTCGATTTGTCGGTGAGACGGATCGCGTCCTGGAAGCTGCGGCTGCCTCAGGCCTGACCGAAGCGTTGAACGCCGCGATTGATGCCGGCCATCTCGAATTGATCCTGAGTGGACCGTCGGTCGAAATGCATGAAGAAGCCACAGTCGTGCGTCGCAAACGCAACGCCAGCATCAATGTGGCGATGGATCTCGTGAAACGCGGTGAAGCCAAAGCGGTTTACTCCGCAGGAAATTCGGGTGCCGTCATGGCCTCCGCGATCTTCCGGCTGGGTCGCCTCACGGGGATTGACAGACCAGCCATCGGCGCCCTGTTCCCCACCAAGGACCCCGGACAGCCTGTCCTGGTGCTCGATGTGGGCGCCAACATGGATTGCAAGCCCACTTACCTCCATCAGTTCGCGCTTCTGGGCAACATCTACAGCCGAGATGTTCTGCAGGTCGCTCGGCCCAGAATCGGACTGCTCAACATCGGCGAGGAGGAATGCAAAGGCAATGACCTGGCGGTCAGCACCTATGCGCTGCTGAGAGAGGAATCCCGCTTGCACTTCGCTGGCAATTGCGAAGGACGGGACGTGCTCTCCGGAGCATTCGATGTGGTGGTGTGCGACGGCTTCACCGGCAATGTGCTGCTCAAGTTCCTTGAATCTGTGGGCAGCGTGCTTCTGGGTGTTCTGAAAGCCGAACTGCCAAGGGGCCGCCGCGGCAAGGTCGGCTCAGCCTTTCTGCGCAGCAACCTCAAACGCATCAAAAAGCGACTGGATCACGCCGAGCATGGTGGTGCGCTGCTCCTTGGCGTGAACGGCATCTGTGTGATTGGCCATGGCAGCAGCAAGGCTCTGTCCGTTGTCAGTGCCCTGCGTATAGCCCATTCAGCCGCCAGCCATGGCGTGATGGAGGATCTCGCTGCGCTCAGCCAGCAAACGACGGTGCAAGCCTGAGCTTGCCCCTGCCGGACTGTGGTTGACTGACGCCACCCGCTTGGATCTTCTCTTGGCTGGACAATCACCGCAGGTCCTTGGCGTGGCCCTGATCGGCAGCGGCAGCGCACAGGCAGCGCAGGTGATCAGCAACGATCAGCTCAGCCAAAGGGTCGATACCAACGATGAATGGATCCGCACACGCACGGGCATCGGTCGTCGCAGGGTCAGCGATGCAGGTCAGACCCTGGTCGATCTTGCTGCGGAGGCAGGTCGAAACGCCCTGACCATGGCCGGTCGATCTCCCGAGGATCTTGACCTCATTCTCCTGGCCACCTCCACACCCGATGATCTGTTCGGTTCAGCACCAAGAGTGCAGGCCGACCTCGGCGCGACCAATGCTGTTGCCTTCGATCTCACGGCCGCATGCAGCGGTTTTCTGTTTGCACTGGTCACGGCAGCGCAGTATCTGCGAACGGGGGCGATGCGCCGTGCCCTGGTGATCGGTGCAGACCAGCTCAGCCGCTTCGTTGACTGGGACGACCGCCGCAGTTGCGTGTTGTTTGGCGATGGCGCCGGAGCCGTCGTTCTGGAAGCCTCGGATCAGGATGGACTTCTCGGTTTTCTTCTAAACAGCGACGGGTCGCGCGGCGCCGTTCTCAATCTGCCTGCCATCGACACCTCCTCTCCCCTCGTCGATGAGGCCGTGCACCGTGCAGGTGGGTTTCAGCCGATCGTGATGAACGGCCAGGAGGTGTATAAGTTCGCGGTCCGTGAGGTTCCCGCCGTCCTCCAGTCACTCTTGAAGCGCTGCGACGTCTCTCCCGATCAACTGGACTGGCTCCTGCTCCATCAAGCCAACCAACGCATCCTCGATGCAGTCGCTGATCGACTGTCGGTTCCCAGCGCCAAGGTTCTGAGCAACCTGGCGGAATACGGAAACACCTCGGCAGCAACCATCCCGTTGATGCTCGATGAAGCTGTGCGCGACGGACGGGTCCGCTCCGGCGATCTCCTCGCCAGTAGCGGGTTCGGTGCTGGTCTGAGTTGGGGGGCGGCCCTGCTTCGCTGGCAGGGGCCCGCGTAGGCTCCAGAAACGATTGCGCCGTCAAGAATGTCGATCGCCTGGGTGTTTCCTGGTCAGGGGTCTCAGAAAGTCGGAATGGCCGATCCAGTTCTCAGCCTTCCTGGTGCTGAGGAGCGCTTTGCGCTGGCTTCTCGGTTGCTGGGTCGCGATCTCCTCGGGATTTGTCGCGGCGAGCCTGGGGATGCGGATGATCCTGCTGATTTGAACGACACGCGGAACACCCAGCCCGCGCTGTTCGTGGTCGAGTCGCTGATCGTGGATGAGCTGCGTCGGCAGGGTCGCGAGCCTGCGCTGGTCGCCGGCCATAGCCTCGGAGAACTGGTTGCCCTTTATGCAGCAGAGGTGTTTGATGCTGAGACCGGTCTTGAACTGATGCAGCGCCGGTCTGAACTGATGGCCGCAGCTGGCGGAGGAGCCATGGCCGCCGTTATCGGTTTCGAGCGCAGTCAGCTCGACGACCTGGTGAACGCTACGGAAGGCGTGGTGATTGCCAACGACAACAGTGCGGCCCAGGTTGTGTTGTCGGGCACAGCAGACGCCGTGAAGGCGGTTGGTGAAGCCCTGACCTGTAAACGAGTCATCCCCCTGGCTGTATCGGGAGCCTTTCATTCACCCTTTATGCAGGACGCGGCGGATGCCTTCTCGCAACACCTCAATGATCTGACCTTTAAGGATGCCCGCTTCCCAGTCCTAAGCAACACGGACCCCACTCCCTGCGTGGATGCGGCTGAACTCAAGCAGCGCCTGCAACGCCAGATGATCACAGGCGTTCGCTGGCGTGAAACCATGGTGGCGATGACTGAAGCGAACGTGGAGACCCTGGTGGAAGTCGGCCCAGGGGCTGTTCTCAGTGGTCTGGCCAAACGCGCCATGGCCGGGGTCACGCTGTCCCAGCTCGCTGGAGCCGGCGATCTCGGACTTTGAGCGTGAACACTCCTGACTCCGAGAATCAACCGTCAGGACCACTGATCTTGACGCCACGACCGAGTCTCACCTACAGGCTCGTTAGCGGAATACTGGTGTTTCCGCTGTTCCGGCTGCTGTTCCGAGGAAGTACCTGCGGGAATGAGCGAGTCCCTATGCAGGGTCCTCTTGTGGTGGTGGCCAACCATGGTTCCCATCTCGATCCACCCTTGTTGGGACATGCCCTGGGGCGTCCTGTGGCCTTCATGGCGAAGGCGGAACTGTTCCGTATTCCCCTGCTGGGTCCCCTGATCCGGGCCTGCGGGGCCTACCCGGTGAAACGTGGCGCCAGTGACCGAGAAGCAATCCGCACCGCCACAGCCCGTCTTCAGGAAGGATGGGCAATTGGCGTGTTCCTGGATGGAACGCGCCAGCCAGACGGCCGCGTCAATCAACCCATGCCGGGAGCGGCCCTCCTGTCCGCTCGTTCAGGAGCACCGCTTCTGCCTGTCGCCATCCTCAACAGTCATCGAGCCCTTGGCACTGGGCAAAGTTGGCCCAGGTTGGTGCCAGTCCAGCTGCGCATCGGTGAGCCGATCCCTGCACCCATAAGCCGCCGCAAACCCGACCTGGAGGCCGCCACCATCGAACTCCAGCAAAGAATCAACGCCCTGCTCGATCAGGGCTGAGGGAACAATTCGGGCCATTGCCTGCGTGCCCAGGGCTTCAGATCACGCCCGGTGACAACCCAGGCGAGAGCGCGGAGGCCATCACCCCAACGCTTTCCCAGGCTTTCCTTGCGGCACCGTTCGGCACAACTCACTGGCACGCCCGTCAACCGGATCCCACGACTGCCGGCAACGATCCCACCAACCATCAAGGCCCGGGGCAGATGATCCTCACTGGTCACCAACAGCACGTGCTCAATCTCCTCTCCCTGGAGCTCATCCACCAGTGAGGTGAAATTGCCGAGGGTGTCCTGCGCCCGGTAATCAAGTCGAACCTCATTCTGCCCAAGTCCCTCATGCTCCATCAACCACTGGGCATACTCAGGATTGGTTCCACCACTGACGACCAACGGCAGCTCCAGTTGACGGGCCAGGCGTAAACCGATGCGTTCTCGGTCGGCATCACCACCCAGCACAAGAATCTTTTGCGGATCCTGTCGGGTGAGTGCCGCCACAGCGAAAGGCCGAAGAGGCGTCGCAAAAGCGGCTCCAGCAACCAGTGATGAAATTAAAAGGAAAGGGCGGATGCCAAAGCCCATCACACCGATCCCACCGGGGAGGTGGGGTAAATCGGCAGCACGGGGTCCCAGGGACCGGACGCATGGCGTGAATGGCGATCCTGGCAGCAGCGCAGCAACTGCAGAACATCACAAGCCACATCAACAGCCATCGTCACCTCAGGTGCCGGCTGCTCGGCCGCTTGAAGCAGCACCGGAACCTTCAATTCCCTGAGGTCCATCTCAGCGCAGGTTGCATTGTCTCGATTCCAGCCATCACGCACCTGATAGCGGCCTGCAACCCGACCCCGCCGAGGCAGAACCTGAACGATGGAGAAGGGTTCACCCCGCTGCTCAGCGGGAAGCTCAAGCTGCAGGCGTGGAGCCATCAACGCAAAGCTACTCAAGCCATCGAGAGGACATTGAAGCTGCTGGGCCAGCGTGCGAGCCAGCACGACCGTCAGCCGGGTTCCTGTGAAACCCCCGGGACCTGTGGCCACAGCAAGGCGACGGATCCCTGACCATTCAGACGTCGGCAAAACCTCCTCAAGAAGAGAAGGAAGCGCGTTCGTCAGAGCACGCCCCATCGTACGGCAGAGAACCCTCGCCTCACTGAGGGGTGCCTGCGCAGAAACCAACGCGATGCCTACGGTTTCCGTCGAACTGTGCAGCGCCAGCAGCCAGTCATTCATTGGGGCACCTCTTCACCAGGGCGCAGCCGCGCCCATCGCCCTTGGTCAAGGGTGAAGCTTGCACAGGTACGCACATCCCATTCAACGCCGACCTGTCCATGGGGGAGGTCATGCACACTGATGTGAATCCTTGGTTCAACAGGCTTCATCTGAGGGGCTTCGCAGAGATGCGCGGCACCATGCTGACGCTCAACCGCGTGATAGGCCTGACAACGATCGACCCAGCGGCAGTCCACACAGATGCACATGCCCAATGGTTTTAGTGCGAACACCATTCTGACGGTGGGTCCAGACCGGCTGCCGGATTTGCTCTGGAGCCGACTGAAGCCAGAACGATGGCCTGTTCAGCCCGCTCAACTGCCTGATGGGGCCATCCTCGTTGGTGGAGCAGTCCGCGACGGATTACTGAACCGATTGCCCCCATGCCCTGATCTTGACCTGGTGATTCCCGGTGCGGTGCTTGGCATCGTTCAAGGCCTCGCTAGAGACCACGGTGGTGTGTGTGTGGTGCTGGATGAACAGCGCGACATGGCTCGGTTGGTGCTGAACGGCTGGACGATCGACTTCGCCAGGATCGAGGGAAATGATTTAAGAGAGGATCTCTTCCGACGTGATTTCAAACTCAACGCCATTGCGCTGAGCCTGTCGGAACCCCAACAACTGTTCGATCCAACAGGGGGCCTCAAGGATCTTCAGAACGGACTGATCTCCGCAATCCGGGAGAGCAATCTCCGCGACGACCCCTTGCGCCTGCTGCGCGCACTTCGGTTGATGGCCGAACTGGAGATGCGCATCGATGCAGACACACTGGCCATGATGAAAGCCAACAGTCAATTGCTGTCTCAGTCGGCACCGGAACGGATTCAGGCCGAATTGCTGCGACTCGTCTCAGCTCCAGCCGCCGACCAAGCGATTGCGTTGATGAACTCTCTGAGCCTTCTCCAGCCCTGGAGAGCAGAGGAGGCTCAGCATTCGGACACCACAACAGACATGACGGTGACGGATGCGCCATGGATGACCGAGGAAGAGCACAACCTCGCGATGCCTTTAGCGAGGCTGACTGGCCTTCTCAGCGATCAAGGGTTGAAATCGCTTCGCTTCAGCCGTCGGCAGATTCAACGTTGCATGAGGCTGCGTTACTGGCAAAAACGCCTTGGTGCTGATCACGACAACCCCCCTAGCGAAGTGGAAATGGTGCGGCTGCATCAAGAGCTGGAGGCTGATCTTCCCGCCTTGCTTCTGCACTGGCCGGAACAACGCAGAAACCAATGGATGCAGCGCTGGAGGGATCCCGAAGATCCCCTCTTTCACCCCTGTTCACCAGTGGATGGAGACAGCCTTCAGGCAGAGCTCTCACTCAAGCCTGGCCCAAGGCTTGGCGCCTTGATTAAGCACCTGACCATCGCTCACGCTTATGGTCGGGTCGTTTCTCAACAACAGGCCCTCGACGAGGCCCGCCGATGGCTCCACCGGCCTTCTTCGGCAAGCCAATCGAACGGGCGCTGTGATTAACTGCCATTGCAGCGACGACAACGATCGGCCCTGACACGCAGTTTTCCGTTTTTCTCCCCCGTTTCATGAGCGTGCGTCTTTACATCGGCAATCTGCCGCAAAATTTCGAAAGCAAGGAGCTTGAAGCTCAGCTCACCAGCGTTGGGGAGGGGATTCGCTTTAAGGCTGTACTTGACAGAGAAACTGGAGCCTGTCGTGGATTTGGTTTCGCCAACATCGACGACGAAAAGGTCGCCGATGCTGTGATCGAACAGTTCAACGGAAAGGACTTCAATGGCAACGTCCTTCGTGTTGAGCGTTCAGAGCGTCGTGATAACAACAGCAATGCTGGGGGTGGACGCCGTTCAGGGCAGCAGGGTGGAGGCCATGCCCCAGGCTCTGCTCGCAAAGCGGTCAATAAAGTTGTCCATAGCGATGCCAAAAGCGAAGATGGCCCTGACCCCCGCTGGGCAGGAGAGCTCGCGAAGCTAAAAGATTTGCTGGGAAACCAAAAAACAGCGGTTTAAACCCCAAGAGCTTAATCAAGCACAATTCAAATTCATTTGAAACCGATCTCAGTGAGGTCGGTTTTTTAATCTTCAACGCGATTGAGCGAGAACAAATGAGCGGGGTAAATCAAGAAACTTATCGAATTTACCAACATAAGCCCGTGCATTAAAAACGTCATATTCTTGGCGTTCAATAACATCGAGAATGCCTCTGTATAAACGGAGAGACGTCCAAACCGGCCATCGCGCATCTCTCGAAAGCCAACGCACTCCCGCCTCGGAGCGATCAAACCAATCACGAGCCCTTTGCAGCTGAAAGGCCATAAGGTCTTTCCATGATTGATTAAGCTTGCCGGCAAGAAGATCATCCTCACTGTAACCAAAATAATCAAGATCTTCCTGGGGCAAATAAATTCTCCCTCTCCCACGATCTTCACCAATGTCTCGAAGAATATTTGTGAGTTGATTAGCAATACCAAGTGCTATGGCCGCATCAGAAGTATCCGGTCGATCGCTCCAGGGCGCTGAGGTATAGGCATCATCAACTCCCATAACACCCTGTGTCATTAATCCCACAGTGCCGGCCACTCTGTAGCAATACAGCTTGAGATCTTCGAAACACGGATATCGAGTCCACGTTAAATCCATTCTTTGCCCCTCGATCATGTCGAGATAAGGCTGAATTCCCTGCGGAAATCGCTCGAGCGTGTCAACCATGACAGCATCAAGATCATCGCGAACCTCACCACGAAAAAGTGCTCGCGTTTTGTGTTCCCACTGATCCAGGCGATCAGAAAGCTCCTGAACTGAACGGGATTGCGCCTCTTCGCTATCCATCAGTTCATCTGTGCGGCGACACCAAACGTAAATTGCCCAAATGGCTCGACGCTTCTCAGCGGGAAGAAGAAGTGTTCCCAGGTAGAAGGTTTTTGCCCACTCAGCGGTCTCTCGACGGCAGGCCTCAAAAGCTGCGTCGAGATCCGGGGTGGAAAGGCGCATGACTCAGGCCGAGACCGGCTCGCTGACAGGGGTTGATGATGACAGCTGATCCGTCTTTCGATCAACTGCACCGGCACAGAGTTTGCCGCTCAACACAGCACCCTCCATCGAAGCCAGGTAACGCTGCATCGTGTAATCGCCGGCCAAGAAAAAATTCTTGATCGGTGTGGTTTGATCCGGTCTGAGCTTTTGGCAGCCAGGAGTGGTCTTGTAAACCGAGAGAGGGGTCTTGACGACCTTGTACTTACGCAGTTGGGCAGGGTTATCTCCGCTGAAATGGGTAGGGAACAACTTATGCAGCTCACCCATCGTCGCCTCAATAATGTCCTCATCGCTGCGACCAATCCAATCCTTCGCGGGAGCAAAAACCAGCTCAAGCATGGAACGATCAGGGTCTTCATACTCCTTGCAGGTGATGCTCATATCGGCATAAACGCTGAGCAGTGGAGAGCGACTGAATAAGAGATGATCGATATCAGTAAGTTTGCGATCGAACCAGAGGTGCAGATTGATCACTGGTACACCTCGCAGCCCATCAAGTTTTTGAAAAACGTCGAGCTGCTGCCAGGCCTCGGGCAAGAGCAACTTGAAAGGGTCCACAGGCAAGGCGCTCACATAGGCATCAGCCGTGAGGTCAAAATTCTCCTTGCCTTTCACACCGCCGATATGAAAGGCCGCCACAGAGCCGTCATCGTTCAATTTGATTTCCCGCAGCGGGCTATCAAGGTGAACCTCCCCACCCAAGGAGCGGATGTGGTCAACCATCGGCTCACAGAGCCGCTCCGGTGGCGCACCATCTAAAAAGGCCATCTGCGAACCGTTTTTCTCCTGAAGGAAGCGATTCAGGGCTGTGAGCACCACCGTGGCCGAAATCTCATCCGGGTCGATGAAGTTCAATGCCTTGCTCATGGCGATGAACACCTCATCGTTCACACGCTCAGGGATGTTGTGGATGTTCAGCCATTCCGTCCATGAATACTGATCGCATTCCTCGACGTACCCCTGCCCCCTCAGCATCGCCGGGACCAGGCCAAGGCCGAAACTGATCTTTTCCGGCCAGGTGAGCATGTCGTTGTTGCCAAGAATTGCGGCGACACCGTTGATCGGAGCCGGAAGATCAGGGAAATCAAAACGGCTGTAGGTACCAGGCTCTTCTGGCTGGTTGAAGATCATCGAATGACTTTTCCACTGGAGCCTGTCCTCGATATCAAGCTCCTTGAACAGCTGGAGCATGTTCGGGTAGGCGCCAAAAAAGATGTGCAGACCCGTTTCGTACCAGTCACCGTCTTCATCCTTCCAGGCAGCAACCTTTCCACCCAGAACGTCCCTGGCTTCCACAACAATTGGGGTGTGACCTGCATCGGCGAGATATTTGGCACAGGACAGACCTGCCAGACCGGCTCCCGCGATAGCGACGCGCATGCTTGAGATCACAAGTTGAAACCAACCTTAAAAGGAGAGGTTCCTGCTCCGCTTCTTAAAGTCAAGATCAGTGCGCCTCTGCGGTGCCCATTCCGCAATGTTTGCCCTATGGCCGAGACCCTGCTCAAGAGCACCACGCGCCACGTCCGTCTGTTCACAGCTCGGGTTGAGAACGGAGATCTCGTCCCCGATTCGACTCAACTCACTATGGATCTGGACCCTGACAACGAATTTCTTTGGAGCGATAGCTCCGTGGAGATCATTCAGACCCGCTTTCGCGAACTGGTCGACAGCCATGCGGGTCAGGCCCTGAATGACTACAACCTGCGGCGCATCGGCACCGAACTGGAGGGATGCATCAGAGAGCTCCTCCAAGCTGGAACTCTCAAGTACAACCCTGACTGCAGGGTGTTGAACTACTCCATGGGCCTGCCAAGGACCCCTGAACTGCTGTGAGCCGATCCCCCTACGACCGTCCCCGTGCCGGCGTTGACCGACGCTCCGACGACCGCCGTCGCACTGGGGATCCCCGCATGGATGAGCGACGCAGTGGCCGAGGCTATGGAGGCCCTCCACCTGGCCCATCGGCCAATGGGGGCATGCGCCTGAACAGTGCCACTGTGGCCATCCTGGCCGGTGTTCTCGTGATTGGGATTGGCATCGGAAGTGCTGTGACCAGCACCACCCAGGGAGACCAGGGCAACATTGCCAGTTCTCAGCAGCTCGACATGGCCGTGCCGGATCCTGAGTTCTGCCGACAGTGGGGAGCGAGCGCATTCGTGATGGACATCGAGATGTACACCACGCTCAATCCCTCCAGCAGCTTCGTGACCCAACCCACGCTTCAGCCTGGTTGCGTGATCCGTCGCGAGAACTGGGCTGTCCTGAGAAAGGAAGGTGCCATCACCTCCTCCCAGGAGCGTGAGTGCAAGCAGCGGATGAATACATTTGCGTACATCGGGTCTGTTCGCGACAAACCGGTAGTGCGCTGTGTCTATCAAACCGACATCAGCCAGAACAAGTTTCTGACGCGTGGTGTCGCTGACGACACTGTGGGAATTACACCTGAAGCTGATCAGTTCTGATTTCTCGTTTCAAAAGGGTCTTCCGCAGGTTCAAGAGGGGAAGACCCACCTCTGGCTTGTCGCAGGGGGCTGTCGGCACTGGCAAACACCGGCAACACATCCCTGCGAAACGCCTCTGCTGCGCGAGAGCAGTAACGCGATGGATTCGTGATCAGCTTCAGCTGTCGGCGCACCTGCAGATCCACCACCATGGGGCGATGCAGAGTGTTCGCTGTGAGCTCCCGCTCGATCGACACCACAGGCAAAAAAGCTGCTCCAAGACCGGCCTGAACGGCATTTTTGATGGCCTCGAAGGAATTCAACTCCATCTCGATGCGTAGACGCTGCACGTCAAGACCGGATCGCGCCAAGAGCTGATCCACCATCTTGCGCGTCGTGGACTGCGCGTCCAAGCTCACGAATCCGAGACGGTAGAGATCATCCTTGCTGAGCTCCACCAAGCGCGCCAGGGGATGCTTGACGGGCAAAACCAGCGCCAGCTCATCACTGGCGTAGGGCACCACCTGCAACAGCTCATTCAGTTCAGCGGGGAGCTCCCCGCCAATGATCGCCAGATCGATCTGACCATTGGCAACGCTCCATCCGGTACGCCGAGTGCTGTGCACGTGCAGCTGCACGGAAACATCTGGGAATTTTTGACGGAACAGTCCGATCATCCGCGGCATCAGATACGTGCCCGTCGTCTGGCTGGCGCCCACGAGCAGCGAGCCGCCTTTGAGGTCATGCAGGTCATCAAGCGCTCGGCAAGCCTCATGGCATTGGCTGAGGATTCGATCGCAGTAACTGAGGAGAAGATGGCCCGCTTCGGTGAGCTGTGCCTTGCGTCCACCGCGGTCAAACAGCGAAACCTCTAGCTGTTTCTCGAGATTCTGGATCTGGAGGCTCACAGCCGGCTGGGTCACGTAAAGGCTGTCAGCAGCCTTCTTGAAGCTTCCCTCGCTGACGATGGCTCGCAGGATGCGCAGCTGATCGAGAGTGAAGGGCAGATCGGCCATGGAGAGCTGCCTTGAGGCAGCAGGAAGGTAAAAACTGTAAGTGGATCTCCCCCCCAGCCTCCAGAATCAACGCTCCCGCTGCATCTCGTTGGCTGAAGTAACCGGCGATCTCCACCACAGCAGCCTTGTGATGGTTCTACTGCTTCTGGGTTTCGCCCTGATTCACAGTGGCGGAGCTGCTCTGCGCAGTCGGGCGGAAGTCAGGATCGGTGCCCGGGCCTGGCGTTTGATCTTTGCCGCCCTCAGTATTCCCTCGGCGGTTGTCGTGATCGGCTACTTTCTCGCCCATCGATACGACGGGATCCGTCTGTGGAATCTCCAGGGGGTACCTGGAATGGTGCCCGCGGTATGGAGCATCACGGCCATCAGCTTCCTGTTTTTGTATCCAGCCACGTACAACCTGCTGGAAATTCCCGCGGTACTCAAACCCCAGGTGCGTCTCTACGCAACCGGAATCATCCGCATCAGTCGACACCCTCAGGCTGTTGGACAGATTCTCTGGTGCCTCAGCCACGCCCTCTGGATCGGGAGCAGCTTCATGTTGGTGACCTGTGCCGGACTGATCGGGCACCATCTGTTTGCGATATGGCACGGCGACCGTCGCCAGAGGGCTCGGTTCGGAGACGCATTCGAGACCCTGCGCTCTGAGACCTCAGTGCTTCCATTCGCGGCTGTTCTCGATGGCCGCCAGCAGCTGGTCTGGCAAGAACTGTTCAGACCAGCCCAGTTGGGGATCGCCATTGCCGTAGGAGTGTTCTGGTGGGCCCATCGGTTCATCCCGGCCGGAGGAATGGCCTTCCTGCAGTCCCGTCTCGGAGAACTGCTGAACTGAGCTGCTTACACTCGAGACAACCTTCCTTATCCGGATGCCCTCGGCTGCAGACTCCGCCTGGTTGATTCCGGTGCTGCCCTTGATTGGGGCATTGATCACTGGTCTAGGCCTGATCAGCTTCAACCGCACCATCAACCGCCTACGCAAACCGGTTGCACTGCTGCTGATCAGCTGCATTGGTGCTGCGGCAGTGATCAGCTACGCGGTCCTCTTCGAACAGTTGGGAGGGGCTCCGCCCGTTGAACACCTTTTTGTGTGGGCGAGTGCGGGTGATTTCAGCCTGCCGATGGGCTACGTGGTTGATCCACTCGCCGCTGTGATGCTGGCACTGGTCACCACCGTGGCTTTGCTGGTGATGATTTACTCCCATGGCTACATGGCGCACGACAAAAGCTATGTGCGCTTTTTCACCTACCTGGCGATCTTCAGCAGCTCGATGCTGGGCTTGGTGGTCAGTCCCAACCTCCTTGAGATTTACGTGTTCTGGGAGCTTGTGGGCATGTCCTCTTACTTATTGGTCGGTTTCTGGTACGACCGTGATGGCGCGGCTCACGCTGCGCAGAAAGCCTTTGTCGTGAATCGAGTGGGCGACTTCGGACTTCTACTGGGCATCCTTGGCCTGTTTTGGGCGACGGGTAGCTTCGGCTTCCAAGGCATTGCTGATGGACTATCGGCGGCGGTCAGCAGCGGGGTGGTTCCCGGCTGGGCCGCTCTGGCCCTCTGTCTGTTGGTCTTCATGGGACCGATGGCGAAATCAGCCCAGTTCCCTCTGCACGTGTGGTTGCCCGACGCCATGGAAGGCCCCACGCCAATCTCAGCCCTGATTCATGCCGCCACGATGGTGGCTGCCGGTGTGTTCTTGGTGGCCCGACTGGAACCGCTCTACAGCCAGTTCCCCAGTGTCGGAGTGTTCATCGCTGTGATCGGAGCGCTGACCTGTTTCCTAGGTGCCTCGATCGCCCTGACGCAGATGGATCTGAAAAAAGGCCTGGCCTACAGCACTGTCTCCCAGCTGGGCTACATGATGCTGGCCATGGGTTGCGGTGCACCGGTGGCCGGGATGTTCCACCTGGTCACCCACGCATTCTTTAAGGCCATGCTCTTCCTGGGCTCAGGATCGGTGATCCACGCCATGGAGGATGTTGTGGGGCACGAACCAGTCCTGGCGCAGGACATGCGCCTGATGGGAGGTCTACGCAAGAAAATGCCCATCACGGCCATCACCTTCCTGATCGGCTGTGTCGCCATCAGCGGAATTCCCCCCTTGGCGGGTTTCTGGAGCAAAGACGAAATCCTTGGTCAAGCGTTTCAGACCTTCCCTGTGCTCTGGGTTGTGGGCTTCCTCACCGCAGGCATGACGGCCTTCTACATGTTCCGCCTTTACTTCCTCACGTTCGAAGGGCAGTTCCGCGGAAACGATGAAGCCCTGCAGGCACGGCTTATGGAAGCTGCAGGCAAATCCGTGGATGCTGAACACACCCACCATGGGGGGTCTCTGCACGAGTCACCTTGGTCGATGACCGCGCCGCTCATCGTGCTGGCCGTCCCCTCCATCCTGATCGGCTTGCTGGGGACTCCCTGGAACAGCCGGTTTGCGGCCTTGCTCAACCCGGAGGAAGCCGTCGAGATGGCCGAACATTTCAGCTGGGGCGAATTCCTGCCCCTTGCCGGCGCCTCTGTCGCCATCTCGGCAGCTGGAATCACAGTGGCTGTTTTGGCCTATGCGCTGCAACGGATCGATCTGGGACAGCTAGTAGCGGCCCGCTTCCCCAGCGTGAATGCCTTCCTCGCCAACAAGTGGTACCTCGATGCCATCAATGAAAAGCTTTTTGTGCGTGGCAGCCGAAAAATTGCCCGTGAAGTTCTCGAAGTGGATGCCAAGGTCGTCGACGGCGTCGTGAACCTCACAGGCCTCCTGACGCTGGGCAGTGGCGAAGGCCTCAAGTATTTCGAAACGGGGCGGGCGCAGTTCTATGCCCTGATCGTGTTCGGAGGTGTGATCGCCCTGGTGGTCTTATTCGGTGTCCTCGGAGGTCCGATCGCCTGATTCCAGGATGAGGATTCGGCGTTGTGTGTGTCAACGCCTATCGACGGGATGCCAGATCACTGAGCATTTCTACACTCCGAACAGTGGTGAATGTGCTGATTCTTGCTGGACTTTGCCGTCAGTGCCCCGTTTGACCCGGCAGCTGATATCGCTGCGGGCATCATCCCCGCCCAGTTCCCCTGGCTGAGCCTCTCGATTCTTTTCCCGATCGTTGGTTCGCTGATGGTTCCCTTCATCCCTGATCAGGGTGACGGGCGTCAGGTGCGTTGGTTCGCCCTGGGTATCGCCCTGACTACTTTTCTGATCACGGTCGCTGCCTACCTCACCGGCTACGACCCCAGCTTCAGTGGATTGCAGCTCTCGGAGCGGGTGAGTTGGCTTCCGAATCTTGGTCTGACCTGGGCCGTCGGGGCCGATGGCTTGTCCATGCCCCTCATCCTTCTGACCAGCTTCATCACAGCCCTGGCTGTACTGGCTGCGTGGCCGGTGACTTTCAAACCGAAGCTGTTCTTTTTTCTGATGCTGGCCATGGACGGCGGGCAGATCGCTGTCTTCGCTGTCCAGGACATGCTGCTTTTCTTTCTGGCTTGGGAACTTGAACTGCTGCCGGTGTATCTGTTGCTGGCGATCTGGGGAGGAAAGAAACGTCAATACGCGGCGACCAAATTCATCCTCTACACGGCAGGAAGCTCTCTGTTCATCCTTTTGGCTGCCCTCGCAATGGGGTTCATGGGCGGAGGCGCTCCCAGCTTTGAATATTCCGTGCTGGCCCAGAAAGGATTCAGTACAAATTTTCAGCTTCTTTGCTACGCAGGACTGTTGATCGCGTTCGGCGTCAAACTTCCGATTGTGCCTTTGCACACCTGGCTTCCAGATGCCCATGGTGAAGCCACAGCACCTGTGCACATGCTGCTGGCGGGAATCCTTCTGAAAATGGGGGGCTATGCGCTGATGCGATTCAACGCCGAAATACTGCCGGAAGCCCATGCACAGTTCGCACCGCTGCTCGTGGTGCTTGGGGTTGTGAACATCATTTACGCGGCTCTCACGTCCTTCGCCCAGCGCAACCTCAAACGCAAGATCGCCTACAGCTCGATCAGTCACATGGGATTTGTGTTGATCGGCATCGGCAGTTTCAGTGCCCTCGGAACCAGCGGAGCCATGCTCCAGATGATTAGCCACGGACTGATCGGCGCCAGTCTGTTTTTCCTAGTTGGCGCCACTTATGACCGCACCCACACCCTGCAACTGGATGAGATGGGCGGTGTCGGGCAAAAAATGCGCATCATGTTTGCCCTCTGGACCGTCTGCTCCCTGGCCTCTTTGGCTCTTCCGGGCATGAGTGGTTTTGTCAGCGAACTCATGGTGTTCACCGGATTCGCCACCGATGAGGCTTATACCCTCTCCTTCCGCATTGTGATCGACGGGCTCGCTGCCGTTGGTGTGATCCTCACCCCGATCTACCTGCTGTCGATGCTGAGGGAGATCTTCTTCGGCAAGGAAAACGTGCAGTTGGCCTCCAATACCAATCTGGTGGATGCCGAACCTCGCGAGGTTTACATCATCGGCTGTTTGCTCGTGCCCATCATTGGCATCGGGCTCTACCCACGCCTGATGACCGACAGCTACCGCACAGCCATCGAGGCACTCGTGGATCGCAATGTCGCGGCCATGGAAGCCATCACCCGTCCAACCGCACCTCTGATCAGAAATCCAAGCCTGGCCCCCGCTCTGCTTCAAGCACCCAAACTTCCCTCGCCTGGCGCAACGTAACGATCTTCATCTGTTCCGATTCGTCCGTTAATCAATCAATTGTGTTCCCATACCTTTTGGGTGAATGAACCAATTCGGTCGATGCGCCAGATCAATTTCAGTTTGATTTTCATCTTCGGACTGAGCACCGTGTTTTTCACTCTGGAGAACACCACCTCCACCACAGTGCATGTTCTGCCAGGCATTCAGTACTCGCTGCCTCTTGCCGCTCTGCTGCTGATTGCCTCTGGCTTCGGAGCTGCAGCAGCCTGGTTGTTCGCCACCTGGAGCGGCATGCTGAACAACGTTGAGAAGTTCAGCCAAGCCAGTGAGTTTGATGCCCAGAAGATACGAATTCATGAACTTGAGACAGATCTGAACCGCTACCGAGCCACGGTCGAGACTCAGCTGGGGCTTCTTCCTTCGGCAAGCACGCAAGACCCCGGCTCTGAAGAATCTCAGAACTAAAGAGCATCGGGCACTGGCCTACCCCTTCAAGGCTGGGTACTTTTCCTGAAGTTGGTAACTGGTAGTGACAGACGCCGGGCTGAATCAGAGTGCTGATGCCGGCGCCAGACTTGCCATTCGTCTGCTTCAGGACGCCGCTCAACGCGGTGACTTGGACCCATGGGACGTGGATGTCATTGCCGTGGTCGACGGATTTCTCGACCAGCTGAAACAGAGAATCGATGTTCCTAGACGCATGGCAGAAGCCATGGCCAGTCGAGGGGGCAGCTACGAACGCGATCTGGCCGACAGCAGCGAAGCCTTCCTGGCTGCGTCGGTCTTGGTGAGTCTCAAGGCGGAAGTGTTGGAAGCCCAGACCTTCCCACCTGCACCGGTGTTTGAAGAGGCTTTTGAAGCCGATTGCGCAGATCAGGGCTGGCTGGATCCAAGCTTCGACCTGCCGCGAAGACCTGAGAAGCACCTGAAGCGGCGGCCAGTGGCGCCACCGCCTTTGCGGCGAGCGGTCACCCTCGGTGAACTGATTGAACAGCTGGAGTCAATCGCTGAGCAGATTGAATCGGATGAGCTGGACATGCGTCGTCGACAGCGGCAAAAGCGTTACTCCAATCGTGAGGCGATTGCCCAGGTCGCGGCACTGGCCCATCGTGAGAAGTTGCCAGAGACAACCGCAGCACTCGGCCTGTACCTGAAAAATTGGGAACAAGCTCTCCAGTGGGTCAACTTCGAAACCCTCGTAGAGCACTGGAGTGATGCCGCTGCCCCGGATCTCGACAAGGATCGCGTGGGTGTGTTTTGGGCTCTTCTGTTCCTCTCGTCACAGGGTCAGGTTGAGCTTGAACAGTTCGGCGTTCTGCATGGACCGATTCAACTCAGACGCGTGCTGGAACCCGGACAGATAGCGCAACTACCCCTGACCAGCCTTGACGTGCCAGCTGTTCCGCCGGCCAAAGCGGCGATGGCCGCTTAACCCCCCATTTATGGTGGCCTTTCTAATCAAAAGCCTGTAACGCCGATGAAGGCGATGATCCTGGCCGCGGGAAGAGGAACGAGGGTTCAGCCGATCACCCACGTGATCCCCAAACCCATGATTCCGATCCTGCAAAAGCCGGTGATGGAATTCCTGCTTGAACTGCTCAAAGAGCATGGGTTCAAGGAAGTGATGGTCAATGTGTCTCACCTCGCCGAAGAGATCGAGAACTACTTCCGAGATGGACAACGCTTCGGTGTTGAAATCGCTTACAGCTTTGAGGGGAGAATCGAAGAAGGAGAGTTGATTGGTGACGCCCTCGGTTCGGCTGGTGGCCTTAAAAAAATTCAGGATTTCCAGAGATTTTTCGACGACACTTTTGTGGTGCTGTGCGGCGATGCACTGATCGATCTGGATCTCAGCGAGGCCGTTCGACGCCACCGTGAGAAAGGAGCGA